>JAJTEZ010000074.1 GCA_021298335.1 Saprospiraceae bacterium | reverse complement strand
ATGCAAAAATATGGAGTCCCCACGGCTGCTTACATCGAAGTGACCAAAGAGCATCTGGACGAGGGAGTCAGGTTTTTGCACGAACTTTCTTCCGGACCTTACGTACTGAAAGCGGATGGTCTGGCTGCCGGGAAAGGGGTACTTATCATTCAAGAACTGGATGAAGCTATCTTGCAGCTCCGGGAGATGCTGGAGGGCAAATTTGGCCAGGCTTCCGAAACTGTGGTAATCGAGCAATTTCTGGATGGCATTGAGTTTAGCGTTTTTGCACTCACTGACGGCAAAGACTATATTTTACTGCCGGAAGCCAAAGATTATAAGCGTGTAGGCGAGGGTGATACAGGCCTGAACACCGGTGGTATGGGAGCTGTGTCACCTGTTCCCTTTGTCACGTCTGACGTGTGGCAGAAAGTCGAGGAGCGCATCATTTGTCCCACCATTGAAGGCATAGACAGAGAAGGCATGGATTATATAGGATTTGTGTTCTTTGGCCTCATTCTATGCAATGGCGAACCCTTTGTAATCGAATATAATTGTCGTTTGGGCGACCCTGAAACAGAAGTGGTCATCCCTCGCATTGAAAGTGATCTTGCGGATGTTCTTCTGGCTGTGGCAGAAGGCAGGATGAAAGAGATCGGGTTGCAGGTTTCTCCTCAAAGCGCTGCGGCTGTCATGCTGGTATCGGGCGGATATCCCGGCGATTTTCGCAAGGGCCTGACGATTTCGGGCCTGGAGGACGTAACTTCCTCTATGGTTTTTCACGCCGGCACAAGCCGAAAGGAAAATGATGTGGTCACGCAGGGGGGCCGGGTTCTGGCAGTCACTTCTTTTGGCGAAACTTTTCAGGACGCTGTCCGGTTGTCGGTCGAGAATGCCGGACGCATTCACTATGAGGCCTGTTATTTTCGTCGTGACATTGGTTTTGATCTGGGCTGATGACTTGTTATTCCGCAGCACATATAGCGCGTCTGCTGGGCTCTGAAGACCGATTTCTTTCAGATCCTGATACTGAAGTTTGCTTTCTTTCCATGGATACGCGCCGCTTGGAAGATCCGGCGCGGACGCTGTTTTTTGCGTTGAAAGGCAGCCTTCATAACGGCCATGAGTTTGTTGCTGAGGCGATAGCCCGTGGAGTTCGACATTGTGTAGTGGAGTTTATCCCTGAGGGAATGCCTGAGGAGATCAACTGGTTTCCGGTAGGCGATACGCTTGCGGCTTTACAGGTGCTTGCGGGTGCACACCGGCGGGCGTTTCCGCAGCTTGACATACTCGCCATTACTGGCAGCAATGGGAAGACAACTATCAAGGAATGGCTCGATCTTCTGATTACCGACAGGAGGGTGGTGAAAAGCCCTCGAAGCTACAATTCGCAGACAGGGGTGGCTCTTTCCTTATGGCAGGTTGATGCGAGGGATGAACTGGGCATTTTTGAAGCCGGTATTTCCCAGCCGGGTGAAATGGTCCGCCTGGAAGAAATGATCCATCCGGGCATAGGCCTGTTTACCATGCTGGGTGATGCACATACAGAGGGATTTGACAACCCGGAGCATAAACTCGCTGAGAAGTTGCAGTTGTTCCGGCATTGCCATACGATTATATTTGAAGAGGATCAGAGTATAGTGAGTGAAGCCATCCGACTTGCCTTTCCGGAGGCTCGGCTTTGCAGTTGGGGAACAAGCATGCAGTCCACCCTTTTCAGGATTTTGTCGTTGCATCAAAAGCTAAGCAGCACGTCTGTGGATATTCAGCTTGGCGATGGGAGTCACCTTTCTTTGCAGCTGCCATTTGTAGATCCTGCGTCAGTCCAGAATTGTCTTCACTGTATTGCGGTGTTGCTGGTACTCAGGATTCCTGTTGAAAAGCTCGCTTCTGACATACGCAAATTACATAATTTGCCGATGCGCCTGGAGATGAAAAAGGGTATTCAGGCAAGCATTTTGATCAATGATACTTATAATGCAGATTTACAATCGTGCCGCATTGCTCTCGACTTTCTCAACCAGCAGGCCGGAAACAGAATAAAAGTACTGATTGTCTCTGATTTTTTCCAAACGGGACTTTCTACACATCAGTTTTGTGTTTCTCTTGCTGACTTGATCAGGCAGCACGGTATTCATGAAGTGTATTGTATTGGTAGCCAGCTGACTGAGCTATCGGTACTTGTGGAAAATATTTCCTTGCGATTTTTTACAACGACGGATGCTTTTCTGGAGGAATTGCCGAAAGTAGACATGCAAATGAAGGCAGTCCTCGTCAAAGGTGCCCGGATGTTTCAACTGGAGCGGGTGATTGCTGTACTGTCTGAAAAAGCACATACTGCCGTGCTTGAGACAAATCTCCAGGCAGTAGATCACAATCTTGGCATTTTTACGGAAACACTTTCGCCGGGTACGCAAACCATCGGTGTCATCAAAGCTTCTGCTTATGGCAGTGGTAGTGTCGAATTGGCCCGCTTGCTGGAATTTCGCAAGGTAGGCTACCTGGCCGTGGCTTTCATTGATGAGGGCATTGAATTGCGGAAGGCAGGAATCCGGCTGCCGGTCATGATTTTAAATCCCGACAGAAATGGCATGCAGGAGATGGTTCGGTGGCAATTGGAACCTGAGGTGTACTGCCTGGAGCAACTGGATGAAATGTTGGCCTATGTACACCTGCACAACGTGTCTGATTTTCGTATACATGTCAAGCTGGATACGGGCATGCACAGACTAGGTTTTCTGGAGGCAGATCTTCCGGTGTTGACCGAAAGACTGGGGGCGCATCCAGCTGTCTGTGTCGCTTCGGTATTTTCGCACCTTACCAGCAGTGAGGATGCTGCTGATGATTCGTTTACACACAGGCAGGCAGAAAAATTCCTTGTAGGATATGAATTTATCAGTCAAAGTCTGGGATACAGGCCTCCCCGGCATTTGCTCAATTCTGCGGGTATAGTGCGTTTTCCCGGCTATCATTTTGAAATGGTGAGATTAGGCCTCGGTTTGTATGGTTTCGACAGTTCGGGCGCTTGGGCGGGCAAGCTTGAAAAAGTACATTGCCTGAAGGCCACAGTCGTGCAGGTAAAAGATGTAGGTCCGGGAGCCCATGTCGGATATAACCGCAGAGGAATTGCCTCTGAGGGTGGGAGAATCGCAGTCGTCAATCTTGGCTACGCAGATGGATTGATGCGTATTGCTGGAAATGCAAAGTATTCATTGCGCATTCGTGGGCGGGACTTTCCCATTTTGGGGAATGTCTGTATGGATCTCACAATGGTAGACCTTGGATTTAGTGAGGATGTAGCAGTTGGCGATGAAGTAGTAGTGTTCAGCCATGACAAACCTTTGGAAACACTGGCGGAAGTGTGCATGACGATTCCTTATGAAATTCTTAGCCGCATCTCCGCCCGGGTACGGCGAATTTACGTGCAAGGCTGACCTTATAGTATCGGCAGGCAGTTAGCCTACAGAGTTTCCTTCAGCCAGCGGAAAAATTCACGCTGCCAGACAAGGCTGTTCTGTGGCTGAACTACCCAGTGGTTTTCATCAGGGAGATACATGAACCGACTTTTAATGCCCCGGACCTGAGCGGCTGTAAATGCTTCCTGGGCCTGCCCTTCTGGCACCCTGTAATCTTTGCCTCCCTGGATGATCAGGATAGGCCTGTCCCATTTTGATACAAGTGATGCTGGATTGAAAGCGGTATAGGATTGTTTGTTTTTTTCAAGCCAGTATGGCCCTCCCAGGTCGAAATTCACAAAAAACATTTCTTCGGTCGTGCCGTACATGCTCTGCGTATTGAAAATGCCGTCATGTGCGATAAATGTTTTAAATCTCTGGTTATGTATGCCTGCGAGGTAAAATACTGAATACCCTCCGTAGCTTGCTCCTACTGCACCCAGACGCGTTTTGTCCACGTATGGCTCTTTGGCTATTTCGGCCAGGTAATCCTGCATATTCTGCCCTCCCCAGTCACCGCTGATCTGCCTGTTCCATTCCACCCCATGGCCCGGCATACCTCTTCTGTTTGGGGCAATGACGATATACCCCTGACTGGCCATCAGGGCTAAGTTCCAGCGGAATGAATAAAACTGAGTCAGTGCTGACTGCGGACCACCCTGGCAGTATAACAAGGTCGGGTATTTTTTTGCCGGATCAAAATCGGGGGGATAGACAATCCAGGCCAGCATTTTTTTGCCATCCGTTGTGGGTACGCTTCTTTTTTCTGTCTTGCACAGGGCCGTATTTTTGTACAATTCATCGTTGACACGGCTTAACTGCTTCCAGGTTGCGGTGTTGATCATATAACTATATACTTCTGCTGCGTGGTTGAGGTCCGTTCGGGTCACAACCAACGTATTGCCCGCCAGTCCGATGAGAGCGGTAATGTCCCAGTCACCATTCGTCAACTGGGTGATTTTCGGACTTCCACCGGTTGTCCCTGTGAAGGTGACTTCAAATAGTTGTATAGTGCCATCTACAGGCGCCGTAAAATATATTTTTTTGCCGCTACCATCCCAGAGGAATGTGTTTACTGTGCCATCCCATGCAGCTGTGAGATTTAAATGTACCCCCTGTGATAGTACGACAATATCGTTTTTATCCGCCTCATAACCGTCGGTTTTCATGCTCAGATAGGCGAGATCTCCCTGCACAGAATACACCGGGTGGGTATCATATCCTTTATTTTTTTCAGTCAGGTTGGTTGTTTTTCCTGTGGAAATATCATATGAATACAAATCTGTATTGGTACTCTGTACATAAGGCGTGCCCTTTAGTTTTTTGGATGCGTAGATGATAGTTTTTCCATCCGGCGACCAGCAATAATCTTCTTCGCCTCCAAAGGGCTTTTGCGGACAATGAAACGGCTCATTTGCCATGATGTCTCTGTAGGTCGTGTCTGGCTTGCCAACAGGGCCGAAAAACAAGTGGTTAAACGATCCATCGTGCCAGGTATCCCAGTGCCTGTAATCCAGTTCGTCATAGATTTGTACCTTCGACATTGATAAGTCAGTATGCCTGTCTTTACCCTGAATGTGTTCGATGTTTGCTGGCCTGGCAGATAATTTGTACCTGCCATCGGGTGAGAGGTGTTTATCTGATACGAGTCCTGAAAGGTCTTGAATGGGCCTGGTGGTGCCTGTCTGGATGTCTGTAGCATACAGAAGTCGTTGAAAACGGTTGTTTTCCATCTCTGGCTGAGAAACGCGGTAAACGACCTCTCTGCTGTCTGTAGTGATGCCGATTCCTGACACCCGTCCCAGCAACCAAAGTTTTTCGGGACTCATATATTCCTTGACGGGGGAAGAGGGAAGGGGAACTTGTTTTTGCGCAGAGCAATGTATGGCAAAAACGAATGCCAAGAGGCTGAAACTGAACTTCATGGATGATGAATTTTTATAACCAATGCAAAAATACAGAATCCACTCCATTCAAATGACTAAAGAGGCGACCAGTGAATTTCTGTGAGCACATTATCTCCGATAGCCCTGCCCAGCTGCAGCCCTTTTTCATTGTCCATAGGGTAATGGATGCCCCCATACAGACGGCTCAGGGCACATTCATTTGCCATTTGATCAAAATTTGAGAATGATCTGGCAAGTAGCCCATATTGAAGCTGACTATAATCTGTGAAGGGATAGTATCCGCTGCTTCTGGAAAATCTGTCTATCAAAATCCGCGAGGCTGCCCCGATTTCTGTAGAGTGCCCTGACGTATATGCCGGAAAGGGAGGGGTGTTTAAAAATGTCGTAAAAGCCGGATCAATATATCGTTGTATATAGGAAACAGGCCGAATGAGGAGGTATTCATACTTGCCTTTCCAGCAAGCAATAAAGGCATCATTTTCCGCAACCCCCATCATGGCATAGGCAACACTTGCTTCTGCCAGGTTGGCTTTTTCTTTTCGGAGCAATTGTGACAGGATGTTAAAACTGTGGCCCGCCGGCGTACAAGTCTGAAATGGATCATCAGCCCAGTATTTTGCGATTTCTTTGTGTTCTGTTGTGTTCTCTTTTGCCTGTGTATACACAACCAAGGCCTGCTGGTAAAACTCTGATCCTTTTACTTCTGAAAACGGCACATGCGCAGCTACTTTTGTGCGCGAAATATTGTCGGTGAGAAACGGCCTGTTGGATCCCCATAAAGGACTCAGAGGCGTTTTTATCGCGCCGGTAGGCACCCAGCAATACGGATCGGAGGGGACGGTATAGGGCTGCTGGAATGGGTCCAGATAAGCTTCGTGGCCTCCATCCGTTTTCGAGTATTCAAAAATTACCTCAGCAATGGTGATACCAAATGCCTTGGATCGTTCAACGATGGAAAATTCTACAGCAGCAGATAATTCCTTATGGATTTTGTCTTCATACTGGTCAATGATAGCCTTGTCTTCTGCCATCATTCTTTTTTCAAACAGTCTCCTGAACATCTGTGCTGTGGCGGCATTTGAAGCGATGGCCCAGTTATACTCCAGACCTTCTGCCGGTTTAGGAATCATGGAAGGTTCCAACTGTGTGAGTTGTCCGCTGAGACTATATTGTCCGTCTATACCGTGAACAACCGCCTCATACTGTGCAATTCCGATATAGCCGTACGCTCTGGATGCCTGTGGAGGAAAATAACCCGGTGTTTTCCGGATTGTCGAACACAGCAAGTCGTAATATCCTAAGATAAATTCAGCATCATACGATGAAGTCTGTTTGCTGGTCTGAATTTCAATTTCCTTGGAACAGGAAAAGAACAAAGTGATCAGCAGCAAGGAAAAAACTAAAGTTTTTAATCGGGAAGAAAAGCCACAGGGTTTATTTATTGTAATAAGTGCCAAAATATCAGAATGTTATTTGCAAAAGTATGGTTTAAAGAAAGAAAATACTAATGATTGAGCATCATTTTTGCAGGAATTCGATAAAAAGCTCCAAAAGAGATCAGGTAGTCAGCAAATGCTGAGTCACCATTTCTTGGTGTTCCTGTAGCGATTTCAGTTTCCAGGTCTGTCACACTTTGTGGTCTCTCCCTTCGGATTGCCACCGGTACACTGAGAAACAAGGTGGCGGGGCCTTTCATGTAATTGACCGAGGGTTCGACGGACAATATATTTCCTGGCCTTCGGAATCCCTGAGATCCACCGATGACATCTTTTACGGGTATTCCTTCATAGCGAAGTCCAAGTCCGGCTCCCAGAGAGTGACTGACGCTGAAGTTGATGCCCAGGCGTGCTGCAAACTGATCTGTGACAGACATAATGGCCTCATTGGCCAGGATGGGATTGAGCGTTTCCCGGAATGTGCGCACCCCGTTGGTTTCCCGAGGGCTGAACATGTAAAAGCCATTGCCATAAAGGGAGAAGGAAGAAGAGATCATTCTGTACACCTGGATATCCAGAGAAGGACTGAATCCCCCATCGCCCGGCTGGATGGACTGATCGACGGGCCTCACCTGGGGGCTCCCTGATGGTCCAACATTGTAAAAAATATCTGTCGCATTGTAAGCTCCTGTTGGAAGTTTTATTCCGATCCCCAACGCAATGTTCCCTTTCGGACTTTCTGCCTGAGATAGCAGCCAAACGCCCAGTCCCAGACGGATATCTGCCAGACCACGGGAAAAGGTAGTATGTCGCTCCGTCCTGCCGTGTTCATAGAGAGAGGACCTTTCATTGATGACAAACGGAATGCTGCTACTGGCATACACTCTGTCTGTAATTCCATACGTCAGGGCAAAATCAAAACCATTCGCATCATTGATCACTTCTGTACCATTAGCCACTCTGTCAGCTTCTTCATGCGTCCCGCGGAAGTGTCGGAAGGACTGAAAATACCTGTAGCTCATCCCTACCTGCCAATCATTTTTCCCGAGCAGGTTTGAAGTTAGGTTTCCGCCTGTACAATTGCTCATCTGGCGGATTGCCACACAACCCTGGGCTTGTGTGTTTTGGATGATAAACTGAAGCAATACAAAACAGACCAAATAAGACCAAATCAGATTTGTCTGGAGTATTTTGAATGCAATGCAAGACGTGCGCATAGACTATCGTATCTTTGTGGTATATCAATATTTAACGGTCAAAAATACCGGAATTCCGGAAAATTCCAAAAAAATGGAAAATATTTTTGGAGAAAACATCAGATTCCTGAGGAAATCGAAAAAATTGACACTGATAGAATTCAGTGATCAACTCAGCGTTTCAAAGAGTGCACTGTCTGACTATGAAACCGGAAAGTCGATTCCCGGCCTCGACGTGGTGCAGAAATTTTCGACGTATTTTCAGATTCCGATAGACGAGCTGTATAATTCCAGGATTCCGGAAGGACGATCCACAGGGAGTAGTCACAACAGTTCGGACCAGGAAAAAAACCTGCAGCAAGTTGCCCTGGAAAATGAGAAATATATGTTTAATTTGAAGTTACTGCATCAAAAGCTGGAGAGCCAGCAAATCCAGATGCAGCTCGTCCGGCAGTTGCTGGAAAGCAGAGAAGCAGAAAACAAAACCCTGAAAATGAATATCCGACTTCTGGAAGCCCAGTTAAAAAATCTGTAAACTTACTATTCCCTCCCTGTCTGGCGTTGTCTGAACCCGGATTCTAAATTTCTGATATAGATCGACACTTCTTCTTCAGTGAGTTGAGTTCCGCTGCTGTGTTCCATCAATAGCAGCAGGCGCTCCTGAACCTTCAGGATGGCTTTTAATGTAGCCTGATTTTCCATGATTGTGTGCTGGTTGTGCATGATTTGGATCTGATTGTTTACGATGACTTCCTGGTTTCTGATAATGAGTCCCTGGTTTTGTACCACCACATCCTGTTGGTCGACTTTTGACTTTTGATTTTCAAGAAGAATCTGGAGGTTTTCAAACAATCGAATCTGTATTTGCTTTATATATTCCTGTTCTTCTTCAATTTTTTCTGTCAAATTTTGTTCATTTGCCATATATATTCAAGCACCTGTTTTTTGGCCTTTAAGCAAAAGTAAAAATTAACTTCGATTGATAATCAGGAATGTTCCGGTTTTGTATGCATTTTTTGTTACACTTGTTTTGTGTAGCTGGTTAGTTTACATGATACCTTCAGGTAAAATACTGCTGCTGGTCCAGCAGTTGCCGGTCATGATTACGATGGTGCTGGGTGCATTTGTGGCCGGATCCAGTCCGGAGGGTAGTGCAGCGATTTCTTTTCCTGTTTTTACGCTGCTGCTGGGTATTGAGCCTGATGATGCACGCAATTTTGCTTTTGCCATACAGAGCGTCGGCATGACGGCGGCGTCTCTGTTTATTCTGGGCCGGAACATCCGGGTCGATCTGCAGTATATACAATTTGTGACGTTGGGAGGTTTCGCCGGAATTGTCCTGGGTACCTGGGCTATTGTGCCCTATGTGACCCCGATTATGGTAAAACTCGTCTTCGTGTCACTGTGGCTGGCATTCGGTCTTGTGTTGTATATAGGCAACAAAAAAAATGGGTTAAAGCTCTCAAAACTTCCGGTTCTTTCCTGGCCTGACAAGCGATGGCTGGTCATTTTTGGCATTTTGGGGGGTATGATTTCTGCATTATTTGGCACGGGCATCAACATGCTGACCTTTTGTTTTGTGGTTTTATACTTTCGGCTTGACGAAAAAGTGGCGGCGCCTTCGTCGATTCTGATCATGACGATCGAAACCCTTATCGGCTTTGCTCTGCACGCTGTCATACTCAGAGACGTCAGTGAGCAGACATGGAACATGTGGCTTGCCTGCATACCGGTAGTGATATTCATGGCACCTTTGGGTTCGTGGTTTGCAAGTAAAATCAGCCGTTTTCAGTTTCAGCATTTTTTGTATCTTCTTTTTCTGATCCAATACCTGGGAGCAATCCTGGTCATTCGACCGGGGATTCAACTAATTGTTTTGTCAGTGTCCATCATCCTTGCAGGTGTTGCTGGTTTTTGGTGGATGCAGAAAGTATCTCCCTTTAGAAAATAGGGTTATTACTTCCCGATTCTGCTGACCCTTGCCTCTCCAGTCTCTATTTTTCCATACCTTTGCAAATTACCGTTATCTGCCTGACCATGATTGATTTTTGCCATTTACACTCCCACACACAGTATTCTCTTTTGGACGGTGCATCCGACATTAAAACAATGCTGAAAAAAGCCAAAGAGGACGGGCAATCAGCGGTGGCAATCACTGACCACGGCAACATGTTTGGAGTGTTTAATTTTGTGAAGGAAGCACAAAAGCAGGAAATCAAACCGATCATTGGTTGTGAATTTTATCTGGTGCAGGACCGGCATATTAAATCCTTTGAGAAGTCACGGGGCCATAAGGATGTGCGCTATCATCAACTGATGATGGCAAAAAACAGCATTGGCTACACGAATCTGGCAAGGCTTTGTTCGCTGGGGTATACAGAGGGTCTATATGGAAAATACCCACGTATTGACAAAAGCCTGATTGAGAAGTACCACGAAGGCATCATTGCTACCAGCTGCTGCATCGGGGCAGAGATTCCGCAAGCTATTTTGAATGGTAACATTCCCCTTGCAGAAGAAAGGCTGAAATGGTGGCTCGATCTCTTTGGAGAAGACTATTACATCGAACTTCAACGCCACCGTGGCATGGAAAGCATCGATGATACAGGAATGAGTCAGGAAGATGTCAATCAGGTCTTGCTGGGACTGGCAAAAAAATATCAGGTCAAGACAATCGTTACCAACGATGCTCACTATGTCAATCAGGAAGATTACGCCCCCCACGACGTACTGCTCTGCATCAATACCGGCTCACTACTATCTGACAAGGAGCGGTTTTTATTTCCAAGTTCGGACTTTTACTTTAAGACGAAAGCGGAAATGAACAAGTTGTTTGGGGATGTAAAAGAGGCAGTGGAAAACACCATGGAGGTAGCCTCAAAAATCGATCCTCTGGATTTAAACAGGGACATTCTTCTGCCAGCCTTTCCACTTCCCGCCGGATTTGACAGCCAGGAGGTTTACCTTCGCCATCTCGCCTATGAGGGCGCAATGAAACGGTATGGTTCAGTACTGGGTAAGGTACAGGAACGCCTGGAGTTTGAACTTGATGTCATCATCAAATCCGGATATTCCGGCTACTTTCTGATTGTGCAGGACTTTACCAGTGCCGCCAGAAATATGTCTGTCAGCGTGGGCCCGGGCAGAGGTTCGGCGGCAGGTTCCCTGGTAGCCTACTGTCTTGGTATTACCAATATAGATCCCATTAAATACGACCTTCTTTTTGAAAGATTTTTGAATCCTGAGCGCGTATCCATGCCGGATATTGATATTGACTTCGATGATGAAGGCCGGGAAAAAGTCATTGATTATGTCATTGACAAATATGGTCGTAATCAGGTTGCGCAAATCATTACCTACGGCACGATGGCTGCCAAATCCTCGATCAGGGATGTGGGAAGGGTCATGGATGTTCCATTGAGTGAAGTGGACAGAGTGGCGAAAATTTTTCCAGGCCACAATGATGCTACTCTGGAGGCTGTACTTGCGGATAAGGATATTGATTCCAAACTCAAAGACTCTCTAAACTCTGAAGATAGGGAAAAAGCCTATGAATTTCGCAAAATGGCACAGGAAGATTCGCAGATTGGGAAAATGATCCAGACTGCCAAAAAGCTCGAAGGCTCAGTGCGTAATACCGGGGTACACGCCTGTGGTGTGATCATCACGCCTGACGACATCACCAATTTTGTGCCAGTGGCAGTAGCCAAGGACTCCGAACTTTTATTGTCACAATACGACAACTCAGCAGCTGAACAGGTCGGCTTGTTAAAGATGGACTTTTTGGGTCTCCGCACTCTCACAATCATCAAGGATGCCCTGGAAATCATCAAAGACACCTACGGCAATGAAATCGATATCGACCTTGTCCCACTGGACGATGCGACTACCTTTGAACTCTTCCAGCGCGGAGACATGGTAGGCATCTTTCAGTATGAATCAGCAGGAATGCAGAAGTATCTTCGCGAGCTTAAGCCCACGCGATTCGAAGACCTGATCGCAATGAATGCCTTGTACCGACCGGGTCCACTGCAATATATCCCGGACTTTATCCAACGGAAAAACGGCAAACAGGAAATCACTTTTGACTTGCCCGACATGGAGGAATACCTATCGGAAACATATGGCATCACAGTATATCAGGAACAGGTCATGCTCCTGTCACAAAAACTTGCCGGATTCAGTAAGGGTGATGCCGATGTGTTAAGGAAAGCCATGGGAAAGAAGCAAAAGGCGGTACTGGACAAAATGTACTCCAGATTCTTAGAGGGCTGCCTGGCAAACGGGCATCCGGAAGATAAGGTGAAAAAAATATGGTCGGACTGGGAGGCATTTGCTTCCTACGCCTTCAATAAGTCTCATTCCACCTGTTATGCATTTATTGCATTTCAGACAGCCTATCTGAAAGCTCATTTTCCGGCTGCTTTTATGGCTGCAGTACTCAACAATAATAAAAATGATATCGGCAAAATCAATTTTTATTTACAGGAAACCAAGCGACTCAAGATTGATGTCCTTGGACCAGATATTAATGAAAGTAATCTGAAATTTGCCGTAAACGCAAAAGGACAGGTCAGGTTTGGACTTTCTGCGCTGAAAGGAGTCGGAGAGGGTCCTGTAGAGGAAATTGTTAGAGAACGAAAAGCCAAAGGGAATTTTCAGGATGTGTACGATATGGTTCGCAGGCTGAATCTGCGTTCCGTCAATAAAAAATGCATGGAGAGCCTGATTTTGGGTGGAGCCTTTGATTCTTTCGGTGTATTCAATAGGGCCCAGTTTTTTGAGTCTGCAGGCGAAAAAGCAGATACTTTCATCGAGGGCTTGCTCAAATATGGCTCAAATTATCAGTCCCAGAAAGAGAGTAATCAAATGTCATTGTTTGGTGATGCCATCACAAATTACATCGACACGCCCAAACCGGCACCTGTCCCTGAGTGGAATCAGATCGAAAAACTGGAAAGAGAAAAAGAAGTCACTGGGATTTATATCAGCGGCCACCCTTTGGATGATTACCACCTTGAATTCAGACATTTTATCAATTGCTCACTGGAAAAAGCAGAACAGATACAGGGAAAACTCCTCAAAATGGGAGGTATTGTCACAGAAGCTCATTTTGGAACGACCCAAAAAGGAACCGGATACGTACGTTTTACCCTACAGGATTTTACCGGATCATTTCAGATCAACCTCTACAATGAGCAATTCGAATCCTTCAAACACCTGATCACAAAAGGTCAGGTGCTTTACCTTGAGGGCACCAACGAAAAAGGCTACCAAAGCGATAGGTTCTTTTTCCGTGTCAAGGAAGTCAAAATGCTGGATACCATCGGTAAAACCATGACAAAGTCTCTGACTCTGAAACTGCCCTTACACCTGATCGATGAAAAACTAATTTATGAGGTTGAACATATTTGCCTGCAAAAACCCGGCCCACAGTTGCTTAAGTGCACTTCCAGGGAGTAGTTGCCCGGGCTTTGTCCAGACACATCAATTAAGCCTTCAGTTGCGTATAAGCCCTCCTGCTTTTTAACTAGAATTCCATGCTGGTTGAATAGCAGGGTTTTTTGAATATCAAACTGAGAAACTACGCGAACATTTGCAGTTGACGGGTTTGGATAAATGGTCACAAGACCTGGATTATTCTGTTCTGAAGAATGTGATATTGTCGCGTTCTGGTATACTAAAAACCCATTATCATCGAGCAATTGCACCACGTCCATATCCTCATCCTTGTCGAGATCTCCCACAAGTACTTTATCACAGATACCGTACGAAAGCGGTATGGGTTTTGCCGTCCAGTTGCCCTGAATGTTGCTTTCTCCAGACAGGATGGTCAAGCCCGCCGCCTGCTCATAACCCACCACAAACTCCTCTCCGGGAACCTGATCTACATCCGTAAAAACAAACGATGAATACTGTCCACCAAGTCCGACCTGAAGCGTGTCTGCCTGAAATAAATTAGCCGGATTTCCGGTGTTTTTCAATACAACAACCCCATTTTTTCCGGAATAATCCAGCGTGATTACATCAGGTAATGAGTCCTGGTTAATGTCAAGAAGCACAAAGTCCCGAACCGGCCCAGACCAGGCAGTACCCCGCGAATTAAAACTGTTGTTACTGTTTAGAAAGTAAATCAGTCCACCGCCCGAAGCTGAGTTTCTCGCAAGAAGGAAATCTGGTTTTCCATCTTTATCCAGGTCAGCAGGTAAAACTTTTTGCACTTGATCCAGATCTGCATCCGGTACATCATAGGTAAAATAACTCTTATCAGTCTTCTGGAAACCAATTTTTGTATCTCCATACGCCACTAAAACATCCAGCAGTCCGTCCTGATTCAGGTCATTTACAAAATAGGCGGGTACTTTGGTGGAGAAACTTCCAAAATAAAATAAGTCTTTAGGGTTTCTGACCAATTCCACCTTGGTCAAAGTACTTTTGTTTTCTAAAATAAACACACGACCCGCCGCACCGACAAGTACATCCAGATCATTGTCTCCATCGATATCAAAAGGTTGAAATACCTTTGCCGGTGAAGTTTCTGAAGCAAGTCTGATTTTATCAAATTGAATTTTTCCAGTCGCTTTATTGACAAAAAGGTAAATATCTCGTTTATCCGCATATAGCATATCTTTATATCCATCCTGATTGAAATCCAACAATATCCCACCTCCTGAAAAATCTGTTGTAAAAATGAAGTCTTTGTTTAAAATAAAATTCTGTGCCTGCACTGAAAATATGCACAGCATAGAAAACAACCCAAGAAGGGGCACATGTTTTTGGCAACTCCGTGTCATCTGAATCTCTTTAAAGATGTATACAAAATGCTAAATTAATAAAATTTCCCACAGTTGGGTAGGATAGATGATGCTATGTTTCTAAAGAATTGTCTTTCAAAAAAAAAGCCTGCCTGAAATTCTTTCATTCCAGACAGGCGGTTCCCATTTACGAATAAAATGTGACTAATCACATTTTCTTTTATAAATCGCTAAGAGCGATCTGTATCTCTTTTTTTGTGGTTGGTTTGATTAGCTCAGACCTGATGATGATTTCTTCCTGATTCCATACTGCAGGAGCTTGATACACTTTCCCGAATCTTCGCTCCATGCAAGGACTGGTGCCTGACCAATGCAATACCATTCATCAGAGCGTATTGCCTGGACTTTATATCCGCGGCATTCATACGATTTGTCATTAAAATCAAAATTCCAAACTTCATCTTCCGCCACAAGTTCCTGTGTGGGTAAAGGGCTCCACAAAGTATCTTTAGCAGTATGAATCCTGTGGAAATATAAGACAACGTCTTTTTTCAGTTGATCAGATGGAAGAAAAACCTGTACAGGCGATGTAAACACCAGTTGTTGCCCTTGATGCGTGATCTTGAGTCGGAGAAGTTTTCCGCACTCCAGGCAGCCGGTATTGGTCAGAAAACCCGGACTTTTCAACAGGTTTTTTCTTTGAGAAGTAATTTCCTGTAATTCAATTTTTAGGTCTCCTGCCACCGGACTTCCATCTTTGAGAAATAAAGAATTTGGGGCAATATCTACAAAAACACCTTGTGTCGTCTGAAATAAAGTTCTTTCTCCGGAGTACCTGACAATTCCTGCGGGTGAGGCGTCAGTAAATGCAGAGACAAATGCTTCCCTGTTTTCGGAATAGGTCAAATCTGGAATGAACAAAATCTCATCTTTTGCACACCCAAGCAATTGAATTGTCAATAATAATGCTAAAAACTTCCTACTCACAACTACTTTTCTGTTCATTTCGCAACCCTGCTATCAATTATAGAGTCAATTTCTTCCTAAAACGCTGCTTGCCTTAAAATTTATATCTCAATCCGGTAATCAGCCCTGTCACTGTAAACTTTTGATTCGCAGGGTAATTTTCAGTATTCATATATGAAGTGTAATACCGCACATGTGGCTCAAGCAGAAAATCAATGGAAGAATTCAAGTGTATCGCAACACTGGCACCTGCCATCCCCGAGACTCCCAACTGCGTTTTAAAGACAGAAGGTCCGTTTGTGTCTGAAGGAGAAATATTGACGAGTGTTTTATTGTCAGGCCCCAGAATTGTTCCATGCTGACGGGATGTGAGATTGATGTATACCCCTCCCAAAGCAGAAAGACTCATCCATCGGTTTGCAAAGATGGTAAATCTTGCCAGCACAGGAATATCCAGCGTCCGGTAGGTATTGAATATCTTCATTTTCGTCATACCGGGTACAATCACTACTTCTTCAGTAATGATGCTGTCCACGATTTTTCCGTTGTCATACACATAATCCTTAATTGTGATCAATCGGGTCTGATTTGACTCGGGATCTGTATATTCGAATTTTTCATTGATTTGGGAATAATTTACTCCCGTATGCAAATTCCATCGATAACTCAGATTATACCCAAAACGCACGCCTGCCCCAAAGGAATATCGGCCTGTTTCTGTTTGCTGACGCATCTGAACATGTTCAGACATCGATGGATCTGCAACCAGCGTTTTCAAGCCATACTCATTGGACAAATACACATCCACACTTTTATTTTGGGTGTCAAAATGGAATGGACATGCCTTGACATCTTTCATCAGCTCAGCAGAGGCGTCGGTGTTATGAACCAAAGAAGCAGCCATCGGCATCCTGACACCGTGGAGAAAACGCGGTGAAATCGGCTTGATTTTTTCCGGCTCTTCGAATGTTTGCGGGACAAGTATCTCCCGGCCCTCTGATTCAGCAACTT
The DNA here is from genome assembly GCA_021298335.1 of Saprospiraceae bacterium. Taxonomy (GTDB): domain Bacteria; phylum Bacteroidota; class Bacteroidia; order Chitinophagales; family Saprospiraceae; genus OLB9. The sequence continues at coordinate 1,784 of JAJTEZ010000074.1, read as the reverse complement.
CCTGTAGGATTTCAGACTTTGTGCCAACCCAGGCACCATCAGAATCTTTGCTTTTCAAATTTTGGTCAACCATTCGGTCATCAACTGGGTTTTGATTTTGAACAGCCACCGATTTTGTAGTAACTGAACGAGTCTCAAGTGATTGACTTCCGGTATTTTCGTTCACCTTTGTGGCATAGACTTGGCCTTCACTCTTTTTGCCAGACATTTCCGAATGCCGGTAAATGGCTCCTGTTACAAAACACAACAGAATGGCTGCAGAGAGTAAAAACCAAGGGGAGCGTTTGTTTTCCCTGGGCAACCGGGATTCAATGTTGTCCCACAAATGTGCCGGTGAGGTTTCTGTGTGATGGAACAGCTTTTGTCGGAATATTTTATCGAGTCGGTTCATACAGCCTGGTTGTAATGAGAAAGTACTTTTTCCTGCAACAATTTTCTTGCCTTAGCCAATTGTGAGCGGGAAGTGGATTCTTCAATACCCAGCATTTCACTGATCTCCCTGTGTGAAAATCCTTCGATGGCAAACATATTAAAAACAATCCTGTAACCATCTGGCAGAGAAGAAATCAATTGAATCAGCTCAGCTTCAGAAAGGAGAGAGAAGACCTCCGGCAGAACCATGTCTTCCGGTATGTGATCCAATCCTGTCTCTTCATGGCTGATATATTTTTTTTTGTTGGTGCGGAGGGCAGTATGGATCATGATTTTACGGACCCATCCCTCAAAGGAGCCTTGAGATTCAAACTCATGTAAATGAGTGAAAACTTTGACAAAACCATCCTGAAAAATATCTTCAGCCTCCTGTCTGTTTCTGGTGTATCGCAGACAAATTGCCAGCATTTTTCCGGAGTACATCTGAAAAATTTCCTTCTGGGCAGTCCTTTCCCCCTGCAGGCAAGCCCGTATCAGATCTTTTTCTGTGCGTCCGTTAATGAGCAGTGGAGACATGGGTTACTAAATTCTTCTGATTTGTTTCAACTCAAGATCAATTGATTGATGACACTTTTATTTTTCATCCTCACTTTCCGGTGGCCTTTCATCCATAATTTCATCCCTCGGAATACTGAAAACAGTTGCTTCAGGTTCCTTCTTTTCGGAAACAATATACTGAACGTTCGAAACTTCCTGAATTGCTGCAGATGAAACGACATCGTCACCCTGCAATACAGAAACAGACTTATTGGGGAAGAACAACCTTTTCAAACCGTTAAAAAAACCCATAACACTCAGATTTTGCCAATCCTGCTTGTAAAGTTAATGGAAATCCTGAAATTCTATTTCCCATAAAGTAAAATTTTGTATTTTGACAGCAGAGTATCATTTTGTCCCGAGTGGTACTTTTTGCTATTTTTGCATTTCGTAAATCAGGATTTTCATCAGAATAAAGATTTCCATTGAGCAGCATTCGCGCCTTTTTTAAGGATACTTTTTTGTATGGTATTGCCTCTGTTTTACCAAGGATTGTCAGTTTTGCACTGGTCGGTGTTTACACGGCTGTCTTTGCTGCTCCCGATTTTTCCAGCCAGACAAAATGGTATGTCTATGCTTCGATTTTAAATATTTTGCTGACCATGGGCATGGAAACGACATTTTTTCGGTTTTATTCCATGCAGGAAAAGGCAGGCACTGGAAAAACTTATGAAAAAAGCCAGGTCCTTGCCGTCAGCTTCGCCTTGCTTGCCACTCTCTCAGGATTTTTTTTGGTCACCTCACTCATCTGGGGTGGTTTTTTCAAACAGTTCTTTGGATTTCAGGATTCCGGAACGTTGTACATGCTGGTAGGG
>JAJTEZ010000073.1 GCA_021298335.1 Saprospiraceae bacterium | reverse complement strand
AAACCCTGCAATGCCGATCAGTGACCCCGTGGAGCCACTCATTTATTATATAGATCCGGGCTGCCCCGAACCCATCAGGTCTGCCCTGGTAGAAGGAGGCAAATGGTGGGCACAGGCATTTGAAGCAGCCGGCTTTTCCAACGCATTTGACGTCCGTGAACTTCCGGAAGGAGCACATCCTCTTGATGTTCGCTACAATATGATACAGTGGGTGCACCGCAGTACCCGCGGCTGGTCCTATGGATCCTCCATCACTGACCCCCGAACCGGAGAAATCATGAAAGGGCATGTTTCGTTAGGGTCATTGCGAGTCAGACAGGATTTCATGCTGGCACAGGGACTTGTCTCCCCTTTTGGCACTGATGACAGTCAGAAAAACGTGTTGGTCAAAATGTCTCTCGACAGACTGCGGCAATTATCGGCGCATGAGATTGGCCATACACTGGGTCTGGCGCACAACTTTGCGGCTTCTGTCGCTGGAAGGGCGTCAGTGATGGACTACCCCCACCCTTTTGTTACTGAAAGAGAGGATGGAAGTCTGGATTTTTCAAAGGCCTATGATGACAAAATTGGCTTGTGGGACAAACGAGCCATCCTGTATGGGTATGCCCAAGTTTCGGAGGCACTGGAGGAAGACAGTCTGGCATCGATTCTTGCGGAAAATCGGCAGCTAAGCATTCCTTTTCTCACTGATGAAGACGCGAGAAGTGCCGGAAGTGCTTCACCAATCAATCATTTGTGGGATAATGGAGGAGATGCCATTGTAGAATTGGACAGAATCATCAGCTTGCGTAAAAATGCACTTTCCCGATTTGGGCTGTCTACAATTCCTGAGGGAACTCCGCTATCAGAACTGGAGAAAATTTTAGTTCCCGTATATTTTATGCACCGATATCAGGCCGAAGCGGTGTCAAAGCTTATTGGAGGAATTGAATACGAGTATGCTGTGAAGGGCTTTGGTACTCCGCCAAAGCTTAGGTCGGTGGATGCAGATCGACAAAATAAGGCTACAAATGCATTGCTTCATCTGTTACAGGAATCAGTGTTTGGCATCCCTGGGCACATTCAGGAATGGTTGTATCCGCCGGCATATGGATACCCGCGCAGCAGGGAAAGTTTCGCCACAGCCGCCGGACCGGCATTTGATATGAGTCGTGTGATTGAAAGTGCTACAGGGCAGATTCTCGACCTGATGATGCATGGAGAAAGGCTTGCCCGATTGTCTAACCAGGGGCGGCTGCAGGAATATTTTCGGTTGATCAGCGGGCGACTGTTGAGTTCAAATGAGATGCAGGATGCAGTGCGGCAAACTGCAGAAATACAGTGGGTTCAAAAACTGCTCTTGCTGCAGCAGGATGAGAAAGTGAGCATCCAGGTTAAAAAAGAAGTAAAATCAGTCCTTGATTATCACGAGAGTGAAATGTATAGAAAGGGAAACGAGAATAAGGCTGGAAAAAGAGCGGGGGATGTGCACCGGCAGTACGTATTGGATTTGATGCAGATGAGTCCTGCTGATCTTCGGGAATGGAAAGCTCCGATTCAGCCGGGACTGCCTCCGGGGGCCCCAATCGGATGTGGGGAGGAGTGAGATTGAATCTGTGGAAAAGTTAAAAAAATGATAAATGTTGTGGAAGGTGTTGAGGATGTGGTAGGGAAAGGCTTTTTTATCTATTAAGTCTTTAGATATGACATATCTTAAAGATATGTCATATCTAAAGAAGCTACCTAAAGAAGCCTATCTCAAGGTCGCATAACTATACCTTTTGCCAAATAAAAAAAGAGGCTGTAAACCCACTCAATTTTCACGTTCTGTGTTTATGATTCTGAGCACGAGTTTGAAAAATCCTAGTCACCTGCAATCTTCGGTTATTGGGATGACCTCTGTGGGGATATTCTCGCTTTGATGGTTTACAGACCTCTATACTAGGATCTCAAAATAAAAAACTCTTTTTGTTTGTCCGTTGACTCTGCAAACATACAAGATAAACATATTATAAAAAAACATAATATGTATTTTTTTTGTATTTTTTTTTATAATATATTGTTTATTTCCATATGACCGGCTTACAGATCATCAGCATTTCCTGATTTAGCTGGCTCAATCAGATCCCACAGATTGCCGTAAAGATCCTCAAATACAAGCACCCGACCATAGGCTTCTGTCACCGGACCGCGCACAATTTTTACAGAGTATTTGCTCAATCGTTCCTGAACAGCTGCAAAATCGTTTGTATGTAGAAATAAAAACACACGTCCCCCACTTTGATTACCTACAGCCGACTGTTGTCTGTCATTTTTTGCTTTGGCCAGCAACAAACCACAGCCACTGCTTCCAGGGGGATGCATGACAACCCAACGCTTGCCTTCTCCCATGTCTTTATCTTCCGTTAGTCGAAAGTCAAGTACGCTTGCAAAATATTGTATCGCCTCATCATAATCGTCGACTACCAAACTCATCAACGCCAAAAATGCCTCCATCGCCATTAAAGCTTTATTTTGTTTCGATAAAAAGATAAAAGTACATCATTTTCAGAACGAACAAACATTAAATTACAAAATCTACAAATAAAATGTTAATATATAAAAAAACTATGGAAACTATTAAACAGTTTAAAGTTTCCTGGGTTTTTAAAGTATGAATTTGAAAGACAGAGTTTTTTCTGCGGCACTTCAGCTATTCCTGAAATACGGCATCAAAAGTGTCAGTATGGACGACATATGCCAGAATCTGGCCATTTCAAAAAAAACGATTTACCACTTTATCCAAAACAAAGAGGAGCTGGTATCTAAAGCCATTGAAAAACGGATGGCTCTTGACGAAAGAAATATTAAGAAAATCCTGACCAAATCACAGGATGCCATCGACGAAATGGTCAACATTACGCAGTATGCCATCACGATGCTCAAGGAAATGACGCCTGCGTTGATTTATGATCTGAAAAAATACCATCCGGAAATCTGGAAAAAAGTAGATAAAACCCATATCTCATTCATAGAAGACGTGATCTATAAAAACCTTGTCAGAGGTCAGGAAGAAGGCATTTACCGCCCTGATTTTGATCCCTTTGTGGTGGCACGTCTGTACATGTCAAAAACCACCTCTATCGTAGACAGCGAACAGTTTTCGACATCAGAGTTTGAGACCATCCAGCTCATCAAGGAGATGATCATGTACCATCTGCATGGCATTGTTTCTGACAGCGGAAAAATTGTTTTACCTAAATATCAAAATAAAGTATCAACATTATGAATCGATTTTTCTTGTGGGGAGTCTTCCTTTGTGCAAGTGTCAGTGTTGGACAAAGTCAGGAAATCAGAAGACTGAGTTCACAACAAGCAGTAGAAGTCGCCATACGCACAGCGGTAGAGCTCCGAAACCTGCAACTGGATGTGCAAATCCAGGAATACAACAATAAAGAAATATTGTCGTCCGTTTATCCGCAGGTCTCGGCATCCGGCCAGGCAACCTATTACACCAATTTGCCGAAAATTCAGTTTCCAACCTCAGATATTTCAGTCTATAAGGTATTGGAAAAAGAGGGTGTCCTTGACCGTAACGGCCAGCCTATCGACATCAGCCAGGCGTCTTTCGGGGTCCAGCCCGTTTCCTTCGTCGCCCCTTTTAACATGCAGGTAGGCCTGGGTGTCAATCAACTCCTGTTTCAGCCGGACGTCTTCATCGCAGTGCAGGCAAGGCAATCCGTCCTTGACTTCGCCAAACAAAATGTGGCAGTCGCAGAGCTGAAAGTCAAGGAATCTGTCCTCAAAGCTTACTATGCTGTTCTTGTCGCCGAAGCTCAGAAAACCGTGCTCTTTGAAACCAGAAATCGCCTCCAACGCCTGATGAAGGAAATGAGTATGATGTACTCTACAGGGTTTGCCGAAAAACTCGACATTGATAAACTCCAGGTGACCCTGAATAACACAGAGACCGCATTAAATCAACTGAACAACGGCATACAGATCAGTATCGTTCTTCTAAAAAACACCATGGGAATTCCTCAACAGGATTCTATTGTTTTGACGGAAAAACTTGACCTGACGGCTATCCAGGCTGACTACCTGACGATATCCGGTCAACCGGATTATCAAAACAGACCAGAATTTACATTGCTCGGCACAGCACGCAAGCTTCAGGAACTGGATATGAAACGATATCAGCTGGGCTATCTGCCTACAGTAGCCGCTTTTTATCAGTTACAACGATCCGGACAACGAAATGAGAGTTTCGATGTAAACGGCAGTGGTCCCTGGTTTTGGTTTACTGCGGGCCTCGTTGGGTTGTCAGTCAACCAACCTATTTTTGACGGATTCCAAAAGAAATATAAGGTGTCACAGGCAAAACTGAAATTGCAGAAAATTGATAACTCCTTAGAACAACTGAAGGGCTTTATTGACCTGGAACAAGGCATTGCTGTAAGATCTTACCAAAATGCCATTATGAATCTGGATGTACAGACAAGAAACGTCAGTCTTGCAAAGCAGGTGTTTGAAACCACAAACAAAAAATACCAGGCAGGAACCGGAAGCAGTTTTGAGTTGCTCCAGACAGATACTGAATACCAGCGTGCCAACGGCAGCTATTTTCAGGCTATGTATGACGCAGCCATTGCCCGAATTTCCTATTTAAAATCCATTGGAAAACTATAATCACATACTTAAAAATTTTAAACATCAATCATATGAAATTCTTTCTCTCACTTTTTTTTGCAATCTTCCTGATATCCTGTGGAAACAAGGAAAACACACCGGTAAATGCTGCACTGGAGACAAAACTTAAAGAACTGGAAACATTAAAAAACCAGTCAAAAGAAATCTCAGCAAAGATCAACAACCTTGAAAATGAAATTGAAACTCTCGACCCAAGCAGAGGAGCAAAACCCAAACTTGTAGGCACCATCAAACTCACTACCGAAGGGTTTGAACACTACATCAACCTACAGGGAGTGGTCAATGCGAATTCAGTTTCGTATATAGCTCCTCGAAATGGCATGGGTGGTTACGTCAAACAATTGTACATCAGGGCAGGTGATAGGGTCACAAAAGGACAGGCCATCATGAAACTTGACGATCAGGTACTTCGCCAGGCCATTGAGGCTACAAAAACGCAATTGAATTTTGCAAAAAACCTGTACGAAAGAACAAAATCCCTCTGGGCTGAAAACATCGGTTCGGAAGTGCAGTTGCTCAGTGCCAAAAATAATGTAGAAGCTCTCGAAAGTCAGATCAAAGTACAGGAGGAACAACTCAAGACTTTTGTGGTATTGGCTGATCAGAATGGCGTAGCAGACATCGTCAATGTCAAGGTGGGAGAGTTGTTTACCGGCATGAGCATCACCGGACCTCAGATCCAGATCGTAGGCACCAACGACCTTGCTGTCAGCGTTGAAATCCCTGAAAACTATTCAACGGATGTAAAAATTGGAAATAAAGTCAAACTCGAAATTCCGGCGCTCGGTAAAACGATTACATCCACCGTGAGCAGACTCACAAACTCCATCAATGCAGCATCACGCGGGTTTACTGCCGAATGTAAAGTTCCTGTAGGAAGCGGTGTCAAACCAAACATGGCTGTGTCCGTAAAAATTCTGAGCCACGCCAACACAAAGGCAATCGTTGTTCCGGTAAACATCATACAAAGCGATGAAAAAGGAAAATATGTATACGTTCTCAATCCAAATGCTGACGGAAAAGCCGTTGCAAAGAAAAAAAATGTGACTTTAGGACAGTTGTATGCTGAAAAAATAGAAATTCTCAGCGGACTGGCAGCCGACGATGAAATTATTGTCCAGGGATACCAGAATCTCTATGAAGGTCAGCGTATACAGGCCAATAACTAATCATTTGAACCATTTTCATTTTTCTTCATTCGAAAAAATGTGCATCACGTGAATAACCTCATTCATTCTTTCAAAGAAAAAATCAAGGAATTCGGTCCTTCCAGCTGGGCAATTGACAATAGAACCACTATGTACATCATCACCATGATGATTACAGCCTTTGGCTTGTATACCTTTATCAACCTTCCCAAAGAGCAATTTCCGGACATCGTAGTGCCCACCATCTCTGTCACAACGGTGTACGTGGGCAATTCTCCAAAGGACATTGAAAACCTGGTCACCCGCCCGATTGAAAAACAAATCAAAGGAATCTCGGGTGCAAAAGTGAATAAAATTCAGTCCACTTCACAGACCGACTTCAGCTTGATCATCGTCGAATTTGATACTGATGTCAAACCCGAAATTGCCAAACAAAAGGTAAAAGATGCCGTCGATAGAGCACAGTCAAATTTACCTAACGACCTCACTCAAGAGCCCAATGTGCAGGAATTTGCCTTCTCCGACCTACCCATCATGTATGTCAATGTGAGTGGTGATTATTCGCCCATCAGACTTAAACAATACGCTGAGCAGATGCAGGACAGGTTTGAGTCACTGCCGGAAATCAGCCGTGCCGAACTGGTAGGTGCCCCCGAGCGTGAAATCCAGGTCAATGTAGATCCATTGAAAATGGAACAAGCTATGATCAGCTTTGATGACATTGCCAATGCCGTCAATTACGAAAATATGGATATCTCCGGCGGTACGATCGAGGTCGGAGATATGAACCGCACTCTGCGCCTCAAAGGTCAGATACCCAATAGTCTTTCACTGAATGAAATCATCGTCAGAACACCCAGGGCCGGCTCGGTCCGTCTGCAGGATATCGCCACCATCAAAGACACCATCAAGGAAAGTGAAAGTTTTGCCCGCTTAAATGGAAAAAATGTCATCACCCTGAATATCGTAAAAAGACCGGGGGAAAACCTGATCAACTGTGCCACAAAAGTCAAAGATATCGTTGCTGAAATGCAGCGGGGGGACTTGCCCCAGGATCTCAGCATAGTCGTAACCGGCGATCAGAGCAAGCAGGCAGCCACCTCATTTGAGGAGTTGGTCAACACCATCATCATCGGATTTTTGCTTGTACTTCTGATCCTGATGTTCTTCATGGGAGTAACCAATGCCTTTTTCGTGGCCTTGAGTGTTCCGCTGAGTGTCTTTGTGGCCTTTCTGTTTTTGCCCGCAGCCAACCTAATCGTAGGTACGGATGTGACGCTGAACTTTATAGTCCTTTTTGCATTGCTTTTCGGCCTGGGCATCATTGTAGACGACGCCATAGTGGTGGTGGAAAATACGCACCGTATTTATGAAAACGGCAAAACACCCATTATAAAGGCAGCCAAGATGGCAGCAGGAGAGGTATTTATTCCCGTACTGGCTGGAACTGCCACGATAATAGCGCCATTCTTCCCACTCCTTTTCTGGAAGGGGATCATTGGGAAATTTATGATTTACCTGCCGACTATGTTGATTTTTACGCTGACCGCATCGCTGATTGTGGCTTTTATCATCAACCCGGTCTTTGCTGTCAGCTTTATGCGCCCTGAAGGCAGGCAGTTTGAGGAATCCAAATCGGCAATTTTCCGAAAATGGTGGTTCTGGTTACTGCTTTTAGCTGGTGTTTTTGGACATGTCGTTGGTAGTCCTGGCATTGGTAATTTCATGTTGCTTATTGCAATTCTGTCGATTCTAAATGCTTTTGTGATCAAAGGAATGATCTATTCGTTTCAGGAGAACCTGTTGCCAAGGGTGATGAACAGGTATGAACAATTACTGCGTTGGTTACTCGTAGGCTGGCGCCCTGTGAAGGCGTTTATATCCATCTTTTTCCTGTTTATTTTTTCTCTGATTGCTTTGATTGTCAGGAAGCCGGATTTTCCGTTCTTCCCAAGTGGACAACCCAACATGATTTATGTGTATCTGAAAATGCCGGTGGGCACTACAGCTGAGGCTACAGATAAAGTATTGCAAAAACTGGAGGTAAAGGTTTTTGAATCTTTGAAGTCACTTCGCCCGACCGAAGAGGGCTCCATCGTAGAAAGTATTATATCCAATGTAGCGGTCAATGCCAATAACCCCAGAGATAATAACCGCAGTGTACAATCGAATCTCGGGCGAATCCAGATTTCATTTGTAGAATTTGCCAAGCGACCGAATACGCCTACTCTGCCCTATCTAGACACCTTGAGGGTAGCTGTCAAAGATATTCCCGGAGCACAGATTACTGTAGAACAGGAAAGTGCCGGACCACCCACAGATCCTCCTGTCAATATTGAAGTGTATGGAGACGATTTCGATCAGAATGCCAAAGTGGCCACGGCTCTGTACAATTACCTTGATACCAACAAAGTCGACGGAATTGAAAACCTGGCCATGGACATTGACCTGAACAACCCGGAGGTGACACTACTTGTCGACAAGCAACGTGCGGCGATTGAAGGCATCAGTTCGGCGCAAATCGGCTTTGCCATAAGAACAGCACTGTTTGGAAGGGAAGTCAGTAAACTCAAGGATGGTGAAGATGAATATAAAATCAACTTACGTTATGCTGAGGCGCAGCGCAGTGACCTTCAAAGCCTGATCAACATGCGTATCACCTTCCGAGACTTTAACACAGGTAGAATCAAACAGGTGCCTGTGAGTGCTGTGGCAAAATTTGATTTTACCAATACTGCCGGCGGCATCAAACGTAAAAACCTGAAGCGTACGATTCAATTGCAGTCCAGCATCACAGATCTGACAGCTGTGGCCCGCATCAATGGTGAACTGAAGGAGAAAATCTCGTCTTTCCAGGCAGAATATAATATGCCTGATGGAGTTTTTATCCGTCAAACAGGCGAAAGTGAGCAACAGCAGGAGACAAACTCCTTCCTTGGTTTGGCCTTTGTGCTGGCTTTAGGACTCATTTTCCTGATTCTGGTGATGCAATTTAATTCACTGAGCAAGCCATTTATCGTACTTACAGAGATCTTTTTCTCCATCATCGGAGTATTCTTAGGCTTTGCCCTGACTGGCATGACGATGCCGACCATCATGGTGCTGGTAGGTGTAATAGGACTCGCCGGAATCGTGATTAAAAACGGGATTTTGCTGATTGAATTTACTGATGAATTGCGTTCCCGGGGTTTTAAAACCCGAGAAGCAGCGATTCAGGCAGGTAAGATTAGGATTATCCCTGTCATGCTGACCGCAGTCGCAACCATTCTGGGTCTTTTGCCTTTAGCTATTGGCTTCAACATCAACTTTGAAACCTTATTCACACACCTTGATCCGAAAATTTTCCTTGGTGGAGACAGTGTGGTGTTTTGGGGGCCATTGTCCTGGACCATCATTTACGGATTGATACTATCGTTTTTCCTGACGCTGCTGATGATTCCGAGCATGTATGTCATGTCTGAGAGACTGCGCAGGCCGATGGAACAGTTTTATGGGACGAAATATGTGGCCTTGTTTGGATTTACCGGTCCGTTGTTTTTCATCTTCGTGGGCATCATGTATGCAGGCAGGTGGCTGGGAAGGCGAAAAGTCTGGAACGGCACCTACAAATAAGCAGATGATTTCTGTCATATGAAGTGATCCGGAAAAGCTGTATTTTTGTAGAAATGAATAAAAATACTTTATGAGTCATCTGGCAGGTTTGAGAAGGGAATACAAGATGCACAGCCTTAGTGAAGTGGACGTGCTGGAACATCCTGTGAGTCAGTTCCATTTGTGGTTTCAAGAGGCACTGGATGTGCAGGTCCATGAGCCAAATGCCATGGTCTTGGGTACTGTGGGTGAACACGCCAGACCTTCATCACGAGTGGTGCTACTCAAGGAAGTAGATGAAAAGGGTTTCGTCTTCTTCACAAACTATCAAAGTAAAAAAGCGAGGGAACTGTCGGCCAATCCGGCAGCTTCCCTCGTGTTTTTATGGCATGAACTGGAGCGGCAGGTTCGGATCGAAGGAAAAGCGGAGCAGATCAGCCGCCATGAATCAGAAGTGTACTTTCATTCACGCCCGCGTGAAAGCCAGATCGGTGCGTGGGCTTCACC
>JAJTEZ010000072.1 GCA_021298335.1 Saprospiraceae bacterium | reverse complement strand
CTTCCCGCCCAGATTTGGTGATGGCCGGACGCGTACTTTTGGGACATCAGGCTGCAAAAGGGCAGCAGCTGGAAGATCATTACTTTGGTTCCATTCCCGAACGGGCCCTCGCCTATATGAGAGAATTGGAAATCGAATGTATTCAACTGGGCATTCCTGTCAAAACCCGACATAACGAAGTAGCTCCAAATCAGTTTGAGCTTGCACCATTGTTTGAGGAGGCCAACCTGGCCGTCGACCATAATTCCCTGCTGATGGATGTGATGAACAAAGTCGCAGCGAGACACAATTTTAAAGTACTTCTCCACGAAAAACCTTTTGCGGGAGTCAATGGTTCGGGAAAACACAACAACTGGTCACTGGCTACAGACACAGGAGTAAATCTGTTGAGTCCAGGCAAAACTCCCAAGAGCAATCTGCAGTTTTTGACATTCTTTGTCAACACGATAAAGGCGGTACACGATTATGATGATCTGCTGCGCGCATCTATCGCCTCCGCAAATAATGACCACCGGCTCGGTGCCAATGAAGCTCCACCCGCCATCATATCGGTATTTATCGGCAAGCACTTGACAGAAGTACTCGACGAACTGGAAAATGTATCTGATGGCAGTCTTTCACCTGAGGAAAAAACTGAACTCAAGTTGAATGTGGTTGGCAAAATTCCTGAAATCCTCCTTGACAACACGGACAGAAACAGAACATCTCCGTTTGCCTTCACCGGGAATAAGTTTGAGTTTCGTGCAGTAGGTTCTTCAGCCAATTGCGCAAAAGCTATGACTATACTGAATTTGATCGTTTCTGAGCAACTCCTCCAGTTTAAAGCGAAGGTGGATTTTCTGATCGACGAAAAAGGCATGAAAAAGGACGATGCAATTTTTAACGTCCTTAAGGAGCTCATCAAAGAATCCCGAAAAATCCGCTTCGAAGGTGACGGATACAGCGAAGATTGGGTTTTGGAGGCCCAAAAAAGGGGGCTGAACAACTTCAAAACCACGCCGGAAGCACTAAAGGTTCAAGTCGCCCCATCCACGATCCACCTATATGAGAAGCACAATATCATGAACCACGTGGAAATTCACGCCAGGTACGAAATCGAACTGGAAGAATATATCAAAAAAGTGCAGATTGAAGGCCGTATTCTCGGTGATATTGCCAGAAATCATGTGATTCCTACTTCTGTGACGTACCAAAACAAACTGATCGAAAATGTCAAAGGACTAAAAGATATATTTGGAGATAGTTATACGACGTACGCGCAGGAGCAGCTCAACTTGATCAAGGAAATATCCGGCTATATGGGCTCGATCAATGCAAACGTCGAAAAGATGACTGAGGCCCGAAAATCTGCCAACCAACTTACAGACGCCCAACAGAAAGCAGAAGCGTATTGCAATGCAGTGAAGCCCTACTTTGACGAAATTCGCTATGCCTGCGATAAGCTTGAATTGCTGGTTGATGATGAGTTGTGGCCACTGACAAAATACCGCGAATTATTATTCACCCGATAATTCTTCTGTCACTGAGGAAAGGGAGCTTTTGCCTATATTCCTTTAGTGCCGCAAGATCAAGTGCAGCGATGGTCATTTCTTCCTTCTCTTTGCCACAAAATATGGTTTCCCCGGAAAATGAAATGATTGTCGACTCGCCAGGATAGTTGTAGCCGTTGTAATCTTCACCAGTCCTGTTGACACCTACAACGTAGCATTGATTTTCAATTGCGCGTGCACACAACAATGCATGCCAATGCTTAATTCTTGTGGCTGGCCAGTTGGCACTGTATACTAAAATGTCAGGTGCCGGGCTTTGAAAGCTTGCATAGGGGAATCTAAGGTCATAGCAAATGAGTGGCCTGATACACCATTCTCCAACCTTAAAATATTCAAATGACGCTCCGGCATGGTAGTGTTCCTTTTCGCCAGCCGGGCTAAAAAGGTGTGTTTTATCATATTGACTCACTATGCCATCCGAATTGATGACAACCATCGTATTTTTCCACCTGCCCATGGATTGGAATGGAATACTGCCCCCGATCCAGATTTCTGTCTTTGTAGCAATATCTTTCAGTGTTTCAATGCACTGCTTTTGCCAGTCTGGCGGAATGGATTCCGGATGCATGTTATACCCTGTGTTAAACATTTCTGGAAGAAAAAGAATATCTGCATGCCCCTGAAGGCTGTCTGCTATCAGCGATACCTTTTTTAAATTGGTGTCCTGTTGCATCCACACTGTCGAAAACTGAAAAACTGCAACTCTCAATTTGTCCATCTTCCTCTGATTTGTATGGAACTATACTTGACGTTCTGTAATTTCAAACGGGTACTGAATACCATGTTGTTTCCGGATTTGGTCCATGATCTGTGTGAGTTGATGTGTTAGGTTAAATGTGAGAACAGGACTTTCTGTATACCCATGTATAAGGCATTCACGGACATGATCAATTTCGTGGACATATCCGTATCCTTTTTTACCGGCTTGTCTTTCGTGCACCACCCCGTCTTTTGTCTCCAGTAAATACTTGGATTGTTCATGAAAACGGGAGGGGATGCGTATAGTACCTTCCGTACCGACAATGGTACATTCCGTAGGTGTTGTACATGTAACTGCAGAATACAGCGATGCTGTTGCCCCATTTGCGTAATGTAAATGAATGCTACATTCACTATCTGTCCCCGTCGAGGCCTTCGTGACAAAAGACTGTACCCGGCTCTGAGCATCAAACGGAAACGAAAAGCCAAAGTCAGCACTGATGCGGCGTACTTCTCCGATACCTCCTGAAGCAATCACAGCCCTGATGTCTTTCATGATGGGCAAGACACCCGTCCACATGGCTTCCATGAGAAAAAGTCCTTTTTCTTTTGCCTTTTGTTGCATACGCTTTACCTGTCCGGCGTTGACACCCATCGGCTTTTCGCACAAAACATGCTTACCTGCCTCCAGGCATTGCAGCACATGCTGTTCATGATGAGAATGGGGAGTAGCCACGTAAACAATGTCACATGGGGTATCTTCGAGCATTCGTTCATATGTGAAATACGCATTGGAAATGCCATATTTATGCGCAAATTGTTTGCTTTTCTCCTCATCCCTCGATGCACAGCATGTCACCACCGAACCTTCAGCAAAATGCATGTCTGACGCAAACTTGTGAGCGATTTTTCCGCAACCCAGAATTCCCCAGCGCAACATTTTTCCTTCCATGAGCTTTCTATTTGTGACAAATATAACCTTCATTTGTAGTTCTTTCTTGTTGAAGCAGCTCAAATCGCAAAGAAATTACCCGGAATTTCACATTTTTACAATACATTTCTTACAAGACGATGCTTCAGGAGCTAGCCAACCATGCCAACAATTTACCAACTTGCCGTCTATGCAAGCAGTCAGGTCTTCAGGAACTCCACGTTCATCCCAAAGGTCCGATTCTGTATTATTGTCCCGGTTGCAGCATGCTGATGAAGAGCCCTTCTGATCTGCCAGACCCGGAAGCTGAAAAAGCAAGATATCTTTACCACCAAAACAACCCGGAAAACGAAGGCTATATCTCCTTCCTGAAGTCATTTACTCAAAGGATTCTCCCGTTTGTTCCGAAAAATTGCTGCGGACTTGATTATGGTTGTGGTCCTCACCCGGTACTTTCAGGCATTCTCAAGGCAGAGGGTTTCTCCATGCAGTTTTATGATCCGTTTTTCTTTCCTGACTTGCCTGTAGACACCTACGATTTGATCACCTGCACAGAAACTGCCGAGCATTTTCACCATCCGCTGACATCAATTCAGGAAATGACCGATCTGCTTCGCATCGGTGGAGTAATGGCTATTATGACAGAATTCTATCCTCCCTTTGATCACCTACACGATTGGTACTACTTGCGCGATACGACACATGTTTCATTTTATAACATCCAAACGATGGCTTTCATAGCCCGAAAGTTTCAACTTCAACTATTGTATACCGATTCTGTTCGAACGGTTGTTTTTCGGAAACTAAACGGAATGCAGCAATAACTTACTTCAGTACAGCTCGGCTTTGTGCGATTTGTACATCCAGATCAGCGTGAGGACAGCTACAAATCCAAAGGCAGTTTTCAAGGAAGTCTGATCTGAAATAAAGCCAATGATGGCGGGTCCCATCAAAAATCCCCCCATGGCGTAGGTATTCATCATCGCCAGTCCACCGGCATCCGGCAGCCCCGGATATCTGGAAGCGCTTGCATAGAGTATAGGAGCTCCACACGAAACACCTAATCCAATACAGGCAAATCCAAGAATCGCGACAACCGTGACAGGAAAGAGGATGATCATTGTCAGACCTAGACCGCTCAGTGCACCTCCATATGCCAGGACCCGGTTTCTGCCAAGACGGGGAATAATACCATCACCAAAAAACCTACCCAATGCCATAAAGGCTGAGTACCCAAATAAACCCCAACCTACAAAATACGGACTCGTCCGGACGACCTCCTTCATATACAGCGAGGCCCAGTCCGTCATCGATCCCTCCGTGACATTAGTGCAAATACTGATGCCAATAATGGTCAGCAAGGCGCCTCTGGGAATAAAACTTCCTTTAGGAACCGACTTTTTTACATCACCAGAATTTGAAACATTTTCAATCGAAAGTAAGGTTTTAGAAGAAACATAGGCAAGAATCATTGCAATTGCACACATGCCGATCATGTGCCAGAATTCAGACAAGCCGGCTAGTAGAGTCATGCTACGCATCAAGGCACCCACCATAAGTCCAACGCTAAACATGCCATGACATGTGGCCATGATGCTGATATTCTCTTTTTGTTCTATGGCTGTCGCTGTAGTATTGACAGAAATATTCAGGATAGTCATGCCGATACCCACGAGTAAAAGACTCACCGGTAGAGCATAGAAATTGCCCACACACACCGGAAGTGCGTATACGATGCTGACCAGAATCATTCCCACTACAGTCATCCGCTGAAACCCAAATCTGCGCACTGCCATAGCAGCAATTGGATTGAATATCATCGCACCCAAGGGCAAACAAAGCAGCATTAGTCCCAGCAAAGCGTCATCCAACGCATACAAATCTTTTACGTAAGGAATCAGGGTAGCCCAGTTGCCAAACAAAAATCCCAGAATGAAAAAACCAGAACCCGTGGCCAGACTTTGCCGGTGTGTAAAAAATGTCTTTAAATGTGTCAACATGAACGGGACTATATGCCGCAAAGATAGAAAATCCTAGACAGGGCACTACATCGCAATCGGTATCAATGAAATTCAAACATAAAAGGCAGTCTCGCCTGAGCTTCCTTCATTTTGAGCATGGACTTCAATTCTTTGAATTTTTCCCACATCTTTTTCTCTTCAGCTCCTGACAGAAATGCCGAAGTGCTCTCGTCTTCCTTACTTCGCTGAATTTCCCGGAGTAGCTGGCTCAGCATGTCCTCCTCGATGCGGGGATATTCTGCGATCTTATAGGACTCAATTTTTGCCATTTTTGCAGCCAACTCAATCGCATCATTCAAATCACCCAGCTGATCAACCAGTCCGATTTCTTTTGCTTTTCGTCCTGTCCACACCCTTCCTTGTGCTATAGCCTTAGTGCTGTCCATAGAAAGCTTTCTCCCTTTTGATACCCTCTGCAGAAAGGTGTCGTAGATTTCCATCACCGACTCCTGCAGCAATTCTTTTTCCTGTACAGATAAGGGCATAACAGGACTGAATCCCACGGACAATGGATGCATTTTTACAGTATCAAATCCAATCCCAAGCTTATCATTCAACAGGGTAGAGGCGTCAGGGAAAATGCTAAACACTCCGATGGAACCGGTCAATGTATTGGGCTGCGCCACAATTTTATCAGCTCCTGCAGCAATATAATACCCTCCCGATGCAGCATAATCTCCAAAGGAGGCAACCACAGGTTTCCCGGCTTTCTTGATCAACTCAAGCTCATGCCAGATGGCATCACTCGTAAAAGCGCTTCCACCAGGGGAGTTGACCCGCAAAACAACGGCTTTCACCTTATCGTCAGTACGCAATCGACTCAATGTAGACAAATACTTTTTTTCACTGATCACGCCCGGCTCATCACTGCCATACACAATTTCTCCCTCTGCATACACGATGGCTATTTTGTCTTTTCCAGTACCTGTACTCTGGATATCTGCCGACTTGTCAAAATCTGCCAAAGAAGTTGTGTTCAACTTGTCTCCTTCGGCAACTCCAGTTTTCTTCTTCAAAAAATCTTCCACCTCATTTTTATACATCACCACATCAATCAGGCCCGCTTTTTGAGCGCGGAGAGCCGTCCTGCCCGCATAGGCAGACATGATGGAGTCAACTTTTTCGACCGTGATGCTTCTGTTTTCTGCAATCCGGGTCTTCATGATGTTTTCCATATCTTCCAGAAACACCCGAGTCTGCAACCGGTTAAATTCACTCATCTCTGTGAGCCGGAATGGTTCTGTGGCACTCTTGAAATTGCCTGCATAGAATATATTCATCTGCACACCCACTTTATCCAACATGTTTTTAAAGAATGGAATCGTAGTGCCATATCCTCTTAAATCAATGCCACCCTGAGGGTTCAGAAACATGGAGTCGGCGACACTACAAAGTAAGTAAGATGATTGACTGTGATTATCCGCATAAGAATAGATAAATTTACCGGACTTTTTAAATTCCTTCAGTGCATCCATGAGAGTGATGATGCTGGCCTGACCCAACATGACGGAATTGTTTTCTATAAAGATGCCTTTGATTTTAGTGTCTTCGCCCGCCGCCTCAATCAGTTGCACCAGCCTTCGTAGTCCAATAGGTACTTCCGATTGACCAAAGTCAAAGGGGGAGGTAACAATATTATCTGTTTTTTCAGGAATGAAATTTTCAAGCTTAAGTTTCAGAATAGGGCTTTCTTTTTTCTCCTGCGTCTCAGAAAATCCAATACTGGCTGCAGCAATTCCTGCCAGAATGAGAAATCCCGCAATGAGTGCCACAAAAACACCCAAACATGAACCAAGTAGTGAACCAAAAAAGTTTTTCATAAATATTTTCTTTAGATGAAATTGATGCAAAATTAAGGCATTCAAAAGGAATTTTCTCTCTGTATCTTGTTCCTGGTCGGATTAATATACAAATCACTTGAATTGAGCGACAAAGGCCAGCAAACAACGAAATGCAAAAAATAGTTCCCCAATTCAGTAGTTTTGCATGATTAAATGTATTTTTAAGACAAGTTTGAAGACATGGATGCTTTCATTTTGAAACTGGAGCAATGGATACGTAAGACTGGAGAATACTCCTCGTGGCTAAATCTTGGCCTAGTTTTACTGATTTGTCTGGATGTGCTGCAGCGCTACCTGATGAATGTAACTTACAATTGGGTGCTGGATGCCGAATGGCATATTTTCGGCCTTGTATTTTTGCTTGGAAGTGCGTTTACATTTTCAGAGGACAAACATGTTCGAGTTGATGTATTTTATCAGTCATTTTCACCGCGAAAACAAGCCCTTGTCAACCTGTTGGGTTCTGTTTTTTTACTTCTTCCCTGGTGTCTGGTGGCTGTGAAAACCTGCTGGAATTATGCCATAAACTCCTATTACATTCGCGAAGGGTCGCCGAGTCCCGGTGGCCTGCCTGCGCTCTATGTCATTAAATTTTGTATAGTTTTCTGCTTTGTATTGCTGCTTTTGCAATCACTTGTCGTGGTTTACCGCAACACCAAAATATTGCTCCAATGAGTTCCGAACAGGTGGCTATTTTGTTTTTTGTCGCCCTCATCGTATTGCTGATGTCTGGCTTTCCTGTTGCTTTCGTACTGGGCGGCTTGTCAGTGATTATCGGAATGATTATGGTGCCTGACTTTTTGGATTTTTTGCCATTACGCATCATGGGTACGCTCCAAAATTATGTGCTTTTGGCCGTACCATTGTTTGTATTTATGGGCTTAACCCTCGAAAAATCCGGGATTGCTGAAAAGCTCCTCACATCAATGGGCATTATGTTGGGACGGGTTAGAGGGGGGCTGGCACTCTCTGTTGTCCTGGTAGGTACACTATTGGCGGCTTCCACAGGGATTGTGGGTGCGACAGTGATTTCCATGGGCCTCATCAGCCTGCCGATCATGATCCGCAAAAATTATTCTATCCCTCTGGCTACCGGCATTATTGCAAGTTCGGGCACGTTGGGGCAAATCATTCCTCCATCTGTCGTCCTGGTCCTGCTGGGAAGTGTGCTGAATGTTCCCGTAGGTGATCTCTTCCAGGCTGCGGTGCTTCCCGGTCTTCTGCTGGTTTTGGCATATGTGGGGTATATTCTGGTCTATGCATGGATATGGCCGGATAAAGCGCCTGCCATGCCGGAAGAAGAAATTCGACAATACAGAGGTGAAAACTATATCCAAAAACTGATTACCTCGTTTTTATATCCCATGGTGCTCATCGTGGCTGTGCTTGGTGTGATTTTTACAGGGATTGCTTCACCAACAGAAGCAGCAGCCGTGGGTGCAATCGGTGCAATTGTGCTCGCCGCCTTGCAGAAAAAACTGAGTATGAAGCTACTGGCAGAGGTCGTGAAGGAAACAACTCATCTATCTTCTATGGTCTTTATGATATTGCTGGGAGCAACCACTTTTTCCATTGTCTTTCGAGGGCTTGGAGGCGATAAGATGCTAGTTGATCTGATCCAGGGTGGCAATCTGGAAGGAACTCAGTTTTTACTACTCGTGATGATCGTCGTGTTTATTGCCGGATTTTTTATCGATTTTATCGAAATCATTTTTATCATTGTTCCTATTGTGGCGCCCATTTTCAATGCCTTGCACATGGACCCTCTTTGGATCATCGTACCATTCATTCTGATTCAGCTGGTCGTTTTGTTGCTGGTAGCGCTCTTTCCTTCGTTGCTGAACGTTTAATCAAACAACGTCAAAGCGATGCCTGGAGGGATTTTTCCCAGGTGTTTGTACGCCTTGGCAGTTGCTTCCCTTCCTCTGGGTGTTCGCTGAAGGTAACCTTCCATGATGAGAAACGGTTCATGGACTTCTTCAATGGTGCCGGCTTCCTCGCCTACAGCAGTAGCAATGGTTGTAATCCCCACCGGCCCCCCTTTGAATTTGTCAATGATGGTGGTGAGTATGCGGTTGTCCATTTCATCCAGGCCGCTTTCATCCACATGCAAGGCATCCAGTCCAAAGCGGGCAATCTCTCTGTCAATGCTGCCGTTCCCCTTGATTTGGGCAAAATCACGAATCCTCCGTAACAGAGCATTAGCAATCCTGGGTGTTCCCCTGCTTCTGCCGGCGATTTCTGATGCGCCTTTATCGTCTATGTCCACTCCCAGAATTTGTGCACTCCGGAAAATGATTTTCTTGAGCGTAGGTACATCGTAATAGTCAAGCAAAAAATGAATGCCAAATCTGGCACGCATCGGTGAAGTCAATAAGCCCAGTCGGGTGGTGGCTCCAACCAGTGTAAACGGGTTTAAGTTGATCTGGATTGACCTGGCATTCGGACCTGAATCAATCATGATATCAATGCGGTAGTCCTCCATGGCGGAATACAGGTATTCCTCTACAACTGTATTTAACCTGTGAATTTCATCAATAAACAATACGTCCCCTTCTTCCAGACCGGTAAGCAGGCCCGCAAGATCACCGGGTTTTTCGAGCACAGGTCCGGAGGTGATTTTAATGTTTGTCTCCAGCTCGTTGGCGATAATCAAGGATAATGTAGTCTTCCCCAAACCCGGAGGACCGTGAAGGAGTACGTGATCAAGCGCCTCATTTCGTTTTTTCGCAGCCTGAATAAACACTTCCAGATTTTCTACAATGCGGGGCTGTCCACTAAACTCAAGCAAACCCTTCGGGCGCAATGCCCTTTCCGCCTGCTTGTCATCTTGCTGAAAATGTGCCTGTGAGGGATCTAAATTTGGATTCATTTGTTTGTCGTCAGGCTGAGAAAGAGGTTCCACAGCCACAGGTCGACTTCGCATTTGGATTGCTGAATGTGAAGCCGCGGTTGTCGAGACCTTCCTTCCAGTCGATTTCCATGCCCAGCAGGTAGATGGCATGTGCCTTTTCCATGAAAACCCGGAACCCTTCTATCTGGTATACTTCATCTTTTTCTTTTTGGACATCAAAGCCCAGCACATAACTGAATCCGCTACAGCCACCTCCTTTCACACCTATGCGAAGCCCATGATCTTCAGTCAGATTTTGTTCTGAATATACTCTCCTGAGCTGAGACACAGCCCCTTCAGTAATTGTAACCGGCTGAGAGGCTGTTAAAGTCTGTGATGTCGTCATTGCACTTAATTTTATACAAAAATAAACTTCTTTTGATACAGAAACGTAAGAATTGTAATTACTTTGTGACGAAACAAGTTTCCCGTAAGCTTAGTTCAGTAATTTACCCACATTAGGCTAAAAGATGATTTTTTGTTGACTAATCCCGAGCATATGGAAGCCACTTTACAAATTGTATACATCACAATTCCGGCATTGATTGTGTTTGCAGCCGTCTATTTTACATTCCGCCAGTACTTCAGCCAGCAATACCAACTCGAGCTTCTTCGAATGAAAAAAAGTGCCGAAAAAGAAACTTTGCCTGTAAGGTTACAAGCCTATGAGCGGGTGGTCATGCTTTGCGAGAGAATATCCATTGATTTGCTGTTTTATCGAATTTCACACCCAGATATGCAAGGGCAGGAATTGAAAACGGCCATGCTCATTGCCATTCAACAGGAATATGAACACAATCTTACGCAGCAATTGTATGTTAGCCCTGAATTGTGGCAGATCATTCACACTGCAAAAGAACACATGCAGGAGGTGGTAGCTGCTTCCAGCGGTCAAACGCAAACTGAGTTTATGGCTGCTTTGAGGGAAAATCTAACAAAACTTGGTGGAAATCCCCTCATGCTCGCGCGCAGCGCTATCCGAAATGAAATGCGCTTGTTGTTTTAAAAAGTTGATATGATGAAAACAGCATACCATGCCATTTTGGCTTCCTTCATCCTGTTGTCCTGCCAAAAGTATACCTTTATCACAGAGACAAAGACAGAATACCATAGGATCCAACAAGGTACAATGCGGGTAGATACCCAGATCAATGCCTTGATTCTGCCGTATAAGGTAAAGGTGGATTCTGCCATGAATGAAGTGGTAGGATACGCTGAAACAGAACTCATCAAAGGGAAACCGGTTTCACCACTGACCAACTGGATGGGAGATGTACTCTTACAGGAAGCAACAATCAGCACCGGAGATAGCATTGATGCAGCCATTTTGAATTACGGAGGAGTCCGGGTGACCTCAATGCCCGCCGGCGCATGGACGGTAGGCCAGGTGTTTGAGTTGATGCCCTTTGATAATGTGCTCTACATAACCAGAATATCAGGTATTCAAATGCGGCAACTGTGCAATCACATCGCTGGGGCGGGTGGTTGGCCTGTCAGCAGTACCCTTCGTTTTTCGCTCAGGTATGGCAAGGCGGATGATATCACTGTAAAAGGCAAACCCCTGGATACATTGAGTTTATACACTCTGGCATTGCCTGATTACATTTTTCAGGGTGGAGACAATGTCCAATTTCTCAAACAGTCTTCTCACCAGAATACCGGCTTGCTGATTCGAAACCTTTTAATTCAAAATGTGCGGAGAACCCAGAAGCAAGGGCAGATGATTAAAGCAGATGCAGACCCCAGAATTCAATAATACGCAACAATGATGAACCGGCGATTATTTTTACAACAGACGACAAAGGCAGGTTCAGCCCTTGCATTTTCTCCATTTATACTGAATTCTCAAGGGATAGATGAAGAATTGATACACCTGACCATCCTCCATACAAATGATGTGCACAGCAGGATAGAGCCATTCCCGATGGACGGAAGCCGCAATCAGGGATTGGGGGGTGCCGCAAGAAGAGCCTGGCTGATCAGTGAAATCAGGAAAAAAAGCCAACACGTATTGCTTTTGGATGCCGGCGATATGCTACAGGGAACACCCTATTTTAATGTGTTTGGGGGGGAACTGGAATTTAAGTTGATGTCAGAAATGGGGTATGACGCCGCAACAATCGGGAATCATGAATTTGATGGGGGCATGGAATCATTGGCCAGGCAACTTCAACACGCTGATTTTCCCATTCTGAATGCCAACTATGATTTTTCAGAGACTCCAATGGCTGGAAAAACCAAGGAATTTAAAGTATTTGAACGCGGAGGAATCAGGATTGGTGTTTTTGGTCTGGGTATAGAACTCGAAGGCCTCGTGCCGGCTGCGTTGTATGGAAATACGAAATACTATGATCCTGTCATAACAGCAAACAAAATCGCAGATACACTGAGATTCGAACACGCATGCGATTATGTAATCTGCTTATCACACCTGGGTTATAAATACGAAGATTCGAAAGTTTCTGATCAGATACTGGCCAAAGAAACACGCGAAATAGACCTAATCCTGGGTGGTCATACTCATACCTTCCTGACAAAGCCGGATGTCGTACAGCGCAGCAACGGACGCTCGGTGACCATCAGTACAAACGTACTGACAGTTTTTTTTGCGTCAATTCTTTATTTATAACAATATTAAAATCTATGTATTATCCTGTAATACAAATAATTATATGTGTATTAAATGTGAATATGATTAAGAAGATGACAAAAGAAAAAAATCTGAAAATTTTTAATTCCTAATTTTTTATTTGAAAAAAAAAAGTGCCACATTTGCACGAATCCCAAAAAAAGATCCTTGGTGTGGTGGCTGGAAAAAAGCTGATCATCTGCCTGAAACCGTTTGGCTGGGGAATAGTAACACGTTTATTGGATTAGAATGAGTAAGGATCATAATTATATTTGGAATCAGTGTCTTGACGTCATCAAAAAGCAGATCGTCGGCCAACCATTTAAAACCTGGTTTGAGCCGGTAAAGCCTGTGAGTGTGGTCAAAAATGTCCTGACAATACAGGTGCCCAACAAATTCTTTTACGAATGGCTTGAAGAACATTACGTTTCTGAATTGAAAATGGCAATCCGACAGGTGCTGGGGCCTTCCGGGAGTTTGGAATACCAGATTATGGTAGAAAATCATCGGCAAATCGGCACCAAATCTCCGGAATCTCAGTCGACAGCGGTATCAAGCTATCCCGAGCCTAAAATGATGAACCCGTTTGTGATTCCGGGAATAAAAAAGATTAAGATCGAATCACAGCTGCAGACACAAAACAGATTTGAAAATTTTGTGATTGGCGAATGTAATAAACTCGCTGCATCTGCCGGTATGGCTGTAGCAAAGAATCCCGGAGGCACTGCGTTTAATCCGCTGGTAGTCTATGGTGATACAGGACTGGGCAAAACGCATCTCGTGCAGGCAATCGGAAATGAAATACTTACTCTACATCCTGAAAAACAGGTTTTGTATGTTTCGGTGGAGAAGTTTACAAATCAGGTCATTCAGGCCATCAAAAATCAAACCGTGTCAGATTTCATGCAGTTTTACCAGCTGGTTGATACACTGATTATTGATGATATCCATTTTCTTTCAAAACGAGAAAAGACACAGGAGTTATTCTTTAACATATTTAATCACCTGCATCAGTCCAGACATGAAAGCACCTGATTTTGAAACCCGCATGCAAATTTTGGAAATGAAGCTCCAAAAGGAAGGTGTGCAGTTTTCTGATGAAATTAAGGAGTATATCTGCAGTTACATAAAAAATAACATCCGCGAACTGGAGGGTGTCATTATTTCGCTCGTAGCACAATCTACACTGAATAAAAAACAAATAGACCTGAAGCTGGTAAAAGAAGTTCTCAGGCAATTCATCTCACCGGAAGACCGTGAAATTTCCGTTGAAAACATCAAACAACTGGTCGCCAAACATTTTAATGTGCCCGTAGAAAAGCTCCACTCCAAAACACGTTTGCGTGAAGTGGTCATGGCCCGGCAACTTTCAATGTATCTGGCCAAAAATTATACAAATAGTTCTCTCAAAGCTATAGGTGATTCATTTGGAGGAAGAGACCATTCTACGGTAATCCATTCCTTGAAAACAGTGCAGGACATCATGGATACTGATATCCTTTTTAAAGACAAAGTGAATGCGCTTGTAAAAAAAGTGCAATCAACTTTGGTGAAATTATAAGAATTCCAAAAAATGCATTAATTTTGCACCGCAAAAAGTTGCACCATGAAAGTCCTGGCGTTTTGTATTTGTTGTATGATGGTCTTCACCACGTGTAAGCAAGGAGTTTCCACTGGAAATGGCGAATTAGACTGGCTTACCATCGAGGAAGCTGTGACTCTCTCTGAAAAGGGGACAGATAAAAAGTTTCTGTTTGATGTGTATACAGATTGGTGTGGCTGGTGTAAGGTGATGGATCAGAAAACGTTCACAGACCCTCAATTGAAAGTCTATCTTCAGGAAAATTTCCATCTAGTAAAGTTTAATGCCGAACAAAAAGAACCTATCACTTTCAAAGGCAAAAAATACGAGTGGCAGGATGTGGGGAGGAACGGAGTACATAACCTTGCTGTTGAGTTGTTGCAAGGTCAGATGGCATATCCTTCATTGGTTTATTTGGATGGCTCTCTTTCAGTGATCAGAGTCTCACCGGGATATAAAGATGCAGTGCAGCTTCAGGGAGAATTAAGTGCATTGTAGTACATAATGAGATATTAGCTCAGTTGGTTTAGAGCACTACCTTGACAGGGTAGGGGTCACTGGTTCGAGTCCAGTATGTCTCACAAATCGTGCAGAAAGTTGTGCGTTTTTTCAAGTTTTTCTTGGGGGTTTCCCTGATGAAAGTTATCTTTGCCTCGCTTTAAAAGAAAGGCGCTGATTAGCGGCAAAACTGTCCACTCTTGACTGTTTTGTTTCAGATACGGTGGGGTGGGTGAGTGGCTTAAACCAACAGTTTGCTAAACTGTCGTACTGGAAACGGTACCGGGGGTTCGAATCCCCCCTCCACCGCTTTGTAGTCATTTTTTCTTGCAGATGCATGTTCTGCTAAGAATGAAAATATTTTCGGGGCGTAGCGCAGTCCGGTTAGCGCACCTGGTTTGGGACCAGGGGGTCGCAGGTTCGAATCCTGCCGCCCCGACTTCAAAAAAAAACCTCTGTTCTGCAGAGGTTTTTTTGTTGTAAGGCCTTTCATTACCCTGAAAGGATGTAGTACAATAGCAAGTAGGTATCACCCCATTCGTTTTGATTAACGTTGGGTTTATTTGGCCTTTATCGTATCTCACAAGATACCAATATCTGTTTTGGGTATGAAACTCTGAGATTGATCGTTTCCTGACAGCATCTCCTCGTATAATCCAGATTCACCAAAACAAAAAAAGACCATTCTCATGGCCTTTTATCGTTGTTGCAAATGTATAATTTTATTGGAAGATCTCCGTGCCAGCAAAGTGAAATGCACACTCGATGGCTGCATTCTCATCACTATCAGACCCGTGAATCGCATTCTCACCGATATTCTTGGCAAATCGCGCGCGAATTGTGCCGGGCGCAGCTTCAGCAGGGTTGGTCGCTCCGATCAATTTTCTGAAATCTTCGACCGCATTTTCTTTTTCCAGAATAGCTGCAACAATAGGACCTGAAGACATAAAATCTACCAACTCACCATAAAATGGACGAGCCTGATGGACGGCATAAAATTCGCCAGCTTTTTCAGCAGAAAGCTTTGTATACTTCATTGCCACAATCCGAAATCCCGCCTCATTAATTTGAGCAAGAATGGCTCCAATATGTCCCGCAGCTACAGCGTCAGGTTTAATCATCGTAAAAGTTCTGTTCCCAGACATGACATCATTTTTAGGGTTTGTAAAAAAGTATGCAAAAGTATGAATTCCAGGGCCAATTCATGCGTTATCCATGGAAATAATTTTGATATCTCCAATATATTGTTGACTTTTGCACCCGTTATGACGGAATCAATCTCGCAGTTAAAACAAATTTTAGCCTTCCCTCGACAAATTGTCATTATCGCACATCGGAATCCCGACGGTGACGCAATAGGGTCATCCATGGGATTGGCCTCGTTTCTTGAAAAAACCGGTCACAACGTCAAAGTGGTATTCCCAAGTGATTACCCCCAAAGCTACAAGTTTATCAAAGGAATCGAAAAGGCAGTCGTTTTTGACAACGACCAGGCTGCAGCACGAAAAGCCGTCGATGATAGCGATGTGATTTTCTGCCTGGATTTTAACGGCCTTGACAGAATTGATAAACTCGGTGAAAATGTACAGTTTTCGAAAGCCAAAAAGATCCTCATAGACCACCATCTGGATCCTGAACCCTTTACTGATATTGAATTTTCAGAAACAGAGTCTTCCAGTACCTGTGAACTGGTGTTTAAAGTCATAGACGAACTGGGTGAAAGACACAAAATCGATCCGGATACCGGGGAGTGTCTGTTTACCGGGCTGATCACTGACACCGGTTCGTTCCGGTATGGTACCCGCCCGTATACCTACGAAGTAGCGGCATCACTCAAGCAACTCGGAGTAGATGACTACAAACTTGCCGATAAAATCTTTAATTCTCAGAAAGAAAAACATCTCCGCCTTTTAGGTCACTGCCTCGCAAACCGTATGGAAATTATACAGGATTACGGCGTCGGCATTATGTGGCTGACTCGGAAAGATTATACGGATTTTGATATTCAACGCGGTGATACAGAAGGAATTGTCAATTACATGCTCATGATGGAAAACATACGAGTGGCGGCATTCGTGCTTGAACAACCATCGATCATCAAAATTTCCCTGAGGAGCAAAGGAGATATTTCTGTACAGGAAATTGCGCAGAAATATTTTAATGGCGGAGGACATAAAAATGCTGCCGGAGGAGGAGTGTATGCAAGCCTCCAGGATATCATCGAAAAAGTAAAAAAAGTCATGCCTGTACATCTTGACAGGTTAGTTTAAAGTTTTGTTTTTTGTCACAGTTTAACAATTATTATAATGAAAATGCGATTCCTTTTACTGGCCTCTTTTGTATTCATGTGTCTCATTTCTTGTAAAAAAGAGCTGAAAACGAAAGATGGTTATGTCTATTCAATATTGGATGCCGGCAGCGGAGATGCCCCCGATACATCAGATTACGTATTTTTTAACGTAAAAGTTTTTGTACAGGATTCAGTGTCCAAAAAAGATTCGTTAGTGCAGGAAGACGTTGAGGGTGCAGAACCTGTCATTCAAATCACCAAACCACAGGACCCTACACTTCCAAACTGGATCCAGGAAATGCTGGCCACTGCCAAAGTTGGAGCCAGATACCGAATGATCATGCCAATGGATTCCATCACGTTCCAGATACCGCCAACTTTGATGTCCTATCCCGAACTGATCTATGAAATCACCGTCAAAAAGATCAACACCAAGGCAGAATTTGACAAGTATCGCGAAGCAAAAATAGCTGAACAGGAAGCTAAAATGAAGGCAAATCTCGAAAAGCGTGACGGAGTCGAGGAATTGGTAAAAAACACGCTCGCTGATTATAAATCCGGTAAATTGCAAACACAAAAGACTGCCTCCGGACTTGAATACTATATGATACAAGAAGGTCAAGGTGCGAAAGCCGAGAAAGGAAAAACAGTCTCTGTGCACTACTACGGCGTCTTACAAGAGAATGGTAGCCAATTTGATGACTCTTTCCAGAGAGGCGATGAATTTAGTTTCGTTGTCGGTTCAGGTGGTGTGATCCCGGGATGGGAAGAAGGTATTGCTCTTCTCAGCAAGGGAGCCAAAGTGTGCTTCTTTATACCCTCAGAACTGGCTTACGGCAAGGCAGGGGCAGGTAACAGCATTCCTCCGGATGCCAATTTGTTGTTTTACATTGAACTGATAGGCGTAAAGTAATCCGGAAATTTTCATTCTTTCACTTTTAAACATGCAGGGCAATGACCATTGAGCAGCTAGCTGACATCAGGGTGCGTTTGACATCGGTAAGGAGGTATCTTTGACGTCGATCGCAGAAAAATCGACATCGAAGATAAAGAACAGCTTTCTTTGGATCCCGCATTCTGGAATGATCCTGAGAAAGCCGAATCCGTTCTAAAAGAGCTCAAGGACAATAAGAAATGGGTTGAGAAGTATCAGTCCATGGGAATTTCGCACAACCCTGGATAAGCCAGAAGACGCCATGAGTTGCCTGCTCGAAATCAATGCAGGCGCCGGCGGAACGGAAGCATGCGACTGGGCCTCCATGCTGCTACGTATGTTTACCATGTGGGCTGATAAAAATGGCTATAAAATCACTGAGCTGGACCTTGTGGATGGTGATGTAGCTGGCATCAAGTCAGTGACAATCGAAATTGACGGTGAATACGCTTATGGTTTGTTAAAAGGTGAAAATGGTGTCCACAGACTTGTGAGGGTCAGTCCCTATAATTCTCAAGGGAAGAGAATGACATCTTTTGCTTCAGTTTTTGTGCATCCCCTGATTGATGATACCATTGAAATCGAAATCAGTCCGGCAGATCTGGAGTGGGACACTTTCAGAGCCCAGGGAGCAGGAGGTCAGAATGTCAATAAAGTGGAAACGGCCGTTAGGGTAAAACACAAGCCTACAGGCATTGCCATAGCATGCCAGGAGGCCAGGTCACAACATGCCAACCGGGAAAAAGCCCTCCAGATGCTGAAATCCAGACTATATGAAATCGAATTGGAAAAACAACGTGCCGAAAGAGATCTTCTGGAAGCACAAAAGATGAAAAATGAATGGGGTTCACAAATTCGTTCGTATGTGCTGGATGACAGGCGGGTCAAGGATCACCGCACCGGATTTGAAACCCGAAATACGGATGCCGTACTGGATGGGAACTTAGATGGCTTTTTAAAGGCGTTTTTGATGTGGGATGGAACCACAAAGTAGGCTGTGTTTTCATCACTATACTATCCAGGTGACAAATTTGCAGCAAAGCCTGTATTTTTATCACATTCTTTTGAAGTTTCCACTTTTAACCAGGCCGGCTTTTGACTTCCCGGGAGCATGGCTGGATATTGGGGACAATCGTCAACTCCATCTCATACAAGTGGAAAGCCTTGAGAGAATAGACTCAGGAAGTCGGGCTCTTCACTTTGCTTTTCAAACAAATGCCATTGATTTGTGGAAGAGTGAGTTGGTGACATTCGGTTTGACTATTGCAAAAGATACAATCAGACCTGATGGGGTCAGACAGCTTTTTTTGTTTGATCCAGACGGGTACTGCATCGAATTGTGTGAAGCGACACCATGAGA
This sequence comes from Saprospiraceae bacterium, assembly GCA_021298335.1. Lineage (GTDB taxonomy): Bacteria > Bacteroidota > Bacteroidia > Chitinophagales > Saprospiraceae > OLB9. Next base: position 9,064 of record JAJTEZ010000072.1, on the reverse strand, counting down.
TTTATTTCTCTCCTGTTGCTGCAGAATAAACATTTTTCTGAGAATTAGATACGAATCAGGCGACCCCTTCCCGTGGCAGTGCCATTTTGTCACTTATAACTGACAAGTCTACATAGAAAGTGCTTTGGTTTCATACAAAATAGGAAAAAATGGCATATTTCGAAGTTTGGCATATTTCATGATGTAAGTTGTTAGATTTTTTACTCACATTATAAAATTTAAAATCAGTTGTATATGAAACCAATTAATGACAGAGTTGTAGTGAAGCCGGCCCAGGCCGAGGAGAAAACATCTGGAGGTATTATTATTCCTGATACCGCCAAGGAAAAACCCCAAAAGGGAGAAGTTGTGGCTGTAGGTCCTGGAAAAGAAGGAAATGCCATGACAGTCAAAAAAGGGGATGTGGTTCTCTATGGTAAGTATGCCGGTCAGGAAATCCACTATAACGGTGAAGATTACCTCATTATGAGAGAAGACGATATCCTCGTTATCCTGTAAACCATTCGAATCTGTTATTTTTTATTCAACGAAACATTAAAAACATCAAATTATGGCTAAAATAGTTAGCTTTGATTCAGAAGCAAGAACGAAACTAAAATCTGGAATTGACCAATTAGCGAATGCAGTAAAAGTGACACTCGGGCCGAAAGGAAGAAATGTCGTCATTCAAAAGAGCTTTGGAGCTCCTTCCATTACAAAGGACGGGGTGACTGTGGCCAAAGAAATCGAACTGGAAGATGCAGTAGAAAATATGGGTGCACAAATGGTGAAGGAAGTGGCTTCTAAAACTGCAGATGCAGCTGGAGACGGTACTACCACAGCCACAGTTCTAGCTCAGGCAATGGTCAGCGCAGGAATGAAGTATGTGACAGCCGGTGCAAATCCGATGGACCTGAAAAGAGGGATAGACAAGGCGATTTCCAACGTCATCGCTGATCTTAAAAAACAAAGCGAAGTCGTCGGGTCTGACTTTAATAAAATCAAACAGGTTGCATCCATTTCTGCCAATAATGACGATGAAATCGGTTCATTAATCGCAGATGCGATGAAGCGCGTCACTAAAGACGGTGTAATCACTGTAGAAGAAGCAAAAGGTACAGACACTTATGTAGATGAAGTGATAGGTATGCAGTTTGACAGAGGCTACCTTTCTCCATATTTTATTACGAATACAGAAAATATGACGACAGAGTATGACAATCCTCTGATCCTCATTCATGACAAGAAGATTTCCAATGTACAGGAAATCGTTCCCGTCCTTGAGAAAGCTGTCCAGACAGGCCGTCCTTTGTTGATCATCGCTGAAGATGTTGACAGTCAGGCATTAGGAACACTCGTTGTAAACAGACTCAGAGCAGGATTGAAAATTGTAGCTGTAAAAGCTCCTGGATTTGGCGACAGACGTAAAGCAATGCTCGAAGACATCGCAATTCTGACAGGGGGCGTAGTAATTTCTGAAGAGAAAGGATATAAGCTTGAGAATGCAACGGTCGCTGAACTGGGACAGGCCGAAAAGGTCACTGTAGACAAAGACAATACCACAATCGTAAATGGTAAAGGCCAGAAAGCTGATATCAATGCACGAATCAATCAGATTAAAGCACAGATTGAGACCACAACTTCAGACTATGATAAGGAAAAGCTCCAGGAGCGCCTTGCAAAACTCGCAGGTGGTGTAGCAGTACTCTATGTGGGCGCTGCCACTGAAGTAGAAATGAAGGAGAAAAAAGACCGTGTTGATGATGCACTTCACGCGACCAGAGCTGCTGTGGAGGAAGGAATTGTTCCCGGAGGAGGAGTTGCATTGGTTCGTGCTATTAAATCACTCGATACACTATCCGGAGCCAATGAAGATGAGAATCTTGGAATTCAGATTGTACGCAAGTCATTGGAAGCACCCCTACGAATCATTGCTGAAAATGCAGGAGTAGATGGATCAGTTGTTTTCCAGGAAGTGTATAAGGCAAAGGCCGCAAATGGTTACAATGCTCGTACAGGCGAATATGAAGATTTGAAGAAAGCCGGTGTCATCGACCCAACAAAAGTGACTCGCGTAGCACTGGAAAATGCAGGTTCAATTGCCAGCATGGTGCTGACCACTGAGTGTGTGATTTCTGAGAAGAAAGAGGAAAATGCAGGTCATTCACACCCACCTATGGGCGGAGGAGGAATGGGAGGCATGATGTAATGTTTCTTCCAATAAGTTTTATCAAGCCCTGTCTCTTAAAGAGTCAGGGCTTTTTTTTTAATCTATTAGGAAAAGAATGGAAATCTGGGCGATTTTTCTTGTTTGTGATGTTCAAAGATGTCAATAATGTAAAATCTCCCTATTTTTGTTCTGTGAGATGTAAATTAGCTGTCGGTTTATTGTTACTGTATACGTTTTGCTACACCCCTTTAAAGGAAGTGTCCAGATTGCCTTTTTTATTTATGCATTACTACCAGCATCTGGAAGAACAAAGAGATTTGTCTGTTTGGGAATATCTCGATATGCATTATATGCATGGCATCATAGTGGACGAGGATTATTTTCAGGATATGCAGCTGCCGTTTAAATCCATGCAGGATAGTCAGGTAAACTACCTCGCCTTTTGTACTTCTGTGAATTCTCCTTCATGGGGCGTTACTATCGAAAAATACTGCCAAAAAAGCAAATGGAAAAATTCGAATTCTGAAATCATTCAAGACCCTACAATTTCAGGAGTTTTCCACCCTCCACGCCCGTCGTTTATGTTGGTTTAGGAAGATATTTCAGGTCTCCAAACTTCCTTTATTCAGTTGTTTTTCATGATTTCGGCTATAAGCCTGCTCCAATTATATTGTTGAGGTGCAGGTGGTTTGGCTGCCCCTTAAACGGTAATGTATGTTAACAAAAATAATTTCATTTTCTATTCATAATAAACTGATCGTAGGCTTGTTTACATGCGCTCTGATTGGCCTGGGCTTATATGAAACAACGAAACTACCCATTGATGCCGTGCCTGACATTACAAATAATCAGGTCATCATCATCACGCAGGCACCTTCTTTTGGCGCTACGGATATCGAACGATTAATTACATTTCCAATTGAACAGGCCAATAATAATATCTCCGGGATTACAGAGATTCGAAGCTTTTCCAGATTTGGGTTGTCACTTGTCACCATTGTCTTTGATGATCAATCCGATATCTACTGGGCACGGCAACAGGTCGCCGAGCGATTACAACGGGTACAGGCTGAGATTCCGGCAGGCATTGGGATTCCGGAAATGGGACCTGTGTCCACGGGTTTGGGCGAGATTTATCAGTATGTTCTTCGTCCTAAGCCAGGGTATGAGCAAAAATATAGTGAAACTGAGCTTAGAACAATTCAGGATTGGCTTGTACGCCGACAACTTCTTGGTGTTCAGGGTGTTGCCGAGGTCAGTAGTTTTGGAGGAAAACTCAAACAATATGAAATTGTAGTTGACCCCGACAGATTGCAGTCGCATGGCATCACCATTACTGAAATATTTGATGCTGTTGAAAAAAACAATCAAAATACAGGTGGGGCGTACATAGAAAAAAATGCAACCGTCCTGTTTATCAGAAGTGAAGGTCTGATCGGATCAAAAGAAGACATACTAAACATATCCATCAAACAGGTAAATGGGACGCCACTGCTGGTCAAAGATGTCGCCACTGTAGAAATTGGACATGCTACGCGGTTTGGAGCAATGACTTATAACGATCAGGGTGAAGTGGCAGGAGCGATCGTCATGATGCTGAAAGGTGCCAATAGCAGTGACGTAATTAAAAAGGTGAAAGAGAGAATTGAAGAGATTGAAAAAATGTTGCCGGAAGGCATTATAATCGAGTCTTTTCTCGACAGAACCAAGATGGTCAATAATGCCATTAGTACAGTAGAAACAAACCTGCTTGAAGGAGCACTTATCGTTGTGTTTGTGCTCGTGCTTTTTCTGGGAAATTTCAGGGCGGGCCTGCTTGTGGCATCAGTCATTCCTCTGGCTATGTTGTTTGCCATCATCATGATGAATTTGTTTGGGGTAAGCGGCAACCTGATGAGCCTTGGAGCTCTTGATTTTGGCTTGATCGTCGATGGGGCGGTTATCATCGTCGAAGCGGTGATGCACCAGCTGAGCCATAGTAAGCATTATAAGGGCATCAGCAGTCTCAGCCGCCACCAGATGGATACAGAAGTCAATGTTTCAGCAGGCAAAATGATGAATAGTGCCGTCTTTGGGCAGGTGATTATACTAATCGTCTACCTTCCCATATTTACATTGGAAGGCATTGAGGGGAAAATGTTCATCCCGATGGCTCAAACTGTAGCTTTCGCCCTGCTGGGTGCCTTTCTGTTGTCGCTGACCTATATACCCATGATGAGTGCCCTGGTTTTGAGCAGGAAAATCAGTCACGAGCCCAATTTGTCAGACAGGATCATGATCCGTGTCGAAATGTTTTTCCAGCGCTCACTGACATTTTTTCTTCAATTTCCCAGGCTCGTGATATCAGGGGTTCTTGTCCTGTTTACAATAGCAATCATCTTATTGGCAAATATGGGTGGCGAATTTATCCCTGCCCTGGAAGAAGGAGATTTTGCTGTCGATACACGCGTACTGACAGGAAGTAATCTCACCACAACCATTGAAAGTACCCGGAAAACGGCCAAGATTTTAAAGGATCGATTTCCCGAAGTAGAAAAGGTGGTGACAAAAATTGGCAGTGGAGAAGTACCGACAGATCCGATGCCAATGGAAGCCAGTGATATGATGGTCATTCTGAAGCCGAAAAAGGAATGGACTTCGGCAAAAACGTTTGATGAACTAGCCGCAAAAATGGGTGCAGCCTTGCAGGAAGTACCAGGTGTGACCGCCGGCTTTCAATATCCGGTACAGATGCGCTTTAACGAGTTGATGACCGGTGCCAGACAAGACGTAGTTTGTAAAATTTTTGGAGAAGACCTGGACACACTTGCACATTACGCGCATAAATTAGGGAATATCGTATCTACTTTGCAAGGGACTGAAAATTTGTACATCGAAACAGTAACTGGTGTGCCACAAGTCATTATCAACTACAACAGACCGATGCTAGCCCGGTATGGGCTGAATATTTCGGATATAAATAAAGTTGTCAATATGGCTTTTGCAGGACAAACAACCGGACTTGTATTTGAAGGAGAAAAACGATTTAACCTAGTGGTTAGATTGGGGAAGGAACAACGTCAGAATCTGGATGATGTACGATCACTTCGTATTCCTACGCCTTCAGGTGAACAGATACCGCTTTCGCAGCTTGCAGATGTGGATATAACGCAAGGACCTAACCAGATTCAACGCGAAGATGCGAAACGGCGGATTATCGTAGGATTTAACATCAATGGACGGGATGTACAAAGTATCGTCGAAGAAATGAAACAAAAAGTGGGAGCACAGATCTCGTTTCCATCGGGTTATTATGTGACGTATGGTGGGGCTTTTGAAAATCTTAATAAAGCGACAAGCCGGCTGATGATCGCAGTTCCGATTGCTTTGGCTATGATATTTATCCTGCTGTACTTCGCATTTAGTTCTATCAGGCAGGGTTTGCTCATCTATTCTGCTATACCCTTGTCGGCAATTGGAGGTATTTTCTTTCTGGCCTTGCGGGGAATGCCATTTTCCATAAGTGCGGGTGTCGGATTTATTGCTTTGTTTGGTGTGGCTGTTCTCAATGGCATTGTGTTGATTGCTGAATTCAACCGGCTTCGTGCAGAAGGGTGGAAAGATCTTCGGAAAATCGTTCTGATGGGAACAAAGGTGCGACTTCGGCCAGTCCTGATGACAGCATTTGTGGCATCACTCGGTTTTTTACCAATGGCTCTCAGCAATGGTTCTGGGGCAGAAGTCCAGCGTCCTTTGGCTACGGTGGTCATTGGTGGATTGCTCGTGGCTACTTTTCTCACCTTGGTTGTATTGCCGATACTGTATGTGCTTTTTGAAAAGAAAAGCTTTCATGACGCCGATGAACTTGATTTGGAATACCATAAATTTGATACAAAATGACAATCGAACTTAAAACAGGAACGCTGGGACTGACTGCTCTGCTATTCTTCGTGGCATGTATTCAGGATGTCATAGGACAAAAGCCCCTTTCCATTGAAGATGCAGTTCGACTGGCATCTCAGCATAACAGGGTATTGCGGTCTGAACAGTTGCGTAAGGAATACGCACTCCTGCTGACCAAAACATCATCAGACATTCCTGGTGCAGTCATATCAACAGAAAACGGACAGTTCAACAGTGCCTATTTTGATACAAAATTGAGCATCTCACAGTCTTTTGAACTGCCAATAGCATATCGGAGAAAAAAAAGGTGGCTTGAAACATCTGTGTTGACTGTTCAGGCAGGGATCGCATTAAAAGAAAAAGAGATCAGACAACAACTGGAGGAGGTTTTCAATGAATTTGGCTATACAAGGGAACAGGAGAAACTGTTGCAGTCTTACTTGAAATTTTATGATTTGTTCTCACAGAAAACAGACCAGAGAGTGCGGGAAGGGGAAGCTGACATCATCGAAAAAACAATGGCTACGCAACAGCTTGCGCAGGTCAACTGGCAACTTGAGCGGCTACGAAATGCTTTGAAGCTTCTGTCTCTGGAATTGAGCTGGTTGGTCAATGACGGGAGTCAATATGTTCCGGATACGAAGCAGTGGAATACACAACCGCTAGACCTGGTCATCGACAGTAGTCAGCTAAAAGCGCATCCTCAGCTACAACTGGCTTATCATCAATGGCAGCAAGCTGTAACGTTTACAGCATTGCAGAGATCAATGCTGTTACCCTCAGTGACCATTGGATTCAATAATATGAGTATCAGAGGGACGGGCGCCGATAATGTCTTGTATGATGCGTCAAAACGATTTTCAAGCTTCCAGTTGGGAATTCAAATCCCATTGTTTCGGAAATCAGCGAATGCGGGAGTTTCAGCCGCCAGGGCTGAGGAAAGTATTCAGCGACTCCACTGGGAAAATGAAGTATCATTTCTATGGAAGGAGTGGTTGACCCTCGCAGAAAAACAACAATTGATGGCAGACCGAATCCGCTTCATGGATCAGGTCAGCCTGCCCAATGCTGCAACAATTAAAGAAACAGCATCCCGGCAGCTTTCCGGCGGCGCTATTAATTACCTGGAATTTGTGACTCTGATGAATCAGGCACTCAACATCGAACAGGAATACATATCGATCCGAAAGGAAGCAAATAGTATCCGTATCGCAATTCTTTTCTTAATGTAAAATTGAAAAATCATGTTTATTCAACCCATATTTCTTAGAAAAACATTTCAGGGTAAGTTTGTCTTTTCATTCCTTCTGATGACTATTTTTTGGTATGGATGTGGCAATAAAACTGAAGCTCCGTCCACAAACGAAGTTGCAGCTGCCAATACCGAGGAAGTCACATTGACGGATGCCCAGTTAAAACAGGTCTCGATCTCGTTGTCGCCTCTCACTAAAGTGCGCATTGGTGGGCTGGTGCACTTGAAAGGAAAAAGCGAAATCCCTGCAGATCAGCACATTACGGTGAGTGCGCCATATGGTGGTGTGGTAAGGCAAATCAAATGGATGCCTGGCATGCAAATTCACAAAGGGCAGGTCGTTGCTACAATTGAAAATAAAGAGTACATCCAATTACAACAGGATTACCTGATGGCCAGATCATCTTATCATTTTGCTGATCTGGAGTACAAACGCCAGAAATCCCTGCTTACTACACAGGCTACCAGTGAAAAGCAGTTTCTACAGGCCGAGCAGCTTGTCGTTTCAAGTAAAATCGAAATGAAAGCGCTGGAACAAAAGCTTCGACTGGCCGGCATATCCGTGGAGTCGTTAAGAGAAGAAACGATTTCTTCCGTCATTCAGGTTGTGGCGCCCGCAAGTGGATACGTTTCGGAAGTGTTTGCAAACACCGGCATGTTTATAGATCCGGCAAAACCAATTCTCAATATCGTGGATGTACATCGTACTTTCCTCATTTTGAAAGCGTTTGAACAAGATATGATGCATATTCAGGTAGGCGACAGGGTGCTGGCACATGTGAACAACAAGCCGGAGGAGCAAAAGGAAGGAAAAGTTGCTTACATTGGGAAAACCATCACTGATGCCGGTTATACTGAGGTATACTGCCATATGTCGCATTCTACCGGTTGGTTGCCCGGTTTGTACGTCGTGGCCGAGGTTGAAACAACTGCATCTGAAGTGCCGGCTCTCCCTGAAAAAGCACTGGTTTTTTACGAAGGTCAAAATTATATCTTCGTTCAGATCGCAGAAAAAACGTTTCGAATGCAAAAGGTTATGACTGGTCTTTCTGAAAACGGAAATACAGAAATACTGAATCCTACAGAATTAGCTGGTAAACAAATCGTTATAAAAGGAGCTTATGACTTGTTGATGGCCCTCAAAAATACGCCTGAGTGATCTATATCAGTTTTCTGCAAATTGGATTTTTGTACTTTTAGGCTATAAATAATTCATAATGAGAACATGTGTAGTGATTTTTTTTCTGTGGATACATTCACCTTTCTTATGGAGTCAGAAAACATCATTCTCAATCCAGTTACAGCCCTTTTCCATTGATGGACTGGGTGGATTGCAATCTTTTGCATGGGCACAATCCGATGGAAAGTGGCTGGTCATAGGTGGTAGAAGAGATGGCCTGCACCGGCGCCAACCATTTGCAGCATTTGACTTGCCAGGTCAAAATGATCAGATTTATGTTGTTGATCCTGTGAATCTTCGGTTTTGGTCAAAGAGTTTATCCGAGCTCCCCATCTCTTTTCGAGATCCTCTAAAGTCTACAAATATGCAGTTTCATCAGGACGGAGACTTGCTGTACCTCTTTGGCGGTTACGGATACAGTGAGAAAGAGTCGAGACATACGACCTATGCCACCGTATCAATCCTGGATGTTCCCGCTATGATGAATGCCGTCATTCAGAAAGAACCTTTACTTCCGCATGTCAGGCAATGGAACGACAGCAGATTGCAGGTGACAGGAGGCGACATCAAAAAAATGGGTAAACACTTCTATTTAATAGGG
>JAJTEZ010000071.1 GCA_021298335.1 Saprospiraceae bacterium | reverse complement strand
CAGTATTATATAGATATTTTAATGAATTTATGCATAAAATTTATTTTTATAAAATTATCTATATCAATCTTTTACAAATGATAAAAAAAATACTAGTATTGTTGATTGATTTTCATTATATTAAAAAATTCAGATTTAATTTACTGCTTGTGCTTGTTTTTGTCATTTGTGTAGTGGGATGCAGGAATGTTGCGGATAAAAACGTGAAAGACCTTACCTCAGTCGAAAAAACAACTACGGGTGTGGACCTGTCGTTTCTGGAAATGGAAGATGGGGCGTACGTGATTCCGTGGAAATATCTTCTTCGTCTGCAAATGGATTCTTCCTATAACGAACAGATGGCCATGGTTGTGGAGCTACCTGTATTTAATGATACCCTGAAGGCGTTGGAAGGCAAGCAGGTGATTGTGGAAGGGTATTACATTCCTGCTACAGAAACAAAAGACAACCAGATTGTGATCCTGTCAGCATTCCCATTTGCAGAATGTTTCTACTGCGGCAAAGCTGGCATTGAATCGGTCATTGATGTCTTGTCGGTAAAGCCGCTACCTCGAATGAAGACAGATACTAAGACGCGCATTCGTGGTCGCTTTAGATTGAATGCCGAGAATTTTGATTATCTGGTTTTTGTCCTGGAGGAATCTTCCCTGTTGGAGAAAGACTGAATTTTGGATTCGCTTTCGATTGGCTGCTAAATCAGAGAAAATCCCTTGATTCGAATGATTTCATCGGAGATTATCTGTCAGATCAAAGAATATTCTGCATTTTTACACTAAAATCAACATACAAATGAAGAAGTTTGGAACTTGGATGACGGTGTGCTGTGTCAGTTTCATGATGCTAAGCATACTTTCCTCGTGTAAGAAAGAGGAAAACTGGAATAGTGCCGTTTTTGAGTTGCTGAATCGTACCGATATAGCCACTGATACTATACCGGCAGCCCTTACCTCCTGGGTGTATGGCTTCAAATTAAAGCCAACAGAAGATGGATATGTGAGCAGAATCGGCATGAAACTGCCAATAGCAGGTACCTTTCAGGTAAAATTATGGGACCTGGACAAGGGTGTGGTGCTTGCGGAGGAGAAACTCACATCTACCCAAAAACATGAGGAGGTCTTTACAGATGTTGGTGATATCGATATCGCTGCCAATACTACCCTTGGCATCGCCGTGCAGGCTTCTTCCTTTTATAAAATTCGAAGGACTGATGGTCGCGCCTTTGATTTTCCTATAGTCGATGGGAACCTGTCAATTCTTTCCTACCACGAAACCCGTTTTTCTGAGAATCCATCGGCTGCATTTCCCGGATTCGAAACCCAACACCAGCTTGCTCCCTGTGTGGATGTCATATTTATTGCAGATAAGTAAGAAGGTGTGGAACTGAAAGTATGCTTTCCGAAGGCAAAAGCCATACTTACACCGCTGATCCTGGTTGGGTGGTTTCTTACAATGACTTCCCATTCCATCGGCCAGCAAAAGATCATCGACTCACTTCTGCAGGAGGAAAGTCGGCTTCTCGATAGACGGGATAGTTCTGCTGCCAGGCTTTATATCGAACTGGCAAGGGCACATCAGCAAGTGAAAGCGACCGGTGGGTTACAGTATGCAGAAAAAGCAATTATGCTCTCAGAAGAAATGGGCAGGGAAGATTTACTCACATCTGCAACAGCAGTCAAAGGGACACTGCATTTGATTCTTCGGCAGTACAATGATGCCTACAGGCAGTTTTCAAAGGCATTTACAATATCGCAACGGAGAGATGATACCAGGGGGATGGCCAATGCCCTCAATAATATGGGACTGGTTTCCTATTCGCTTACCGACTATAGCCGGGCGCTGGAAAATTTTTTACAATCTTTAAAATTCAATGAGAAAATACATAATGCCTATGGTCTGGCGCTCAACTATGGGAACATTGGTAATATCTACAATGCCCTTCAGGAGTACAACCAGGCCATTCAAAACTATGAGAAGGCGCAGGCTTATGCAAAAACAGCCGGCAATGATCAGTACCGCGATGCTCTGTTGAACAATCTGGGGAATTCGTATACTCAACTTGGGAAATTTGAAAAGGCACTCCAGTACAAGCTGGAAAGCCTGGCTCTTGCCCGCATTACCAGCAACTCTCAACGTATTGCAACCAGCCTTGGCAATGTTGGAAACGTGTATATCAAGCTACAGGAATATAGGAAAGCACTTTCCTATCATACTGAAGGACTCGCGCTGAATGAAGGGTTGTCAGATAAAAAGCTCAATGCAGCCGGTTGGTATGGCCTCGGAGACGCCTATGCCGGATTGCAAAAGGCTGATTCCGCATTCTTTTTTTTCCGCAAAGCCTACAGACAGGCGTTGGAGCTCAACGATGCGCAGTTGCAGGCCAATTGTATGGAGAAACTCAGTACGCTCTACCGCCAACAGTTGCAAATGGATAGTGCTTACGTTGCCTATAAGCGGTTTGTAGACTTACAGACCACTCTGGAAAACGGGAAAAAATTACGGGAAATCACGCAGTTGACACTCAAGCACCAATTTTCCCGGAAGGAAGATTCCCTGGTGACTGTGCAGCTGCGCATCGATAATCAATTGAAGGAGAAAAGTCTGCTGGCAGCCAAACAGCAACAGGAACTGGAACGTCGGCAGGCACAGTTGCTGCTCGCAGAAAAGCAACGGCAGATCAAACATCTGGCATGGCTGCAAAGTCAGGCAAATCTGCGCACGGAACAAGCCAACCGCAAGGTGAATGAAAAACAGATCGGCCTCCTCGCCAAAGAGAAGGAAGTCCAGCAAACGCGCATCCAGTTGCAGTCGGCCGATCTTGCCATCAAAGAGGCGGCCATCCACCGGCAGCAAATTCTGGCGTATTTTTATATTACAGGAATTGCCTTATTGCTGCTGCTGGCCTTTTTTATCTTTCGAAATTACCGCAATCAAAAAAGGTCTAACCTCGTCATCGAACGCGAGCGGCAGAAGTCAGACGGCCTGCTGCTCAATATCCTGCCTGCTGAGGTGGCCACTGAACTCAAGGAATATGGCTCCGCTCAGGCGAGATATTACAATGAGGTAAGCGTCATTTTCACTGATTTTGTTGGGTTTACCCGTGTAGCAGAGTCGATGAGTCCACAGGAACTGGTCGCAGAGTTAAATCAGTGTTTTTCAGCATTCGATAACATAGTAAGCCGTTATGGTATTGAAAAGATTAAAACTATTGGTGATGCCTACATGGCTGTGTCCGGCTTGCCCACGGAAAGACACGATCATGCAGCACTGGCTGTTGCTGCGGCCCGGGAGTTTCTCAATTACATTCGGGATTCTCAGAAATCATCTGCTTCTCCGTTTGACATCCGCATTGGTATCCACACGGGCCCGGTTGTGGCAGGTATCGTCGGACAGCAAAAATTTGCATACGACATCTGGGGCGATACGGTCAATATTGCTTCACGTATGGAGTCTTCCGGACTACCGGGTGCCATCAATATCAGCGGAGAAACTTACCAGCGAATTTTTTCCGAGGTGCAGTGTTCTTACCGGGGTAAAATTGATGCAAAAAACAAAGGCCAGCTGGACATGTATCTGGTCGATGTTTAAAAGACTCCAGCTTTCATCAGCACCGGCCTTTTTGAAATGTCCCTGAAATTCATTAGATTTGCGCCCCAATTTGGAGGTGTATGCATCTTGATCAAAACAAATATAGATTGGAAGGAGGAGTGGATCCTCTGGCTCTGGCAGACAAGTATGGTTGTCCGTTATATATCTACGAGACAGCAGTTATGAAGTCCCAGTTTGACAGACTCAGCCGTGCGTTTGCGTTGCCCAGTCTGAAGATTAATTATGCCTGCAAGGCATTGAACAATATTTCAGTGTTGCGTTTTTTTAAGTCTCTAGGCAGCGGACTGGACACCGTTTCCATTGAGGAAGTGCGCATCGGGCTGCTGGCTGGCTTTACGCCTTCTGAGATCATTTACACCCCCAATTGTGTATCGATCGACGAAATCTCCGAAGCCGTCAGCCTTGGTGTCAAAGTTAACATCGACAACCTGTCTATTCTGGAACAGTTTGGAGAATTGTACCCCAGTTATCCTGTCTGCATTCGGATCAATCCACACATACTGGCTGGTGGTAACACAAAAATCAGCGTCGGCCACATCGATTCAAAGTTTGGCATCTCCTTTCACCAGACACCGCATATTCACCGCATCGTCAAGACAAATGGCATGAAGGTAGAGGGCATTCATATGCATACCGGGTCTGACATTCTTGATATCGATGTATTTTTACAGGGGGCTGAAATCCTGTTTCAGGTGGCTTCTGAATTTAAGGACCTTGCCTACATCGATTTTGGCAGCGGATTCAAAGTGCCCTACAAGGAGGAGGATATCGAAACGGATATTGAAGAACTTGGAGAGAAGATCACCTCGAGATTTACCCGGTTTTGCAAGGATTATGGGCGAAACCTGACATTGATGTTTGAGCCCGGAAAGTTTCTTGTATCCCAGGCAGGTATTTTTCTGGTACGGGTCAACGTCGTCAAGCAAACCACCTCTACGGTTTTTGCAGGTGTAGATTCAGGTCTTAACCACCTGATCAGACCAATGTTATATGATGCCTACCATAAAATCGTCAATATATCCAAGACGGAAGGGCGTTCGAGGATTTATACAGTGGTGGGATACATCTGCGAAACGGATACTTTTGGTGTCAACAGGAAGATGACGGAAATACACGAAGGTGACATTCTTGCTTTTTATAATGCTGGAGCCTATTGCTATACCATGTCTTCAAATTACAATTCCCGTTTCCGCCCCGCTGAGGTGCTGGTTCATGAAGGCAAGGATTACCTTATTCGCCACCGGGAAACCTTGGAGGACCTCCTAAAAACGCAAATTGCCCTCGATATTTTCCAAACGGACGATGATCAACAATCCTCAAAATGACATTTTTATGAAATCAGTTTTTTCGCATCAGTCTCTGTGGGCAACTGCAATCTGCGCAGTGATGCTCTGGTCTTGTAAATCAACTCCTGAAGTTGTGGATATACAGGGTAAAACAGTCAAGGTAATAGAATCTTCCCGAATCATCACAACCGACAGTCAGTTTGTAGTGTTGCAGGAAGACAGTATTGATAAAATATTTTATCTCATCAGGCATGCGGAAAAGGATACGCTGAATCCTTTAGAACCCGGTTTGACTGAAGCGGGCCTTGCGAGGGCGACGAGGCTTGCGGACATCCTCCGCGGTACCCGTGTGGATGCGATTTATTCGACACTGACCATGCGTACCATGCTTACGGTAGATTCACTGGCAGATATCAAGGCCATGCAGATATTGCCATACGATAATAAAGGTCTTCGCACGATGATTTCGGCGGTCGATTCCTCCTCCCTGTATAACAGAATTGTGATAGTCGGCCATTCAAATACGATTCCATCCATTACAAACACTCTTGCGGGCAGGGATGTGTTTACCCGCACGTTTGACGAAAATGAATACGACAACTTTGTGATTGTTGTAAAGAAAAAAAGTGGCGCACATGACGTGTACACATTGAAATACTGACAGCTAATCCGTCTTTGGACGAACCACAAAATAAGACAAGTATGATTTCTTCCCGATATACTCCCTCTGAAGTTGAGAATAAGTGGTACAGCCACTGGATGGATAAGAAATATTTTCATTCAGAACCTGACAGCCGCGAGCCTTACAGCATAGTGATACCGCCTCCCAATGTGACAGGTGTACTTCATATGGGGCATATGCTCAATAATACGATCCAGGATATTCTAATCCGAAAAGCCCGAATGGACGGTAAGAATGCCTGCTGGGTACCGGGAACAGATCACGCTTCCATTGCCACAGAGGCAAAGGTTGTGAAAATGTTGCGTGAAAAAGGGATCCGAAAAGGAGATTTGAGCCGTGAGCAGTTTCTGGAATATGCGTGGGAGTGGAAGGAAAAATATGGGGGCATCATCCTTGAGCAGCTGCAGAAACTGGGAGCCTCCTGTGATTGGGAACGCACGGCATTTACCATGGATGAGAGTCGCTCCGATGCGGTCATTAAGGTGTTTGTCGACCTGTATAGAAAGGGGAAATTGTACCGCGGTAAGAGAATGGTCAACTGGGATCCGGAAGCGCGTACCGTATTGTCCAATGAGGAGGTGATTTATGGCCTGGAGCAGTCAAGGCTCTACCATGTAAAATACAGAGTAGAAGGATCTGATGAATATCTGATTGTTGCCACAACCCGTCCGGAAACAATTCCCGGTGATACAGCTGTGGCGGTGCATCCTGACGATCCGCGATACAGCCACCTTGCAGGTAAGAAAGTAATCGTTCCTCTCATCAACCGGGCAGTACCAGTGATTTTCGACACCTATGTAGACATGGAATTTGGGACAGGTGCCCTGAAAGTGACTCCCGCTCACGATGTAAACGATTACGAGATAGGGAAGCGACACAACCTCGATACGATAGATGTTTTTAATGAGGATGGTACCATGAGTACCGAAGCTGGAATCTACCCTGGGGAAGATCGATTTGTGGTTCGGAAGAAATTTGCCAAAGATCTGGATGCTGCTGGATTGGTTGAAAAAACAGAAGATTACCAGAATAACGTGGGACGGTCGGAGCGCACAAATAGTGTGGTGGAGCCCCGCTTGTCTTTGCAGTGGTATGTGGATATGAAAGCTATTGCAGGTCCCGCACTGGAGGCGGTGATGAAAGACGAGGTAGATTTTTATCCCAAGAACCAAAAAAACATCTACCGCCACTGGATGGAAAATATCCGGGACTGGTGCATCAGTCGCCAGCTTTGGTGGGGTCACCGGATTCCTGCCTGGTATCTTGGCGATGATTTTTTTGTGGCTGAAACAATCGATGAGGCACTTTCTGAAGCTAAACAGAAATATCCTGACGTGAAAGCCAGCGACCTGCGACAGGATGAGGACGTTCTGGATACCTGGTTTTCATCCTGGCTATGGCCGATTTCTGTCTTCCATGGATTTAAAACCCGGGAAGAAATGGATTACTACTATCCGACCTCTGTGTTGGTGACAGGCTGGGATATCATTTTTCTTTGGGTGGCTCGAATGATCATGGCAGGCTATGAATGGGAGGGGAAGCGACCATTTGATCATGTCTATTTTACGGGTATGGTGCGCGATAAATTGCGCCGAAAGATGTCCAAATCATTGGGCAATAGCCCTGACGCACTGCAGCTGATTGAAGATTTTGGCGCCGATGGTGTAAGATTTGGTATGATGTCGTGCTCGCCAGCAGGGGGAGATTTACTTTTTGATGATAAATTGTGCGAACAAGGCAGAAATTTCAGTAATAAAATCTGGAATGCATTGCGATTGGTAGATGGCTGGGAAACGGATCCATCTGTGTCTCCATCCGCTGGGGAGAAACTTGCTTTTGAATGGATGCAGCACAAATTGACTCAGGTATCCGGCGAAATTGATCGAAATTTTCAGGAATACCGCTTGTCAGAGGCATTGATGTCCATCTACACATTCATCTGGGACGACTTCTGTTCGTGGTATCTGGAAATGGTGAAGCCCGCTTTTGGTCAGAAAATGGCAGAATCAACGAAGCAAAATACCATTGAAATTTTCAGCCGCATCTGTTCCCTGCTACATCCGTTTATGCCTTTCATCACGGAAGAAATCTGGCATGTCTTACAAGTCAGAAAGGAAGGTGACGATTGCATTATAAGCCTCTATCCCAAGGCAGGAACTTATGATCAGGCATTGGTTGCAATGGTAGAGCAGGGCAAGGACATTGTATCCGGCATCAGAGATATCCGGAATAAAAATGGTATCAAAATGAAGGATGAAATTGATGTCCTTCTACTGTCAACCGAAAGGTCAGAAAAATTGATGCATCAAGCCGGCTGGAAGGAGTTGTGTATCAAACTGGGAAATTTGAATTCGATTGGTTCTACCATCGATGAAAATACTGAAGGAGTCGCATTTATTTCAGGAACCGAAAAATGCTTTGTGTTAATACAGTCTGAGGCAAATGTAGATGATCAACTGGAAGAAAAGAAACGCGAACTAACCTATCAGCAGGGATTTGTGCAATCGGTTCGGGCTAAACTTGAAAATGAGCGATTCGTGAGTGGGGCCCCGGCAGCTGTAGTCGAAAAGGAACGTGCGAAACTCGCCGATGGACTCGAACGTATGAAGTTGCTGGAGGAGGATATTGCCCGACTGGAGAAACTGTTGTAATGCCTTAGTGCTTTTTGGTTTTTTTGACAAGGCCACCTTTTACCTCCTTGATGCTCTGGACATAAAAGAACGCAGTTGGATCGGCATCTGAAATGGCATTTTTTATTCTGTGCAGTTCCAGTCGGGTGACGACGGTCATGACTATGTCACAATCGGCATGCACATCAAAGCTGCCAGGGAGGTAGCCTCGCTCTCCTTTGTACACCGAAATGGCTTTTCCAAAATCATTGACAATAATCGATTTGACGGTGTCGGACTCTCTTGAAATGACTGTGAGGGCTGTAAACTCTTCAAAACCATCCACAACATAATCCACTGTTTTTGTCGCTGTAAAATAGGTAAGGATTGAATACATGGCAGTCTCAATACCAAAATACAACGCTGCCAGCAGAAATAAAGTAGAATTGATAAACAGGATGATTTCCCCGGTTGTCAGACCATATTTCTTATTGGTATAATCGGCTACAACTTCAAGGCCGTCGATGATTCCACCGCCCTTAATGACCAAGCCGGTGCCCAGGCCGATGAGAAATCCGCCAAAGACGGATATTAGAATTTTGTCGTCTGTTACTTTGGGGACATCAGCGTAGACCATCAGCAATGAAAGCAGGAGAATGGCCAGCAACGACTGGACGGCGAAGGTCGCTCCCATTTTACGAAATCCCATCCAAACAAAGGGGAGGTTAATGACGAGGAGCAACAGGCTCATGTTGATATGGAATGCCTCATGCAGAAGGATGGAAATACCTGTGACGCCGCCGTCGAGGTAGTGGTTTGGCACCATAAATCCTTTGAGGGCAATTGTGGCAAAAGAAGTACCTAGGAGGGTGTAGAGAATCGATGAGGGGGAAAAGATTTCTTTCCAGTGTATGGTGGTGCCAGTTGCCATCTGAGAAAATGATTTGTTCGAAACGCCAAAATTAAGACAAATCCTGTAGACTCTTCGAACTCTTTCCAAAATAAGCTGGATAACTGTACCTGAACCTATGCTGATACGGGGTCTGATCTGACATCGGGTCAAAAAAAAATGGCTACTCTCCGCAGAACAGCCATTTTTTGCCTTTCGGCATCTCATGAAAACTCTCAAACCAAGAAAAAGGTGTCTCAATCCCTTTAACCAATCTCTTTATAATAACCTAAACTCAATACTTCTTTATAAGACCTGCAATCCGGGTAGGCCAACGGTTTTGGGCGTTTGGCTTACCCGGATTCGGTCAATGTTTTAATCCCATAAACATTTTTGAATTTCTGGCAGATTCTTTAACCCGACCGGTGAGAGGATTCTTCTTCCCTTTCACATTACAAATATGGATACATTTCAATTTCAAGTAAAGCACAAAAATAGGTCATTATAATATAAATATATTCATAATATTCATTATGCAGATAATCAATTATTTGTTGATAATGTAATTCTTGGAAAAGGGCGAAAAAATGGGGAAGTATTTTATCTGCGATTCATTCCACCCAACATTCATCCAGAAAAATCCAGGCAGTTGTTCCTTTGCCTTCGTGCCAGTCAGGTAGCAAGCAAGGAGGTATTTTTACGGTGAGTCTTCCATATTTTCCGGGTCTTACATCAATGGCTGCATGCCATTTTCCGCTCTGCGCATCCGGCGTCATTGTCTTCATCTCGAAGCTGGAGATGATACTTCCCAACCGGTCTAAAACAAGTATTTTCTGCGGCGTGCTAATCCATGCACCTGCGTTTAACAATCCGGTGAAATGTAGTTTTTTGACCTGTACCCAGGCATCCATCTGGATTTCCAGTGCAACTGTGTCCTTGTTGAATCCCAGGTACTGCTGGCTGAAGTCACTGTCTCCAAATTTATGGTCTGTGAGCGGATGGTTGCCGGAAATCGTACCTTCAGCTCGCTCTGCATCACCGGTGAATGAAGGTCAGGCACTGTCCCGTCTGTAGTATATCGGAGTACAGCCCCTTCCATCCTGAAATCAGCATGAAGCACCGGAGGTTCTGATGTAATCATTGCCATCGACGAAGACAATCGTGGCCTGGCAAGTCCTAACGGGTCCTGGCTTTTTAAACTATTCATCAGGAAAAAAAAGCCGATGAAGATGAATGTTAGAAGTGTATTATGCGCCATAGGGGATAAATTTGTAGGGAAGGACCTGCCGGCTGTTCCACTGGCACACATATAAATTCTGATCATCATCGACCAGTACATCGTGCGGATGGCGAAACAGGTCGACCGTCTGATACATCGGCAACCACTGTCCGTCTTTTTTCATGGGTGTAGCCCCTGCAATTAGTGAAACCGGTTCGTTTTTTTGATCCAGAATGATGACAAAACCAGAATTTGCGTTTCCCGTATTGCCGGAAGTAAGGACGGCAGCGTAGAGAAAATCTCCGGAAATCACCGGCCGGCATACATTTGCCCCTGGTAATGAAATTGTTTCGAGATACATGCCATCAAGACTGAATCTTTTAAAACAGCATCGGTTTCGGTCTGTCACCAGCAGGGTAGGCGTTCCCTGTCGTTTGTCCACGCAGATACCATGGGCGTTGTCCAGCGAGGCTTCACCTTCCCCGCGTCCCCCGAAGATATTTTTCAATGTCCCGTCTGCTCCGTAATGCAGGATATACTGAAGTCCATAACCGTCAGCAACATAAAAGTCTCCATTGTCCGCCACAGCTGTCTCCGTCGGAACAAATTGTGAGCAGTCATTGTACTTACCTGATTCCAACGGACATTCCCAGTGGCGGATGTGGCGTCCATCCAGTGTAGTCTGAAACACCTGATGTCTTTCTGTATCGGTGATGAGAAAAAACGCATCTTTGCCTGAACCTGCCAGTGTCAAGCCATGGCCTCCGGGAAATTCACTGCCCCAGGAGCGCAAAAACCTGCCATCTTTCTGAAAAAACAGGACGTTATTTCGGGTATCGTTTGTCAGCAGTACGATCTCTTTCTTCTCTGTAAACACCATTTCGTGGCAATCCCTGACCTGAGGCAGTGATTGTGATGAAACGGGCCAATTTTTTTGCCAGGTGTAGCGCTTGTCATTGTGGCCAAATACCGGGTTTTCAGGTTCGGATGTGTTGGATGAAAGCAGAGGAAAAGTAGCCAGTGCCAGGGATCCTTGTTGCAGGAAAGTTCGTCTGTCCATTATTCGTAAAAGAAGATTTCGTCAATAAAAAGCCACCCCTTTTCTCCCTTCCCGGGATGCCAGGAGGGAATGACAGGCAGATTGCTCGCCTCCATTCTGTAATATTTGTATGCTTTGCCCGGCATCTGAAAGTGCAGGACACGGGAAGTAATCTGATCCTTTTCTCCCGCCTGAAAGAGGGGAAGTTTTTGGAATGCAACCTGGGTAAGCTGATCAGGGCTATTTCCTGCAAGAATTCGTACCGATACTGGGGGAAACACGTACTGAGGGATTTGCTGCGCATAGGAGAGTGAGATTTTTTTCACTGCTGTTGGGGCATTGTAGGAAAAAAGTCCGTGAAAGGGTTTATCTCGGTAAGCAATCCAGTTGGGGTCCCTTAGATTTGATGCCGGGGCCTGCTCTCCATTGGTAAAGGTTTTTTCAAGCAATCCTGGATATTGCATGCTGGGTTTTGTCAGCAAGGTGCAGTGAGGTGGCGGACTGCCTTTTTCGAATACGGAAAACCGGGCTACATCACTCGCCAGCCAGCCGTCTTTGACTGCAACGGCCTGGATATCACTTGAACCGGAAACCTGAAATGGTCCCTCGTACACCTTTCCCCTGATGGTATCCGGTGACGTACCATCTGTCGTGTAGAGGATTTTTGCTCCCTGAATGAAATGTTGCAGTACGATGGCTTCTTCTTTTTGTATAATGGTAGATTCATTTTTGAGAACGGGTACGGAAAGCGGTATTTTTTCAGAAATGCCCGGCGCCAGTACAAATTGAATGTTTGGGAATTTCTTTTCCCAATTCTGGATATCAGCCTTCAGGATGCGGGTTTGGCTGACATACACTGTTTTGAGAGAAGGGAGGATTCTCCAGATCTTCTCGGCACTGTTGTCTGTTTGGGTACCTGTGAGTGAGAGGCTATGCAGGTTTTTCAGTCCGGCAAGCTTTTCCAGACCTTTCACGGTCACCAGGCTATTATTTACATTCAGTTTTTCGAGTGATACACATGCGGAAATAAACTCCAGGTGCTCATCTTTTACGGGCATACCTGCAAGATGAAGTTCAGTCATGTTTTCCCTGACTTTTTGAAGTTCCTGCAGCCTCTGATCATTGAATTCCCCTGAAAGCAGCCACGCCACGTGCAGCGCAGGACTGCCATCAAAAAGGGGACGTACAGACCTGTAAAACGTGTTGAGGCGTTGCACTTCATCCGGGTCGGCTACTGGAAATGCATGCCTGTTTGAAACTGCAGGCCGGCGCTTTTCAACGGCTTGTCGAATCGGGTATAGCGCATGTTCCGGTCCAATTTCATTGACTTTGGTTGCAAACGAGGAACTGTGCTGTATCCAAAGGCTTATCCATTGTTTTTCTTTATCTGTCAGCTGTTGCCTTTCCGCTGGCGGCATGTGTTCTTCATCTGACAGCGGAAGGTGAATGCGTGTAGCCAGGAGGCTGCTTTCTGGTACACCCCATGTGATCGAAGGTCCGTGCTTGCCCCCTTTCAGGATTGTAAGAGTGTCTGTCAGGTCCAGATTTCCTTTCATTTTTTCAGGCTGATGGCAAGATGTACATTTTGACTGAAGGATTGGCACGATAGCAGCTACATACAGACTTTGGGTATCAGGATGCAAGTCCGATGCGATAGTTGGAATTTCAGATTTTTCTGGAAAAAGAAAATTGTCTCCATGTGTGATGGTGGCGCCAAGATGTCCGGAAATGAATGTCAACAGTACGTTTAGGGCTATGAAGATGTGCTGCATGCTACGAGGTATTTTACCATACCAGGAAGCAGTGAGCAGCATCATGATTGCTGTAGCAGCGCCAGTGTGTTTATGCCAGGCAATCTCATTCTGATCGTAGGTCTGGGCTTCTGCTGCCAATAGAATTCCTGCAATGGCCGTCAGTAATGCAAAGCTTGCCGTCCACTGCAACAGAGGTTTTAGCTTATGATTTCTTGCTTCTTCATTATAAAAATGCGTAAAATGCAAAAAAATGACAGCACCGAGCATGCCGATAGGAAGGTGCAAGAGCAGTGGGTGCATTCTGCCGGCGGTGATCATGGCCACGGGTACATCCAGTTGGTCAGAAAAGGTGTATATCAGTGCCAGTAGGCAGGCGAGACCAAAATTCAAGTTGCTGTGCATACGTTAGAGTGGTTTATCGGTGAGTCTGTAGCGTCTGCCCAGGTGTTTGTAAATCAGTTTTTCATGATCGAGTCCCATGAGATTCAGGATGGTGGCATGAAAATCATTGATGTGGACTGGATTTTCAATGATGTTATACCCGAACTCATCAGTTTCACCGTACACTATGCCTGGCTTCACGCCACCGCCGGCCATCCAGATGCTATAGGCTCTGGGATGGTGGTCTCGTCCGTATGCATTGGCAGAGAGCGGCCCCTGGCAGTAGTTGGTCCGCCCGAATTCGCCGCCCCAAATGACGAGTGTTTCGTCGAGGAGCCCGCGCTGTTTGAGGTCCTGCACCAAGGCGGCAGAAGCTCTGTCTACATCGAGGGCCTGGCTCGGCATCTCACCCGAAAGATTAGAATGCTGGTCCCATCCCTGGTGGTATAGTTGTACAAAGCGGACACCTGATTCAGACAATTTACGGGCAAGCAGACAGTTGCTGGCATATGTGCCTGGAATCAGACAGTCAGGACCATACAATTTGATCGTAGCATCTGATTCTTTGGAAAGGTCTGTAATTTCCGGAACGGCAGTTTGCATGCGGTATGCCAGTTCGTATTGTTCAATTTTTGACTGAATTTCAGGATCTCCTACTTCCTGGTAGTGCATTTCATTCAAAGCGTTGAGGTGGTCCAGCATTTTTCTCCTTTCATCACGGCTGATGCCATCGGCGTCGTTGAGGTACAAGACCCGTTCTTCGCTATTGCTGAATTGTACACCCTGGTGGCGGCTGTCGAGAAAACCATTAGTCCAGAGTTTGGAATAGACGCCCTGCCCATTGCCTTTGCCTTTTGACAGGAGGACACAAAAGGCAGGAAGGTTTTGATTTTCGGATCCCAGTCCATAACTCAGCCAGGATCCCATGCTGGGCCTGTTGCCTTGCTGAGCACCGGTTTGCATGAACGTGAGTGCAGGGTCGTGGTTAATGGCTTCTGTATGCATGGATTTAATGATGCAGATGTCATCCACCATGCTGGCGATATTTGGAAACAGTTCGCTCACCCATGCGCCTGACTGTCCATGTTGCTGAAAGGAAAATGCGGAGCCTACGAGAGGAAATTTGTCCTGGTTGGCGGTCATACCTGTAAGCCTTTGCCCGTTGCGCACGGATGCGGGCAAATCCTGGCCATACATTTTATGAAGCATTGGCTTGTAATCGAAAGACTCCAGTTGTGAAGGCGCGCCATTCTGAAAAAGATAGATGATGCGCTTAGCTTTCGGTGCAAAATGGGGAAGCCCGATAGGAAGAGACGAGGTAAGATCTGATTCTGGCTGAAACAGGTCTTTAATCAGGAGGGAACCCAGGGCAAGGCTGCCGAGTCCTACGCTGAGTTTACCCAGAAAATATCTGCGGTTGATGTTCAATCGGTGATCAAAAAAAGGATGGCTCATCGCATGGAGGTTTCTTCGAGATTATAAATCAAATGAACAGTTTGCATGAGGGCTGCTGTTTCAACGGGTGCCGGGTATTGTTTGGATTCATCTGGCGCATCCAGGAGCTGAACAGCTTTTTCTCTTGTGAGTTTTTGTATATTTTCCTGATAATAGGATTGTAAACGGGAGATTTCCTGTTTTTGGGGTTGCCTGCAAACAATGGTCTGAAAAGCTTCGGTGATGGTTTCAGGCAATTCTTTTTTCATTTGCATCAGTTTTTTCGCCAGATGGCGGGATGCTTCGTGAATTCTAGGGTCGTTCAGGAGTACCAACGATTGCAGTGGGGTGGTGGTATTGACACGTTTGACTTCGCACTGGTCGCGGTTTGATGCATCAAAGATCAGCATGGAAGGTGGTGGGACT
>JAJTEZ010000070.1 GCA_021298335.1 Saprospiraceae bacterium | reverse complement strand
TGGGTTTTGCCAAACTTGGGACATCCTCATCAATGTCAAGAAATAGAATTAATTCACACTATTCTATTCGCTTTCCACTCCATCCACAGCATGCGCAATGCAAGTGCAGCAATGATGACTGCTCCGCCGGTGATGGCCCACCAGCCTGGAAATTCTCCGTGACCCAGAAAGACCCAGACGGGGTTGAGAATGGGTTCCAGCATGGCAATGAGGGCACTTTCTATGGCGGGAAGGTGCTTTTGGCCATAAAGAAAAAATACATAGCCAAGTCCTAATTGTCCAAAACCCAGCAGCATCAGGTAGAAGTTTTCAGTCATCCCGGGCAACGGTTCCCCAAGTGTGGCAGGCAAGGCAGCAAGGCATACCCAGATATTGCCCAGTAAGATGGCGCCAGGCTGATATTTGGGGAGATTCATTTTTTGAGTAATCAGCAGACCGGTGAGAATAAATCCGCTGGCTACTGCCAGCCAGATGCCCAGCCAGTGCTCAGGTGTGGAAAATTGTTCGCTAAAAAACAAGGCCATTCCTCCAAGACATGCCACTACGGTGAGGATGTTGACTTTTGTGAGACGAGTTTTGAGAAGCCAGGGCTCCAGCAGCAAAACAAACGCCGGTGCTGTGTATTGTAAAAAGATTGCGTTGGCGGCCGTGGTGAGCTTGGTTGCCCAGACAAAGGTGATCAGCAGAGGCGCATAAAAAAGACTGCTTACAATGGCCATTTTGTTAAAGTTGAACAATCCTTTGCCAAAAACAGCCACCAAAAGAAGAGAGGCATACAAACTTCGGTAAAACAGGATGGCGAATGCCCCCTGTGGCAACAGCTTGATAAAAAGACCTCCTGTACTCCACAGCACAGCTGCCAGCACCGTTAGACTAATTGCCCTGCTGCGGCTTCCCTCCATCAGATCACACCGGAAAACTGCTTGAGGAAGCGGGTATCATTTTCAAACAACTGACGGATGTCGGTGATTTTATACCGCAACATGGCCTGTCGTTCGATGCCCATACCAAATGCAAAACCAGTATATTCCTCCGGGTCAATGCCACAATTGAGGAGTACCTGAGGATCTACCATGCCACAACCCAGGATTTCCAGCCATCCTGTCCCTTTTGTAATGCGGTAATCGTCCTCTGTTTCTAGACCCCAGTACACGTCCATTTCGGCACTGGGCTCGGTGAATGGGAAAAATGATGGTCGAAGCCGGATCTGCGTATGTGCGCCATACATTTCTCTTGCAAAATACAGCAGTGTCTGCTTCATGTCAGCAAAACTTACATCCTTATCAATATACAGGCCTTCCACCTGGTGAAACTGGCAGTGCGAACGTGAGGATATCGTTTCATTCCGAAAGACCCTCCCCGGCGCAATGATTCGAATCGGCGGTTTTTCTGATGTCATGATGCGTGCCTGCACCGACAATGTGTGCGTACGCAACAATTCTTTCGTTGAATCTTTGAGGTAAAATGTATCCTGCATGTCTCGCGCGGGGTGATCCTCCGGCGTATTCATCGCAGTAAAATTGTGCCAGTCATCTTCGATTTCGCGTTCTTCAGCAATTGTGAAGCCAATTTTTTCAAAGATGTGAATGATTCTATTGAGTACTATAGAGACGGGATGCCTGGAACCCTGCGGTATAACTTCAGAAGGTGCAGTCAGGTCTAGCTGGCTGCCTTTTCCGCGCGCTCCTGACGCTCCAAGTGAAGTTTTCAGTTGTTCGTATTTTTCTTCGGCGGCTTGTTTCACGTCATTGAGAAGTTGTCCAAATTCCTTTTTCCGCTCGTTTTCTACATTCTTAATCTCTCCAAACAGAGGCTTTAGTTCATTTTTGGAACCAAGAAACCGGATGCGAAAGGCTTCCAGTTGCTCAGCATCACTGATGGAGCTAGCGCGTACTTCATCCAGAAGTTGCTGTACTTTAGCAAATATTTCTACTGACATGATATTTCATACTTTTTCAGGGGCGTAAAGGTAAAAAATTGTACAGAATCGGGCTGTTGATTCCTGCGAAAAACAGGTACATCTATAAAGAATGTTACTTTTGTACATCAAATTGGCACCGATTTTCGTTACTTTCATACGTATTATGAGTATTTCAGCCATATCCGCAAAGACCCAATCAGAGTCGCAGCCCTTACGATGGGAGCACTGGGCCGTTGTCGTGATTTTGACGTTGTTGTTCGCCGGCTTTTTATTCAACAGGGTCGTTTCGAATGTAGGCATGTTTCTCGCAGCAGTGTACGCCCTGACACAAAGCCGTAGATGGATCTGGATTTTACGTGAACCAGTGATGTGGGTGATACTGGCTGTATGCATAAT
The DNA here is from genome assembly GCA_021298335.1 of Saprospiraceae bacterium. GTDB lineage: Bacteria > Bacteroidota > Bacteroidia > Chitinophagales > Saprospiraceae > OLB9. The sequence continues at coordinate 8,008 of JAJTEZ010000070.1, read as the reverse complement.
TCCATTGGTCAATGAAATTTGGATGGAAGGGATGGGATTTTACCGCCACAGGGGTGTGATGAAATGGATCCTTGTTTTATTTCCATGTTTTGTGTTTTCACTGCCCAATGAAAGATCGTCCATTCGCATCGTGCATACACTGTTTTTATTGGCTATGGCAGTTTCCACAGGGTATTCTCTGTGGCATTACGTGGCAGATTTTGCCTCCATGGCTGCTCGCTATAAAATGTCAAAGGTGATGCCTACCCTGGCTTTTGGTGACCATATCCGAATCGGCTGGTTGACCGTCGTGAGCTGTGTCATTGCCTGGTTTGAATTCAAAAACAATCAAAACCGGGTATTGAAATGGTGCCTTGTCTTATATATCGTCATACAGTTTACATTTTTACATTTCTTAGGTGCAAAAACCGGATTGATTACACTCTACCTAAGTATACTGATTCTGGCTCTTTTTGAATTGCCGGGTGGCCGCAAATGGCTCATAACTGCAGTTGGTCTTTTGGTTTTGTTGATGCCGCTGATTTCCTATTACACCATACCCTCACTGCGTGAGCGATTCCATTTTATCAAGTATGACTTTGAACATTACATAAGAGGTGAATACAGGGAAGGACTAAGTGACGCTGTCAGGCTTTATTCATTACAGGCGGGTTGGGGGGCTGTTCGTCAATGTCCATATACAGGTGTAGGCTTTAGTAAATTGCAGGACTTTTGCAATAATTGGTACAAAGAAAACGTGCCAGATCTGAAAGCTGATAATTATTTTTTGCCCAGCAGTGAGGTCGTGATATACTGGGCGTCTGGCGGATTGACAGGATTGGCAGTTATTTTGACATATCTGATCTTTCCACTGGTTTTCCGGTTGTTTTGGTCAAACGCCTGGTGGCTAACGTTTTACCTTCCGGCTTGTCTCACCTTGATGTATGAAACTCATCTGGAGGGGCAACTGCCGTTATTTGCCTGGTCATTTTTTTTCGCATGGTTCTGGAAGCTGGCAATAAATGATCACATTGAAAAAGGATTAAAGAACAAATGAACAGATATTATTCATGATAGTGACATTGGCACAGTTGAATTATCACATCGGGCATTTTGAGGCAAATTTAGCCAAGATGATCGATGCAATCGCTCAGGCAAGACGAGAAGGGTCAGACTTGATTGTGTTTGGCGAATTAGCTACTTGTGGCTATCCACCGAGGGATTTCCTGGAATTTGACGAATTTATCCGGCGTTCAGAAAATGCCATCGAGGAATTGTGCAAACATAGCCAGGGCATAGGCATTGTGCTCGGAGCACCAGAACGCAACAGGGATCCACGCGGCAAAAATCTGTTTAATGCAGTATATCTGCTATCGGAAGGTAAAGTGCAGTTTGTTCAACACAAGACCTTACTTCCGGATTATGACATTTTTGATGAATACAGGTATTTTGAACCTGCAAAAAATTGGGGTGTTGCTGAATTTCGTGGAAAAAAACTGGCGCTTACGGTATGCGAAGATATCTGGGATACCGGAATGAAAGATCCATTATACACGGTCAATCCACTTGATGAAATGATGCAGTTCAGGCCAGAACTCATCATCAATGTTTCAGCTTCACCATTTCATGCATCCCAGGTCAGGAAGAGGAGGAGCGTTGTACTTGAAAATGTAACCCGTTATAAGTTACCCATGGTTTACGTCAACCATTGTGGTGCACAGACGGATCTCATATTTGACGGTGGAAGCCTTGTTGTAAACAGCAAGGGGACGGTGGTGGCTGAGCTTCCATATTTTGAGGAAGGAATCGTAACGTTCGATATGGGAGCTGCGGAGGAATCTCCGGGAATAGCTGAAAGACCTCTTGGCAAGACAGAGACCATTTACAAAGCACTGGTCCTCGGAATCAAAGATTACTTTGATAAGCTGGGTTTGAAAAAAGCGGTGCTGGGATTGTCTGGGGGGATTGATTCTGCGGTAACAGCAGTGCTGGCTGTGGATGCGCTGGGTGCTCAAAATGTGACAGGATTATTGATGCCTTCACAGCATTCCAGCAGGCATTCTGTGGATGATGCGCTTCAGTTGGCCAACAACTTAGGCATGCCGCACCATGTTTTAGGAATATCAGCAGCATATGATACGCTGGTCGGACAGTTGCAAGGTGTTTTTGCCGGGTTAGCTGCCGATGTGACAGAGGAGAATATCCAGGCGCGCATCAGAGGTATTTACAATATGGCTTTCGCCAATAAGTTTGGAGCCACATTGCTCAATACGACGAATAAAAGTGAAATGGCAGTTGGTTATGGAACTCTGTATGGCGACTTGTGTGGTGGGCTCTGTGTCTTGGCTGACGTGTACAAAACCGAGGTGTATGAGCTGGCGGAATGGATAAACACGAATGGTGAGAGAATTCCGCAAAATTCTATCCTCAAAGCCCCGTCGGCAGAATTGCGGCCTGACCAGAAAGATACGGATAGCCTGCCCCCTTATGATGTGCTTGACAAGCTACTTTATGGCTACATTGAAGATAGGATGGGAGAAAACAGGCTGATTGAGGCCGGTTTTGATGGCGAGTTGGTCAGGTATGTGTTAAAACTGGTTAACAGGAATGAGTTTAAGAGATACCAGACGGCTCCTGTACTTCGCGTAAGCAGCAAGGCGTTTGGGCTGGGACGCCGTATGCCTATAGTGGCAAAATATTGATAGTCATGTGTTGAAAAAATAGCCAATTGTAATTTTTAATTAAGCATTTTTTTGCGGTAGGTTCTTGACTTTTTGTAATTTTTAGTGCTTTTTTCAAATTATAGCTACAGATATGACATATCTTCAAGATATGTCATATCTGTAGCTTGCCCCCCGCGGCCCCTCTCTTTAGGGCTTATCCACCTTGATGGCCTTTTCAAAATCCCCCGCCTTGATGTATAACATTTTTGATGGATCGATGTATTTGGCCATTGCCTTATTGATATCTTCAACAGATAATTTCTGGATTTTGTCCTCCAGTGACTTGTCCCACATCATGTCCCTGTCAAGCCGAAGGTTACTGCCCAGCTTGCCAATTAAAGTACGGTCCTGCGACCTGTTTACAACCTGGCTCTGAAGCCATCCGGTGCGCGCAGCCTCCAGTTCTTCTTTGGAGAAGCCCTCTTTTCTCACTTTTTCAATTTCTTCCTTAAATGCACTCTGGACCTTATCCCTGTTTTCAGGCGCGTAAATAGCGTTGGCCATAAACATTCCTGAGTCATCCTGGCTGCTCGCCATTAGTCTTGATCCCACACCATAGCTGAGTCCCTCTTTCTGACGGATCCTGACAGCAAGCCTGGAATTCAGAAAACCTCCTCCAAGCATAAAATTGCCCATCAAAAGCGCCGGGTAATCAGGGTGACTGTCATTGATCTGTAATGGCAAAGCAGCATAAAACACAGCATTGGCCTTGTCTGGGGTATTGATGTTTTCATCTGTCGTGGCTACACTGAGATAGGGATCAGTGATGCGTTCGTAAGCAGAACCACTCTTCCAGCTTCCAAAATACGTCGTCAGCTTCTGATTCGCGGCAGCTTTGTCAAAATCACCTACAATGGTTGCTGTGGCTTCTGCAGCGCCATAGAACTGCTTGTAAAATTTTGTAACGTCCTCCAGCGTTACTTTTTTCATTTCTTCAATTTCCTCCTGCATAGTGGGCACATACCTGACATCTGTTTTCGGGTATGGGTTGGTCAGTCTGTTCAGAAGGTTGCCTGCAATGGCTCCCGGCTCAGAAAGTTGTTCCTCCATGGAAGCGATCATCTCATTTTTCAACTTTTCAAATTCTTCCTGAGGGAAAGAAGGCTGTTGGGCCATTTCACCCACCATATCTAATACTTGCGGTAGATTCTGATTACTGGTTTCTACGCTGAATGTAACACTCGATTGTCCGCCAAACACCCCTACTCTTGCTTTGATGGCGTCCAGTTTATCTTCTATCTGTTGGCGTGTCATGGTTTTTGTACCTTTGTCTATCATCGATGCAGTGAGTTGTGCAATAGCCGACTTTCCTTTGAGGGTGGATGGTGTGCCATATCGCAGTGTAATGTTGGCGTTGACTGCATCGCCCCTGTTTTCTTTCTGTAGAAGGGCAAATTCCAGTCCTGATTTAAAGGCACCTTTATCCGTTCTTTTGTCAATATTTTCAAAGGCCGGATTGAATTCTTCTCCCTGTGCAATCAACTCCTTTCCTTTATAATTGCCCACCAGTGCTGCCAACTCAGGTACTGCCGGGGTTTCTACTCTGTCAGCCTTATCTTCAGGAATGAATAAACCAATGGTTCTGTTTGAAGGCTTAAAATACGTATTCGCAACCTGGACCACATCTTCCAGCGTTACTTTTTCGAGTGCATCACGAAACAAAAAGTACAGCCTCCAGTCTCCTTGTGAGATATATTCGCTGATATTGAGTCCAACTCGTTCCGATGAATTGAAACCAAGTTCCCATTGCTTCAGCAGTCGCTTTCTAGACCTTTCCAACTCTTCCTTGGTAGGCTGGTTGTACTTCAGACTGTCCATCACTGACATAAGCAGTTTTTGGGCTTCTTCAAGGTTATCTTCTTTTCGTAAAGTTGCATTGATATATACAAACCCTGATTCTTTCAGGCTGGGGGCAAAACTGTACACATAAGAAGCTTTTTTGGTTTCTACCAGTGCCTTGTAGAGTCTGCCCGCCGGTTCATTGGATAATATTTCATCGATGATGGCAATTGCAGCATAATCTCTGTGCGAACCAGGGGCTGAATGATACGAGCAACTGACTACCTGAACATCACCTTTCCTCCGTAAGACCACCTGACGTTCTCCATCTTGTGCAGGTTCCTTTGTGTAAGTGTATTCAAGTTTTCGATCTGGTTTGGGAATGGAAGCAAAATAGGTATGAATATATTCTAGCGTTTTAGATGGATCAAATTTTCCTGTCACAGTCAATACTGCATTGTCCGGCTGATAGTATTTTCTATAAAATGCCTGCAGCCTTTCGATTGGCACATTCTCGATGTCTGACCTTGCACCAATGGTTGTATTGCCATAGTTATGCCACAGGTAAGCTGTACTGAGCACCCTCTCCATCAATACACCTGACGGGTCGTTTTCTCCGCTTTCAAATTCATTTCTCACTACGGAAAATTCACTTTCCAGGTCCTTCTTGGCTATATAGCTGTTAATCATACGGTCTGCTTCCAGATCGAGCGCCCATTTGAGGTTTTCCTCAGTGGCATTAAATGTTTCAAAGTAATTGGTTCTGTCATACCACGTTGTGCCGTTTGGTCTGGCTCCGTGCTCTGTCAATTCCTGAGGAATGTTTGGGTGTTTTGGTGTACCTTTAAACACCAGGTGTTCCAACAGGTGAGCCATGCCGGTTTCTCCATAGCCTTCATGCCTTGATCCGACGAGATAGGTTATATTGACTGTAATGGTGGGCTTGGAAGGATCCGGAAACAACAAGACACGGAGGCCGTTTGATAAGTTATATTCTGTAATACCTTCCACTGAGGCGCCTTTGGAGATGCCTTGCGGAAGATTTTGAGCAGAAATGATCTGGATTCCTGTAAAACAAAGGAAAGCCGTTATTAATGAGAACATTCGATACATTTTTTTACTTTTTAAGTGAACGTTTGTTAGATGCGACAAATATAAGTGCCTGTTTTGGAATCATCTCTAAGTTTTTGTCTACAAATCATAGACAATCTGTTAGTTTTGAGTCGGAATACAAACTATTCAGTAATTTATTGCTTTTTTATTCAGTTTACTGTTTTAAGCCGGGGTCATGCAAAATATATAACTGCTTGTTCAAATTATGAAATGAGAATTACTTTTGGCAAATATGGACGGACTAAATCAGTGTTGGCAGTAAAAATCGTAGGTTTGCATCATAACTTATAAATAGTGTTTGATTTGTCGAAGGATTTTTGGTTCAGTCGTTTATTTCCGGAAGCTGGCAGGATGTTTTCTGTTTTACTGTTTTGCGGACAGTCTGCCACGGGTATATCTCAGTATGCACACCAGACTGTAGTGCCCGGATTGAGCGGACAGGAATTGCAGCTGGAGCTAAAAAAGAGGTATAAGCCACCATTTACACTAGATTATTCCGTTGCCAGAGATACGTTATTTGCAAAAGTGGACGCTGTCGGCGATTCATTGATGTGCGTTTATACCGGAATGACCCTTCCTCTTCGTGCAGGCCAGGATCCCACAGAAACCGTGTATCTTGGGGGCATTCCCAATGGCATCAATACCGAACACTCCTGGCCTCAGGGTAAAGGCGCCATCGGGCAGGCCCAGAGTGATATGCACCACTTGTTTCCCAGCCGCATCAAGACCAACGCCGACAGGGCCGATCATCCTTTTGGAAATATTCCCGACCCTGATACAAAAATCTGGTACCTTAAAGCAACCGAACGAACTTCTCCTCCTGCAACCCTGCGAGACCTTTATTCAGAATACGTGCCGGGTAAATTCGAGCCGCGAGAGCAGGTCAAGGGAAACATTGCCAGAGCAATCTTTTATTTTTATACCGTATACCGCGATCTTGCCGAAGCCTCAGATCCTGCATATTTTGGCCTAATGCGCGACGGTTTATGTGAGTGGCATTACCAGGATCCCGTCGATCAAGCTGAGTGGCTGCGGAATAAAAAGATCGCTTCCTATCAGGGTGGGAGGGAAAACCCCTTTATTTTAGATTGCTCACTGGTTTCAAGGGCATATTGTAACAATATCGACCAGGCTTGCGAGGCGCTGCTTTCTTCTGTGATAAATCAAGGGTTTACAAAGCCAGAGGTGTTTGCTATCTTTCCCAATCCTGGCTCAGGACGCCGGGTTTTGCGGGCCTCTTCGCTAGCGCACGAATCTGCTGATCTCATGTGCTTGAATTTGTCGGGGCAGGTTATTTTCGAACAAAAAAATGTCAACTTTGACTCACAGGGCATGTTGGACTTGCCAGACAATCATTTGGCTTCAGGTTGTTATATTCTCCGCTGCACATCACTGAAGCTTTCATCACCAGTCAACCTGCTATTTATCCAGGAGTAGGAAAAAAGTTGTAATGATTTAGGCTACTTGATGTTACATAAATAATTTTTTATTATAGGATATTTTCGGTGATTGATGTGATTGCGGGAATGGACGTTTTTTTACAGAACGTCTTAAATTTCAGTAATTTAATAAAAAAATATTCTAAAAATTCTCCCTATATAACCAAATTAATCATACCTTTGCGTCTCTTTTTGAAGAAGGGAATTTTATTGTTATAAAAAACATATATAGAAATTTTTGATGTATGCCTACTATCAACCAGTTAGTTAGAAAAGGAAGGGAGAAAGTTGTGGTTTCCAGTAAATCCAGAGCGCTCGATTCATGTCCGCAGAAAAGAGGCGTGTGCACGAGGGTATATACAACCACTCCCAAGAAGCCAAACTCCGCACTCCGTAAAGTAGCAAAGGTGAGAATGACAAACGGAATCGAGGTAATCTGTTATATTCCGGGAGAAGGTCACAACCTGCAGGAACACTCCATCGTATTGGTGAGAGGGGGCAGGGTAAAAGACTTGCCGGGTGTACGTTATACTATTGTGCGTGGTGCCCTTGACACTGCTGGTGTTGCTAAAAGGTTACAGAGTCGTTCCAAATATGGCGCAAAAGCACCTAAGAAGTAAAAATCCTTGTGTGATCAATAATATCGAAAGATGAGAAAAAGAAAACCAAAGAAGCGAGTATTAATGCCAGATCCAAGATATGGCGATATGCTGGTAACCCAATTTGTCAACAACATGATGTGGGAAGGCAAGAAAAGTGTATCCTATGCTATTTTTTATGATGCCATGGACAAAATAGAGTCAAGGGTCAATGACAACCCACATGAAATCTGGAAGAAGGCACTGGAAAACATCATGCCGGCTGTCGAAGTTCGCTCTAAGCGTATTGGAGGAGCCACATTCCAGATTCCTACTGAAATCCGTCCTGCCAGAAGATTGTCTATCGGCATGAAATGGCTGATTAAGTTTTCTCGCG
>JAJTEZ010000069.1 GCA_021298335.1 Saprospiraceae bacterium | reverse complement strand
TTTGCCGCAGGGAATAGGACTCCCGGGATATCTCTGCTCATCGGAATCGTCGCAATCAAGGCCTTTGGACACATAACCCAGGGCCTGAGTGCAATTGCGCGTAAAATGATTTGCATCGCCAAACCCATCTCCATCCAGATCGCGATAGTGATACGTCAGGTCTGACACTGTGGAAGTCACACAAAACCGGGCCACTTCCATATCCATCATCAATTCAGGGAAATCGCAGTCCATTACGATGAATTTAAACGGCTGATCACCAGTCCATAAGCTGTCTCTGATTGCCATCGCAACGGTTCCCTGGGCATCAATCATCGGCTCTATGGGGCATACATCCAAAATCAGCGGATCGTCGGGTGTCGCAATGGAAGTGTATGGCGTAAAAGAAAGCCCTTGTATGTTGGTCAGGATTTTTTTCCGTTCATCGCTGTAATATTTCAGTTCTATCTGACCAGAACCGACATTGCTGTATATTGTCAAAAAGTAGTAGATGCCTTCTGCAGTCACTGTAGGACTAGCCACTCCCCGAAGTTGTCCGCCGATAAATGCACCCAGCAAGTCATCGGAGTCATTTAGTTCATATGTAGGTGTAAACAATACCTTGGCATTAACAGTCATATTCAGGGCATAGCTGGTGGGGTCTACCGACCAGGCTGGTCTTGCATCCGGATTCGGATCGTTTTCCAATACTGGCAGGTAGTCAAATTCCAGACAATCACCCGGGTATTGCATTTCAAAATCCCTAAGATTAAAAAGAGAGTCACTTCCGGTGCAAATGTTGACAAATGCATCACCAAATTCAATACCCATGCCCGGCAGGCTCCTCAGCGAAGGCAATGCATCATTTGCCACCACCTGAAGGTCTATAAAAGCAGAGGCCGACTGAGCCAGTGGTGTCATTTCTGTAGCCCTGACAGCCAGCTTGGTCTTACCAAAAAAACCACTTTTCGGCGCCACCTTGAGCATAGACCCGTCAATGGTCACCATTAGGTTAGGGTTGGGAAAAGCAGTCCATGAAATGAGGTCCGTATCCGTTTGATTTAAGTAGGAAGACAGATTCAGCTCCGGGAAGGCTGTCTCCTGAAGCGTTGTCTGCAATGGAATCGAATCCAGGGAAATGGGCGCATCGTTTGCCGAAAACGTCTGAATGACATAGGGCTGATTAAGCGTACCTGTCATGCCCTGTACAGTAAATATGTAAGTATTGGTCGAAGTATACACAGTATTTGTAGCACTGTTGTACACTTTGATTTGCATAGGCAACTGATTGGAGCCCGCATATACAGTTACAAAATGAAGGTAATTCTGTCCATCCAGTGTCACCGGACTGCTTAATCCACGGATCTCATTCCCCACAAAAAAAGCCACCCTGTCATTTTGGTGATGCACGCCCAACCCATCTAGCGTTATAGAAGCTATGACATTAGCCGAGTACGTATATTGAGCCGGATTGGGAGCAGGCCAATTTGGGTTTTGTGCCTGAAAAAACAGGGGTAGGCAAACCCAAATAAGAATTTGCCAGCACCTGAAAGTTGTTTTAGAATACATGTAATGTAAAGTCCTCAATGTGTTCTGATTGGATTATTGAATCAGAATAAGTTTTACACCCCGCGTCTCCTGTCCGATCTGCGCAGATATATGGTACAAACCTCTAGGCATCAGCAATGCTTTTTGCCACTCCAGAAGATTGTTTCCTTGCTGCAGACGCACCTGAAGCTTGTCCACAGATTGCCCCTGACTATCAAACACCTCGATGAAAGCATCCTGTGCCTGCTGTACCTGAACCGACAAAACCGGAACTGCGCTGGATGGATTGGGAGATACGTCAAACGTCCATTTTCCTGCAAATTGGTTTTCGGTAGAGGATACCTGGCCAAGTGTCAGCACAAATGGCTGTTCGACGGTACCGGACAACTGATTGATGACAAACGGCATCGACTGGGATACTTGATAAATCTTATCTTCCGCCTTGCTGTAATATTTGAATGTAATCGGTTGATTTACCTCATTGCTGTACACAGTCAGGAAAAGGAGGTATGCATTGAGCGGCGCGATATACACCGGCTGACTCGTTCCGCGGACCTGATTTCCTACAAAAGCCCCTACCTCATCACCTGCCTGCAGTATGTTGGGCAATCCATCGGCACTAACCAAAGCAATCAGGTTCATACTGTATTCAAACTCTCCCGGGTTAAAAGTCCATACGGCTGATGGAGACCAAGAGTTCACTGTTTCACCCTCCGGCGCTGTGCGCACAAGGGACTCTGAAGAGGCTGTAGTGTTTTTTAAGACGTCTCCAGAAATGGCATTCAGACTCTTCGGATCCGGATACGATAAGATGCCTGGATTCGTAAGCTTGAGCAAATATCCTTTGGTGGGAGATAAAAAGCCGAGGTTTCCTACCCAACCAAGTCCAGCCACATATTGGGCGAAACTGGTCTGGCTCTTAACAATATCGCCATTAAGTGGTGTGAGGGACTGAAGGGCATCGTTGACAGCCATACCTCGTGTAGGCAAATAACCAATCCAGTTCCAGCCAGCTACCACCGGCATTGGTGTGGTAGCTAACACTGGCATACCGACCATAGTCAATGAATCGTACTGTTGAGAATTGTACTGGTACATGGTCAGGTGAGATAGCGTAGAAAGGTTTCCTACCCAGCCATTCACAAATGTGGAATGGGTGCTAAATGCTGTCTGGCTCTTAATGAGGCCTCCCTGCGGATTTGTCAGTGAGGAAAGTGCGCTGTTGATACCGGGATTCAGGAGGTTTACATTATAGGAGATCCAGTTCCAGCCCGGATTTATGTAGACCTTGGTCAACAACATATTATTTGTGTGGATCACTTCTGGCTCGAGCGGCGAACCTATGATATCATCAGACACAAACGGGAAGGATTCGATTGTTTCACCGAAAAGGAGACAATCAGAGGCATCCCATACCTGGAATTCAACTGTTTCACCTGTCGCCTGATTGCTGTAAACAGTCAGGAAAACCAGATGCTTGTCCAAATAGTAATTATACTCTACATAGCCCATTCCCCGAAGCTGGCCATCGACAAATGCGCCAACGATATCAAGGCGGTCAGTGGACACAGTTCCTTCCACATCCACCTGAAGTGTCATATTCATGGAGTATGAGTAGTCTGCAGGATTTACAGTCCAGTTTGGTTCGGCACATTTGACGCGTAGGTCTACCTCCAGTGGCGCCATACCATCGACGGTTTCAAAATTGAGCGTCGTGTGGTACGAACCATTTATCAGGTCTGCCGGGAAGGTAAATCGTACAACCTGGCCGTTTCCAGGAGTGACTGATCCTTCACGAGGGAAAATGTCCATCCAATCGGGTACATCAGGAAAAGAAAAATCTGTTGTATAACCGGATTGATTCCTGATTTCTCTTGTCACAGTCAATTCATTGCCTTCCAGCACAACTTCATCAACAGCTCCTCCATGCCAGTACAACGAAGAGCGGTTTACAAGAAACTCCCATTCAATTCGGTCGGTTTTGTTTCCGTAGAAATCTTCGATATCATCTACAATTGCACGCAGTGTGTGGTTTTCAATAAACTGATTGGCTACATTTGGAGTTATGACAATTTTTTCGTCTTTACAGGCAATGATTGCATCCACCAGTGTACTGCCATTGGTGATATCGAGAAGTGCAACGTTATTGATATTGATGTTGGTGCCTATGCCATCAGCCTGAAATACCTTATTGCAATTGATTCTCTTGGAAAACTCAATTGAAATTTCATCACCAGGTGCCAGTACACCATCTGCAGGTTCAGGAGTGCCAAATAGACCAGGGGGCTTGGTTTCCTTCCTACCCTTAATCACTTCTGAAATTCCCGGACTAAGTGAAACATCTTTACACTGGGTAATTGCACGAATTTCATACGCAGCATCACTCAATTCTGTCATGTCCCACTGTACAATTTTAAATAACTGATTCTGGGGTTGTGCAAATTCTGAAGCGGGCAGTTCGGCAATATTAATCCACGACCCATCGCCGCCTGTTCGTCTGTATTGTACCCGCACAATATCCAGATCAGGGTCATCATAAATATAATCGTTCAAGGTAATGAAAAGGATATTTCCATCAGCCGGGGTCAGAACCCAGTCCTGCATTGGATCACTAATACCAATTGGGCTGCAGGGCTCCACCCATTCTATGTTAAGATTATATTCCTTGTAAAATTTCTTCAGGTCCTGCGTCTTATAAAATGCGGTGTTTTGTGGAGGATTTGGTCTGTATGGGGCTGCGAGGTCGTATCCAAGCGACTTGGAATGTTCATACTGGCAAGAGGAAGCGAAAAATATTCCCAACCCCTGAACTGAATATTCCATTTGCGGTTTCGCCACTTCAAGCGTGTAGTGGACTGGTTCTCCTGGCAAAAATTGATTTGCAAAACCTAGGAGTTCGTTTCCATTTACTGTAGCAACAGCTCCGTTTAAATTGGTGCCATTTACCTCCCCCAGTTGATAAATCGAGATATCATTGCCTGTCTGCCCCAGATTCGTACACGTGAGATCGAATAAAGCGGATTCATTTTCAGGGATATTCACCTGCGTGAGCTTATCTATAGAAAAACCTACCTCGTCTCTGTTCTGAGTACCTGGTTCCCAGGGGCACATGGATTCTCCGGCCCGGAGTTTAAAAACGGGAGTACCAAAAACGGCATCATCGAGGATGTCGATAGAAAAATTATCATTGGGGTCATTATCTGCCAGGGTAAAACTGACAGAGCGGCTTGTTGTATTGACATCGCTCTGGGTGGTTTTCTCGCCACCAGCTAGTTTCATCCCCATAGTCACTGTGGTTCCTATGTCAAAGACTTCAAATCCGAGTTTTTGATTAAAAGAGGCCTCCCACATGAAATCAAACGTCATTTCCAGGGCGTCACTTTTGGTTGTCTGCTGAATCTGAGTGTATGTCACCAGACCATCGAACGAAATATTCTCGACAAACTTTGCCTCCTCCTTCAGTGATTTGTTGTATTCTACAATATTTCGCCAGTTGTTGGCATCGTTCACTTTTCCGAGTAACTCGAGTGACGGAATGACGTCTGTTTCAATTTGCCATTCGGAGTACACGTATTTTGTGCCGAAGCCGTCGGGCCACACGCGTATTTTTTGTTTGAGCTGAAAATTGCACATGTCCAGATCAAAATAGAGTGAATCGTTGACGCCATATTCAAAGTTGACGGCAGCCCCGACATACAGGTCACTTTTTCCATTCAGGACAAGTTCGTCGCCAGAGGTAGTGTAAATTTTATCGTTGGTTACGCAGACTTCAGCTGTTTTTGTGGTGCTGATTCCCATAGCGGCCGAAGCAGATACGTCAGTTTCAGCCACCTGTTCATTTTCTGTGATTACCCCGCCGAAGGGTGACCCGGCATAGGTTATGACTTTGGTCCCTAAATCGAGATTGACATTGACGGACCGTGAATCGTTTGTAAATGAGGCGTCACTCCAGGTCTGGCAGTGTGTAGCTCCTTCTGCCAATTCGGAGAAGGACGCATCGCCCGGCGGATCTCGAAGAATAATGAGAGGCATAGCGGGCGAGGCAGTTGTAAAAGTTGATTCCCGTGAACGGTTACCTAAGACGACAACTTCCTGCTGTGCGGTGGCGGTGGCTCCGTTGACAATGGCTGTCGCCTGAATAAATTTCTTGTAGGGGGACACAATATTTGGTAATCCGGCCCAATACGAATGCTTGTAGGTAGAAGTGCCTACCTGTAATGTATCGGAATTGTTTTTGTCGGCAATGTTGTTGTTGATGACAAGTGTAAAGCTATCGAGATAACAATCCCCACCAGGATAACTTTCATACACACGGATGTTATTACTGTATTTCTTAAAGCCATTCTCCGGTCCAGACTGGTCGATCATGGCGTCTGTGCCTCCAGGGCAGCCATTGGCCTCAAATGGCTGAACATATACATTTGGAGGGGCAATGTAAATAAAATCGATGGTATCCTTGGCTTTCATCCGAAGATCCGTTTCCTGACCGCCCTTTGTCTGGAAAAAGCTATAAACCTGGCTAAGAGAATGTTGTGTTACAGCAACGGCCACAGGAATGGGGGGCAGGTTTGAAAACGTAAATTTACCATTCGCTTCTGTCAACTGAATTTCCCTGGAAAAACATTCATTCAGTGCCGTCACCTTTACCTTCACAATGGCTCCTTCAGGGATGACGGATAATCTGCAATGGCCTCCGGCCATTTGGCCTTTGATTTCTCGTTTGGTCAGATTCTGGAACAAAACTCCGGCAATGGGACGATTGATTTTCCGTACCTCAAAGAAAGCAGGAAAGAATACGTGGTCCCCAAATTTAGGTGTCAGCACAAATGATTTTCCAGGTTCAAAATCTGCCACAAACCGGCCATTTTCATCGGTAAAAACGGGGGGAAAGGCAGATTGCCCATTTACAAGGATTTCGACGCTGTCCTGGTAGCAATATGTATTTTCGAAACGCACCACACCGCTGACGGTGACTGTGGATTCATCTACAAAATCAATATTCGGGGAGGCGGTAGTACTGGGGTTGATGGTGACCGGCCTTTCAGAGGGACGAAACTGGTGCTCCGTTGTTTGTTGATTGTACGCGAGGCTTGAGAATGTGGCATTTACTAGACTACCATAACCGGTTAATGAAGGACCGTAATCATATAACTTAGTTCCCTCTCCTTCATCAAGTGAGAAGTAGGATATCAAATTCCCATTTCCAACATCTGTGCCTCCGGATGCCAACTTTGCTGCATTCAACTGAATGACAGCCTGGGTGAGTGTGGTGTCATAGAAGGCCACTTCATCAATGAGGCCTGTAAAATAATTTGTGGGTGTCGTCCCCTTTGCTGCAAGTTGCCAAGGTGAGCCTGTCCAGCTACCTCCTGTGTTTGCATAGGAAAGTGTCGTGACGAGCGTTCCGTTTTTATAATACTTCACCTGATTGGAGGCACTGGAAATCACAAGTGACAGGTGCTGGAATATCGCTGTGGCTGTACCCAGTGTTTTTGTTTCACCATTTAGGGTCAACTTGAAATTGCCTCCCTCCACGAAGAGTTCAAACTGGCCAGCACCTTTATTGAGGATTGTCTGGCGAGTAGTCAGATCGAAGGGGTGAACCATGACTTCTACCGTATTTGTGTCCGGCAGATCAAAGTCTGTCAGGTTGGCATAGGCCTGGTAGGCCGCGTTGAATTCGAGGGAATTTCTGGCATAAAACGCCTTGTACGGTGTAGCCTTAAACTGCTGTACCTTGCTGTAATTGACTCCCTCGATAGCATAAAATCCGGATACGTCAGTAATTGCCGCATTGGTTATCGCCGGGGCATCGGACGAAAATGAGGGGCCGCGCAGGTAGCCGTGGATGTCGTTGTTTGTAATATCAAATACTTTCAACCCCATGCCTTCATCAAATTTCCAGTAGGCGACGAGGCCTGTGGTTGATTTTGATTCTGTGATATCCTTTTTCATCAGGATTTCAGTGCTGGTGAGCGGTCGGTTGTAAATGCGCACATCATCGATGTTGCCGGTAAAAAATCCGTCCTGATTTCTTCTGGTACCTATTGTAAACAATGCATCCTGGTTGCTGATTGTTCCTACTGCAGAGGATACAAACACGCCATCAACATATAACAAAATTCTTCCCCCGGCATACACACAGGAAACCTGGTGCCAGCCATCAGGATCGGTGACAAATTCGTGTTCAATTTCAACTTTTGCCGTTCCTGTACCAATACCTACTACCACCCCTTTGCCTTTGGTGGAAGGGGTAGTGAGAATCCATGCATTTTTATTCAGGTCACTTCCCAGATCGAGAATGCCGCTTCGATTATATCCGGACCCGATTTTAACGTAGGCGCTCAAAGTGAGCATATCTGTGGGCATATTGGGATGGTCGGTAATACATATATAATCTGTTACCCCGTCAAACGTCAGCGACTGGTTTGTGGAAGGCGTTAATTTTACAACAGCTCCGGGTACAGGATTACCGCTAAAGGTTTCGACCTTACCGGAAACGACGCCATTCGGACTGACAAAGCCGATGCCTTTGCCAACTTTGCCATTGCCAAACTGGTTTCGGCCATACACTCCGTATTCGTAAAACTCGCCTGCCTGTATATTAAAATCAATAAACTGAAAAATGCCTTTGTCTACTTCTGCGAGGAAGGCACCATCCCGTGTAACGACATAACTAATATCAACAGGAGCACTGAGCGGGTCGAGATCCCACCTGAGTAAAATTCTGTCGGGAAAATCGCCCTGGCTTACCCGGAGATTCGGCGCCTGAGGCGGAAGCAAAAACCGGGCCCAAAAGCCGGTTTGCGAAGTATACTTCTGAGACAAGCCACTACCCACATAGGGCTGTCCTATGGTAAAACTTGATCTGTTTCGGAAGGAAAAGGCATTGGTTGAGCTTCCATAGTTAAATAGCACTTCACCTTGAGTGACCGGGAGATTAGCAGAAGGGTCGCAGTCTGTCTCTACTTGTCCGGACACGATCATACACTGTAGCAAAAAAACTACAGTGGCCCAAATATGTATATACCTATAAAGCATAAAATGGCCATTTTTAAGTTGATTGATGAGTAGTAGTGTAGGATCAATTGATTCTGATGTAAATCCAGAAGTTCAGGTTTATGGGGCGGGTTTCTGTACCGCCAGTAGAATTTGTGGTAAAAGCATGCGTATGATCACTGCCTCCTGGCCTAACATTAGCTTCTCCACCATCATTGTTCCAAGACCACCCGTTACCCCCTAAGGTGACACTTACAGCGGTGGATTGAGCAGCAGTTGTTAAAGAAGCCTCGTTATCGGTGTGTGAATGCGCTCCATCATTATTGGTTGTTCCCGTGTGGTTATGTCCTTGTATTTCAAAACTCTGCGATTGTGCGATGGCAGATGCTGACGTTCGGCCAGGGTCATTGTTAGCACTATTGGAAAATTCCTGGGAACGCAAAAACATACCGCCCCCATTCGGAAGTGCAGTCAGTCCTGTGATCGTACGTAGTTTATCCGTTGCAGCGAGTGCTCTTCCATCCATGGGCACCCAGCAAGTGCCATTTTCAGCGGCAAATTGGGTGGGGTTCAGTATTGAATATTTAACATCACCCACTGCACCGGAGCATACGACTTTCTGGGCAAAACCCACCGAAAGGGCGTACGGGGCATACGTAAGTTCGGTTCGTGGTGTTAGTTCGTATGTACCTATCCTAACGCCAAGGTATAAGGTTTGGGCAAAGATTGATGGGGGAAGTGGCGTCACGGACCCAAGGTTATGGCTGTAGATACCTCCTGCTACCTCAACAGTAGCTACCTCCGTCCATACTGTATTGCCTGCTGTTTCATCATTATACAGCTTGAAGGTTACAGAATATGTTCCGTCATCTACAGAGGTACCATTTGCATTTTTTAATGTACCCTGAATGCTGACTTTTTCATTTTGGGCGGTCAATGAAGTCAAACAAAAAATGCTTGCAAATAGGACAGTAAACGTGATGGATTTTCGTTTCATGGTGATTTGATGTTTAATAATACACAAATGTTGTTGCTTACAATTACTATTTAATTTAACAGTTATGTATATAATTAAATATAACATGTTAAAATAAAATATTTTCTGCGATGGATTTTACATTTTTTTTCCGCTAAATTTTCTGTTATTCTGGTTCATTTTTAAAAAAAATAAAAAAAATGAATCGAAACGAGAACATGCTTTTCCGCGAAAAATATTAATTATATACCTGTAAATCAATATCTTCATAATAATCTACAGAGAATAATAGTAAATGTAAACAAAACTTGTACATCAAGCACACAATTACACGAAAATACATTTTTGAGTAAATCACGATTTACATCACTTAATGACCAAAAACTTATATATTAAGAAATTAAATATTTATAATTCAACTTTTTTACTGAAATCGGGTGATCAAGATCATTTTGTCAAATTCAGTCAGTTCTCCATTTTCTGCTATGTACACCTCTCCTCCCTTTCGAAGTATTTCTTCCATAATGTCATCCACCGCATCAGCCAGTGTCTTATGAGATTCAGCAACGGGTTTCAGAAGCAGAAAATTCGGATTGTCATCCCTCACAAAACCAGGTACTTTATAATCTTTCTCCACAATCAGTTTCCAGCCGCGTCCTTCGCCGGCGACTGACCATACCTCCTGAATCCCGGCTACTCCTCTTCCCTCTCCAATTTTTTCCCTGAACTCGTCAATCAGACAAGCAATCTTGTGCTTCAATTCCTTCTGCAGCACTTCTGTAATAAGTTCTCCAATTTCAGCCAGTGACGCATGCTCCTGAATCATGTATTGTTTCAGCAAGTCATCCGATGCCCTGAAGAAAGCCTTATGCCGCAACTCATTCATGTGTGACTTATCATGTTCAAAACTTCTCATCTGGGAATTGAAAGGCTGGGAAGAACCCCTGCTGGGCGTATTGTACAGATACGTCTCTGTATATTCCATGGGAAAATCCTCTCCCCTGATTTCTTTTGGAGGCGTGCCGTTACCGCTGAACAACCGAATCTGTTTTTCAGACACCATCAGAGCCAGATAGGGCTTTGTAATTTGTGTGTATTGCAACAGATCCCTGATTTCGAAGTTATCACCAACCATGATTTTTTCTTCAACGTGAAACGGAAATCTGACCATCATTTCCACATCTTCAGACACATACAAACCCAAACCTTCCAGATTGTGATTATAATCAACCGTGTCACTCAACACTTCCAGTTTTTTCAGAAGCGGCCCGTACTCCTCCTCATTATACTTGACCTTTAGTGCCTGACGCACCATATCGAGCGCTTTTTCCATCTGAAACTTGTCGATTTTCCTGTCTGCTGAGACACGGTGAGTCGGTAAGATAATGGAAACACACAATTTTCCTTTTTCCTGTAATAATTGTAGCAATTCTTCGCCATGTAGTACCGGGACATTTACATTCATGATCATTGATTTAGATAGTGATTGAATAATTTTACTTTTACAATAAGAAGAAATTCACAGAGCATACACCCAGGAATTCCAACCGGTACCAAAATTATAGCGGATAAAGCCAGGCAATCATGATTCCGCTCATGTCGCGAGATGATTCGGTACTTATACGAAAAATGAGAGAAGAATCTATTAACTTTACCTGATGGAACAAATCGCAAAACCTGAATTTTATATTCAACGCTTTAGAATGGAAACTCATCCGGAAGGGGGGTATTTTGCCTCTACATTCAGTCACGTTGAATTTTGGCATTCAAAAGATTCTGCTGAGAAACGGGATCGTCCGTTATCGACTTCGATTTTATATCTGTTAAAGTCTGGGCAGAGATCCAAATGGCATACTTTATTGTCGGATGAATTATGGTTTTACCATGATGGTTGTCCGATGTTATTGCATGTTTTTCACAAAAACGGGGATTATTCATCCTATTCAGTTGGTTGTCCCGTGCATAAAACGAGCGTGGAACAACCAATCGTGCATCTTCCGGCAGGAACAATTTTTGCGGCAGAACCATCGAAAGAAAATACATTTTCCCTGGTGAGCTGTGTGGTGAGTCCTGGATTTGATTTTGCAGATTTTGCCTTTGTTGAAAAAGAAAAATTAGCAGCAATGTATCCCCAACATGTAGCATTGATCCATAGACTGGGTTGAGGCTCTTCAATGAAATTTTTCTTGTAAAAACTTCAGAAAAACAGCTGTTTCCTGTGCTCCGCCGATGGCAAACTGTCTGTTGAAGACAAAATAAGGTACACTGCTGATTCCCAGGCGCTGAGCTTCCTCCATATCAGAATTGATGTCCGGAATGTATCTCCCGGACTGGACTGCCTGTTGAAAGTCCGGACTGCTCAGTCCCGAAGTTTCCGCAACGCTGGCCAAAAGCGTTGGGTCATCAATATTTTTGCCTTCGGAAAAATTGGCAGCAAATAGTTTTCCGAGCACTTCGCTCTGTTTGCCAAATGAAGCTGCAAATTTCAACAGCTGGTGTGCCCGGAATGCGTTGGCGAGGACTATTTGTTCCATGTGAAATTCCAGGCCTGCCTGTTGTGCCATTTGTGTGACCCGCTGATTCATTCGTCTGACATCACTGACCTCCAATCCCTTTATTTCGGCAAGATACGCATCGAATGGCCTCAGCGTATCTGTTTTGAGATCCGGATTCAACAAATAGCTTTTCAGGCTGATTTGAACATTTGCATCGGGCCTCCACTGTTTCAGGGCGTTTTCCAGATTTGTTTTGCCGATGTAGCAAAAAGGGCACACCACATCGCTCCATACTTCAATGAGCAATGGTTCATCTGTGGGTACAGGCACTTGAAATAAAGCACAAAATACACAAGTAATTTCCGTTCATCCTCCGGGAAGATGATTTGATTTCCATAAGTAAAAATAATTTTTCCACGCGAATATAATGGAATCTGAACTGCTAGGGCGGGCACCTTACAAAAGGTGTCATCCAATGGTGTAAGAAACGAACGTTTTTCTCAATGGTAATACATATTTTATTGTATTTCAGATAATTACATGACATTACTTTACATCATTCTGACGTTCATGACTGCTCATTTTCCTTCCAGTCGCCTGTCCTTGTGGCTTGCAGGCAGGTGAGACAATGCTTAGGTCACTCATTAATTCGTTCTTATTAATTGTTTTACAGTGTATTATACATTATTTTATAATACTATATATAAGTCAAACTGAACTTGAACTTACTTGAACCTGTTTTTCTTTGAAAGTTGTAAAATTTTAGTATATTTTTGAGCAGGCGATTGTACCCTCAACTGTTGATGAAAACGATATTGTAGCAATGAATTTGATGAAAACAAACAGTAGAAATTACAGCTATGCCAAAACCACTCCATCGAGTAAGCCCGAAGGTCATTGATATTTTAAGAAATCATATCGGTCTTCGGGCGTCAGTGCCCATCACATCCAAGGCAGATTGTGTCAGATTGAGCTCGATCATCGAATCGAAGCTAAAAAGGAAGATTTCCGTGAGTACAATCTACCGCGTATTTCTTCACCCGAAACCCACCACCCCCTATGTTC
The DNA here is from genome assembly GCA_021298335.1 of Saprospiraceae bacterium. GTDB lineage: Bacteria > Bacteroidota > Bacteroidia > Chitinophagales > Saprospiraceae > OLB9. The sequence goes on along the minus strand of JAJTEZ010000069.1, from coordinate 5,152 downwards.
ATACGCTGGATGTACTTGCCCAATATTGTAACTTTAAGGACTGGCATGATTTTGAAATCAGGGCCTCACAGGCTGAAAAGCTAGATGTTTTGACCAATGATATCTCGTTGAGCAGTCAACCGATTGATTCCCTGATTAAAATTTGCATTCATCAGAACCAGCTAAAACCGGTTTTGACCTATGCATCTCAATTTACCTTTCCGGTAGATCCTGAACTTGGACAGCGCCTCGGCTATGAAATCTACCAGGCGCTGGCAGATAATCCCAATGGCAATGATAGGTTTTTCCGACATGCACATCGGCTGCCATTGATACGAACGTGTTTTTTTGAAATGATGGCAGACCAGAATTTTTTATTGCAGGACTATGAAAATGGTATAAAGTACTTCACCTCTTCAGCCAGACCCGGAAAAGGAGAAGGATTAGGACACGATTATCTATTCGGCAATTGTTTGTTGTTCCGTCATTATTATATCCAAAAAAGAAAAGAGGAAGCACTCGCAGTCGGAAAACTGTTATACCAAAAGAACAAACTTCCTCTGGATCAGATGCACCAATTCAGCCTTCATATTAGTGCCAGATATCTGGCATATAAATTCTGGTTTTACCTTCTGATGGGACAACCATCAAAACTCAGACAATACCTCACCGAAATTCGCAGCTATTGGGCAGATCACATGCAGGTGTGGAGAGAAACAGAAAAAAAAGGAATTCTCTTTCATTTTGGCGATGTCTTTTGTGAAAGTCCTCCACTTTCACACCTCGAAATCGTGCTCAAGGCCCATTTTTCAGATTTTCTTGAGACGATACCTGATTTTGAAATGGATAAGCCATTGAAAAAGTACCTCCCTGTTTTTGATTTAAGTCCGCTATCTCTTGCACGACTTAATGGTAAACATGCGTTAGCATCGGATGTAAGAAGTTCTTAATCTGAAAGGTAGAAAATTCGAAATATATGTAAACAAACGTGAATGTAACTATCTGCCCTTAGCCAGTACTCCAAATTCGTCATCTAGCTCACTTGATTTTTTCAATATCCAAGAGAACTATGATGGTATCATTCGCGTTGAAAAAATAAAAAAATTGGAAACACAACAAGCTGACCTGTACCTTCTGACCAGTGGGAAGTTTTACGCAAGCCATCACATACCCTTTCTACGCGATCGATTACTGCAAATGGATGAATCCCGTTGGTTTCGACTACAGACGTTATCCCTCAAAGATCCAACAATGATGCTGGTCGTATCTATTGTCGCCGGCACTTTTGGCATTGATCGTTTTCTGATCGGAGATATTGGCCTGGGTTTAGGAAAATTATTGACATTGGGTGGTTGCGGCATCTGGACATTCATCGACTTTTTTCTGATCATGGATGCTACCAAGGAGAAAAATCTCGCCCAATTCAATCAGGCATGCATTTGATTTTTTTAGATAGAAAAATTCCTTTGCACACCAGGTATCTCGTCTTTTTTGCAGCCCTCCTGTTTTCTTTCGTTGGAAAAACACAGCCTCAATCCCCTGAAATCAAAGTGATTTCGTGGAATATCAGAGATTTTGGACAAAGCCGAAACGATCAAGAAATTGAACAGATTGCCGGAATTTTAAAAACTGCAGATATCATCTGTATCCAGGAGGTGGTAGCCGGACATCCAGGTGGTGCCCAAGCGGTAGGAAGGCTTGCCACAGCTCTAACCAGGAATGGTCAGAACTGGGACTACCGCATCAGTGACCCGACACAATCGCCCAATTCGCATATCAGGGAGAGATATGCATTTTTATGGAAAAGCTCGCGAATTACAATCAAAGACCGCCCTTTTTTATTAAAGGCTGTAGATGCTGCCGTACACAGAGAACCATATGTAGGTATTTTTAAAGCGTACCAGTCTGAAATTGTGGTGATTAACTACCACTCACGAACGCATGAAGACGAAAGTGATGCTGAAATGGAGGAAATCAGTGCCATCACATCCCAGCTTGATTTCTATCGGGACAAAAATATTCTATGGCTTGGAGACTTTAATCTAAGCCAGGATCATCCTTGTTTTGATGCGCTGAAAATAAAAGGATTTCACCCCGTTGTAAATGGAGAGAAAACCACTTTAAAAACAAACTGTAAAGAAGGATTCTACCTCAGCAGCGAGGAAGACAACATCTTTTACAGACTGCCATTACTTCGTTACAAATCTTCCAGAGTCATCGATTTTATGAAAGGAGAAGACTGTTTCATGCTGCCAAATAAACGAAAAGCGCTTTCAGACCACCTTCCCCTTGAAATCATTCTTTCAGAATAATTCAGGCCAAAAAGAAGGGGGAACCCTTTCGGATACCCCCAACAGAAAATAAAACGTGAATCGTATATTTCTTAATAATCTGTATTTTGTGGATCCCAGTTGGTCCATCCTTCCGTCCAGTCGATGGTGCTGAACGCTCCGATCGCAGTCGTAGCTTCAAAACCTGCAGGAAGAGAAACACCTCCATTCAACAGAATCGAACCTGCAGCTGGCAGTAGACCTGGTTTTCCTGTGGCTGCTTTGTAATTTGCATTCAATCCCAAAGTTGCAGGATCAACACCGAACTGATTTTTTCTGGCTGCATCCTTCAATTTAGCCTCATCACCTGCTACTATTCCTTTTGTCATTCCAGCAAGGATCAGACCTCTGAAGTCAGATTTGTCGTTGACAAAGTTTGCCTGAGTGGCTGCATCACCCAACTCAAAACCTCCCTTAGGGAAAGCACCAACTGCTACTGAATTATATACTGACAATGCAGAGTTTCTGCGGAGTCTGAAAGCTGATCTGAATTTTGCATCAGGGGTACCATCAGCAATGATGATGGACATGTTTGCAAATTTACAGCTAGTCTGTGGCTGAGCCTCTGAGCCTGCAGCATCATTGTCAGACTCAAATCCGTTAGAATCTGAACAACTGCACTGGTCAGCAACCTTAGGGTCGCGGAATGAAAGACCATACTGCACCAGTCCGGAATATCCCCAGTCAGTGTCAAAATCGTCATCCAGGTTTTTAAAAGAAACAAGGTGCTTGGCATTGACCGTACCTCCAAACCACTCAAAGCCGTCGTCACCAGTAAAGGAAACCTGTACATAGTCGATGGTAGTTCCTTTGCCGACTCCACCCATTGTCAGGCCGTTTACTTCCTTGTCAGTTTCGAAGGCGATTCCCGCAAACTCGATGCGCACATATTTCAGAATACCTGAATTGTCGTTATCATCAGCACCTCCGAAAGTTGAAATATTTTCACCCTCAATTGTAGCAGGTGTTTTGTTGACTTTTGCATTGCCGAGCATGATTACTCCACCCCAGTCACCATAATTGCGGCTTCCCTTAGGCTGGTTGGAAGTAAATACGATGGGCTTTGACTGTGTACCTTCCGCAATCAGTTTAGCTCCCGGCTTGATGATCAGGGTGGCCTTAGTAGCCTTGTCACCTTTGATAACTGTACCCGGCTCGATGGTCAGAGTAGCCCCCGTATCGTCTTCACGGTTACAGGAAACCAATGTTAACGAAGCTGCGATCAGCATAAATAAAAATGATTTCAGAGAGAATTTCATGTTTCAAACATATTTGGTGATTCTTAAAATCTGTAATTGACTGTGGCAAAGTAATTTGAACCACGCTGGAATTTCTGGAAAATCCCATCATTATCGGTGACTTTGTTGTCGCGATCAGTGTCCTGGATCAGTCGGAACGGCTGATTGAGCAAATCCTGCACACCTACTTTTACTTCTACGTTCCCCCATGTTTTGGTCAGGTTGGCATCGATCACATGTCGTGGCATTTCAAAGACATTGGAACTCAGCACATTGTCACCGATGACGTAAATCCTCTGACCTACAACATTGTACAGGATGTTTGCCTGAATATTATGATCAGGAATCGTATAGAATAATCCTGCATTGATCAAATAAGGGGACTGCCCTTGTAGATATCTGCTGTAATCGCTAAGACCACTCACTACTACGCTACTCTGAATCAGTGAGGCATTGAACAACACCATCAATTCAGGGGTAATATTTTTGCGGACTTCCACTTCCACACCATAAGACTCTGCAGATTGTGAATTGGCCACAGTGAAGGCGACGGTACTGCCATTATAAAAAACGGCTGCTTCTATCGGGTTAACAAATTTCTTGTAAAAGGCCCCCACAGTAATCAACTCGCCTTTGGAAGGGTAGAAATCATAACGCAGATCGAAATTGTGGATGGTTGCGGTTTTGATATTTTTATTTCCTCGGCGGGAAACGTCGAAGTTAAAGTCGTAATACGTAAACGGTGCCAGCTCTCGGAATTCGGGTCTGTTGACTGTTGTGCCATAGCCCAGTCGGAAAATGTTTTTGTCAGTCAGGTGGTAGGTGGCATTGAACGATGGCATAGGACTGAATACGAGATTGTCAACATCGACTTTTTGCCCGCCGCCTCTCTCCCTGCTTTGGAGCAACTGCTGATTAAGTTCACCTCGAATGCCCACTGTCGTCTGTAACTTTTCAGTGACAGGCCAGTAAAAGCTTGCATAAGCGGCATTCATGATATTCTGTGCGGTATACTTGTCGTCAAAATTTGTTCCTTCGGAGTAAAATACTCGCGAGGATCGCAAGTTGTCTGTGCTGAAAAACTGCTCTGGGGAGAGTCCGGTAATGTCTGCCCCTACCCTGTTTGGATTGACGATACCAAACCATCTCGCCTTAAAGTATCGGTCTTTATATTCACTGTACAAACCCGCTTTCAGCGTCATATTTTTTTCGCTGTCGCTGTTTTTCTCTCCGAGGACCTTTTCGGCAAACAGGGTTCCAGTGATGACAAATTCATCCATATTTGACCAGAAACGAGCGGCTTGCTGTAGCGTCGGTGATTCAAATTGCTGCAGGTCCATGCGGAAAGCATTTTCGGTACCCGCCTGGCGAGAAGAGGTAAAGCGTCTGAAGTCGGGTTCCACACGTTTGGTATAACCAAAACCACCGATCCATTTTAATCTGGTCTTTGCGGATAGTTCATGGGTTCCGCTCAACTGGCTGGAGAAAATGCTGCGTTGCTCATAACGGAACGCCTGGTTGGAAATTTCCAGGTTGTTTTCAAACAACTGTCCGGAGCGGATGACCGTTTCTTTGGTTGCCAGTTGGTTGAAGAGGTTTCTGAAT
>JAJTEZ010000068.1 GCA_021298335.1 Saprospiraceae bacterium | reverse complement strand
TGCCTCAGGATGAAACTGTGTGCCTACGATTTCCTCCGAAAAACGAACCGCCATAATGGCTCGCTCATACTCTACATGGGTCCGAATCTTTTCCAGGGCCAAAATGGTGGCTCCATGTTGCCGAAACACGTCAAGATCGGGCTGTATCAACTGATAATCACGACTGTCCACCACAAAAAACGGATTGGGTAAGTCACACAGCAGAGAGTCGGTCAATCCTGCCTCTGTATGATGCACAGGCATGACACCAAAAGAAGTGGATTTCCGCTTCGTCAGACTTCCGAGAGAAAAAAAGTGGCAGGCCATTTGAAAGGAGTGACAGATAAAAAAGACATATTTTTTATCAGGTGCATCAGACTGGTTAAACTCCCAGACCTCTGAGAGCCATTTGTACCAAGCAATATCCCAGACACCGTCACCTTCCAGCGGATTGCCAGGACCTCCACTGGAGATGTACACATCAAAACTTAGATCGGGCAACTCACAATGCTGGCGGACATCAAACTCGGTAATGTCAAAAACTGATTCATATACAGAAACAATGTCACGAATACAACGCATTCCCTGATTGGGTTTGCCTGCATTCATATCCAGTATGGCGAGTTTGAGCTTTGGATCCATCATATGGACGATTGGTTTGGGAATCTAACTAATACAGAGGTAGTTGCAGAGTCTTATGAAAAAATATCACTCACAAACCGGCCCCACGTCAGATTCATTTGACCCTCTTTGTGTTTTTTAGCTTTTTCGATAGCCATTTCTGCCGCATTTTCGACAATCCAGTCAAAATTGGCCTGGCCTACGGAGGCGACGTCAGCATCCGGAGCAGGGTTGCAGAAGTCTATGGCAATAGGAATTCCATCTCTGACCGCAAATTCGACAGTATTGAAATCATAGCCTAAAGACTGACACAGGCGAATCGTATATTCTCTGACTGTCGCAAGCAATTTTTTATCCTTAGTGGGATTGTCAACGACATACCGCAAATGGTGGGGATTTCGAGGTTCATACGGCATGATATGCACCCTGTCACCAGACAGGTAGTAACAACGGAAATAATGCTCAAAAACAATCTCCTCCTGCAGCATCATCACCAACTGCCCGGTTTCTGAATGCTTACGCCAAAGATCGGCAGCATCATTGACCTTATAAACATTTTTCCATCCCCCTCCTGCAAATGGTTTCATGTATGCAGGAAACTGAATTGTATCAAAGATCCGGTTCCAGTCCGTGGGGTACTTGAGATTTCGGAAAGATTGCTCAGAAGTGTCGTCTGGGCGCTCATACGATGGCAATAGCACTGTCTTGGGCACGGGTACTCCAATTTTTGTCGACAGACAATTATTGAAAAACTTTTCGTCAGCACTCCACCAAAAAGGATTATTGATGACCGCTGTTCCGTTTAATGCCGCATTTTTCAGGTAAGCGCGGTAAAAAGGTACATCCTGCGAAATCCTGTCAACAATCACTGCATACTCAGTAGCCTCACCCTGCTCAAGCACATCAATCTGCACTGCTTCAGCTACAATGCCCTTCGGTTTTTTTTCATTGATTCTCTCAACAAATGCCGGAGGAAAAGTGTTTTCTTTGCCAAATAATATTCCGATTTTTTTCATTAAATCGATCTTTTAATTTATAAAAAATTCGTCTGTCATTCAGGGCTAAAGATGAGGATTTGTGGCGAAATAAGAAAGAAATCGGGCAGAAAAGCGATCAATGAAAGTACTCTTTGCTACTGTACCGTGATCATATCAAACCGTTTCAGAAATGCAGGGTCAAAATCGGCACCGTGGCCAGGTGCAAATCCCTCCGGACTTTCCAAGCTTGATATTGAAAAGATGTGCTGCCTGACAGGATACAATTCTGGATGCGTCGCGCGGACTGAAGACAGATTCATCGGCCATCAATGGAATGGGACTATGTGCAGTCAGCCTGGCTTGATCTTCTGTATTTCCGGCCTGTACCGGTTCCTCACAATGCTCAATATTGAGGTCTTTCATTGCCTCCAGTGAACGTAGAGCATCCAGGTAATTCCATCCCTGGTTGGCATCAATGCGCAAAGGCAAGTCCGGCCCCACAGACGCACGAATCAATTCCATCCTTGCCACGTCTTTGGTTACACCCCTCTCTCCCAACTTGATTTTCAGGACCGGAAAGCCCATTTCCTGAAATTTGACTGCCTTTTCTGCCATTTTTTCTTTGTCTAGCAAACTGACAGTATTATCGGTGTATATTGCCTTGACCCTGTCTCCGTGCAAGTACTTGTACAATGGAAGCTCACTTAGCTTGGCAGACAGGTCGTACAAAGCCATATCAAAAGCTCCCTTAACGGATGCATTGCCTACGATCATCCTGTCCATTAAGGCAACGTGCCTGTGTATATGACGCGGATCCGCACCCAGTAATGCTTCCGCAAGATCCTTAGCAAAAGCGACAGTTCCCGCTTGAGTCTCCCCGTGAATAGAACGATAGGGGCAGCATTCACCCACACCGTACAACCCTTCACTGCAATGGATGCGCACTATTGTGTTGCGGGCATGTGTCAACGCACCCTTGGAAATTACAAAGGGCTCATGCAGCTGGATCTGCACAGGAATGATGTCAATTTGCGTAATTTTTACTGGCTTCATGAGTATTGTATTTGTTAAATTTAGGCAGATATTGTCTCTATTCCCTTCCTGAAAATCAGGTAAAATCTCCAGACATCCTCAAATGTATTATACAGAGGAACGGGCGCTACACGTATCACGTCAGGCTCACGCCAATCGGCAATGACCCCTTCACCAGAAAGGAATTCAAAAAGTCGCTTGTCAGGTCTGCGCATTTGGATTGACACCTGACAGCCTCTTTCCAGTACATTCAGCGGGGTAATTACCCTACAAGTATCTTCTCCCAATTCCTGTAAAAGCCGGAGCAAAAAGCCTGTGAGCCGGACCGACTTTTCTCGCAGTGCAGGCATTCCCGCTTTGGCAAAAAGGTCTAGTGATGACCGGATCGCCGCCATCGACAGAATCGGAGGATTGCTCAATTGCCAGGCTTCTGCCGTGTGAATCGGCATAAACCGGTCTTCCATCAGAAACCGACGTTGCTTGTCGTGTCCCCACCAGCCTTCAAACCGGGGCAGATCACTTCTGCCATGGTGGCGCTCATGAATGAAACACGCCGACAAGCTACCCGGGCCCGAATTCAGGTACTTATAGGTGCACCAACAGGCAAAATCTGGTCCATCGTCATGAAGACTAAGCAAAAGATTGCCTGCTGCATGCGCCAGATCAAAACCCACCAGACAACCAGAAGCATGACACATATGTGTTATGGCTGCAATATCATAAGCTTGCCCTGTATAATAATTCACCCCTCCAATCAGAACCAGGGCGATTTCATCGCCTTGCTCATCCAGAATTTTCTGAATAGACTCCAAACTCACATAGTCACTGCCAGCCGCCGGTGCTAGTTCAATAAGATTGGAGTCCGGATTATAGCCGTGAAACCGAAGTTGAGATGCAACGGCATACCTGTCAGACGGAAAGGGCGAATAATCCAGGAGAATCTTGTTTCTTTTGCCGGACGGTCGATAAAAACTGACCATCATCAGATGCAGATTCACGGTAAGACTATTCATGACTACTACTTCGGAAGGCATAGCACCAACAACCTCAGCCATGGAAGGGCTCAAAAATTCATGATACGGCAACCAGGGCGTTCTGGCATGCAAATGCCCTTCAACACCCAACTTCTGCCAGTCCTCGAGCTCCTGTTCTACATATTCCCGCGTTTGTTTTGGCATCAGGCCCAGACTATTACCACACAGATAAACGGACGGTGTATCATTCACACAAGGGATGTAAAAACAATCCCTGAACCCTGCAAGCACATCACTTTTGTCCTGCTCAAGTGCATATTCCAGTGTGGGGTCAATCATAGATTTTTTTTGTAAAGGTACGCCATCAGATTTCATTCACCAAACAGCCAGGACCTGACGTTGCTATGCCAGATTGATTTTAATTCCTCTTCCGAGATGACTCCTGATTCCAGAGCATCATCAATCACCTTGCCCGGATAGCACCCAAACTGGTCGGGCATTTCTCCAAGAGGATAAGGGTCGTCAAGACCTGCAACTACCTGTGCTGCCCCCACCCTCCGAACGAGCATTTCAAACGAAAGTGCATCATGAACAATGGAGTCAAAGTACACGTTTTTCCACGACGATTCGTTGGCAGGATCCTTAGCGCCGACAAACAGATCAGGACGACCATAAAAACCCTTCCTTCTTCGGCCCTGCCCGACTATGCCAAATTGATTGCCATGGGCAAAACAAGTCCTGACATCCGGAAATCGATCCGGAAAATCAAGAAGACTGAAAAAATGCCAGGCATCCGCTGTCTGGGCACACATCCAGATGAGGTGGAACCTCCAGAATTTGTCCTGCAGTGCTACAATTTCCTCCGCATTGTAGGGATGGATTTCCACTGCCAACTTGTATTCATTGGCTAGTTCAAACAATGGCACCGTCGATGCATCTGCAATAGCAGTCCATTGACCCTCTTGATTCAGAAAATGTGATGGCAGGCACAAAACCCGCAAACCCAGCGTATTTACACAACGCTCCATCTCCTGCAGGGCGTCATCCAGGTATAAAGGTTGCAACACAAAACCTGCCACAAAACGGTCAGCGTGCATTTGCTGGATTGACGCATGGTAATCATTCTGAAAGCGCACTACATCAAAGGCATCATGGCGACTATATCCATTGCAGTATAACTGTGATAATGTGAGCAATACCTCAACATCAATACCCTGCTCATCCATCCAGGCAAGTTTTGCATCCAGAAAAAAACTGGGATCTGTCACAGGTCTTCTCCAGTCGCCCTGACACATAGACGACATGTCATCTTCCACCCAAAATAATCGCCTTTCTTTCATAAACCGGGGAATCTCTCCCGGGTATGGAAGCAAATGACCGTGAGCATTCCACTTCATGCCAAATGATTGATTTGTGAATTCCAAACAAAGGTACATGATTCGAACAGCAAGAAAGGGACTTGAATGTCATTTTGAAATCCTATTTATGTATGTATTTTTATAATAATTTATATCTTTGTGATATAAAATTAGTTATAATGAATTCGTCGATTGAAAAATATGTTTCTCCCATTCATCAAGAAACAGAAAAAAGTATTTTTTTTACCGACACATACGCTGAGGAAGGAAAAATCCCTGCCTTAATGGGTTTTGGATTAGCATTGATTACATGGAATAGAGAAGCAGGTGAAGCCGTCAGGAAATCGCTGCAACAGTTTCACAACCAATTCAAGAATATCCAGATCATTGATTTGGGCCAGCTGCTTAGCAATGATACTGATGCACTGCAATCCCTCTGTCAGGATGTAAAACACTCACGCATACTGCCGGTGTTTATCGGGCTGGAACTTCAACACATCACCCAATTGGCTGGCCGCTTTTCGTGGAATGTGTACCATGTTGCCAACAGAATTACCCAGGCCCCGGAAACAGTTGACGTATCCATGAGTCACATCTCTTACCAGCGACATTTTTCAAGGCTGGAAGAAATCTACCACATAGAAGAGCATTCATTTAATTCCCTCAGCCTGGGGAAAATGCGGACATTTCCTACACTGCTGGAACCCGTACTAAGAGACGCACAAATGCTGCACATCGACCTGAATTGTCTCAGGAAGTCAGATGCTCCGAATATCGGACATGCTCTGCCCACCGGATTGAATGCTGAGGAACTTTGTCAACTGGCCAAATATGCCGGTCTGGGTGACCGACTGGAATGTTTGTCTGTCATGGCTGGAGAAAACATGAAAGCAGAATCACCTGAAGCAGCCATCATTGCCGAAACATTGTGGTATTTTTCAGAAGGTTTGAATATGAATGCGCATGACCTGCCTGAAGCATCATCCGACATCAGCGAATTCATCATTTCTGCAGAGAATATGGAAATGGATTATGAATTTATCCGGCACAACCTCACTCAGAAATGGTGGTTTCGTATTCAGAACGAAGACCAAAGATCCTATCTTGCCTGTGCAGCTGATGAATACCAGAGTACAGTAGACAACGAACTTCCGGACCGACTGGCAAGATTTATGGAGGCAGTCGCGTAGTGACTGTCTAGATAAAGATCTATATGACTTTAAAGGAGCTTTGATTATCGAGGCTGAAAAAGCTGCCGGACTGGTTAGTACTACAAAGCTTTTACACAACAAGTTATGTCAACAGAATCGAACATAATTAGCTTTTTTTCAAGATTATAGGCAAGTCAATTGCATTTCTAATTGAGGATACTTTCTACAGCAATGCCTCTCGATCCCTTCAATAGAATGTGTGCATTGGTGAAATGCCTGCTTTGAAAATATAACTTTGCCTCTTCCACGTTTTGAAAAAAACGTCCTTTTTGGTGCTGCCCAGCCCCGGAAAAACAAGGCCCGATAAACAACACTTCATCCAGAGGAATTTCATGGGCATACTCAATCATTGCCTCATGCTCTGCCTGGCTATACTCCCCCAGTTCGAGCATGTCTCCAAGGACTGCCACCTTGTAACCGGGCATTTTTGCAAGACTTTCCAGGCTGGCTTTCATGCTGGTTGGATTTGCATTATACGCATCCAGAATCAGAATATTTCCTTGCCATTCTTTCAGTTGTGAACGGTTGTTTTCAGGGACGTACCGCGAGATCGCATCGGCTATTTTCTGGTACGGCACACCAAAATATTCACCCGCAGCAATGGCGAAGGCAATGTTTGAAACGTTGTAAGCTCCATATAAATGTGTCTTTACATACTGATCTCGATATGTAAAAAGAAGTGTAGGTTCTGTGCTTTCCAAGCGAATCAACGCAGACGGAGCATACGGTATGATTTGTCCGCCTGAAGGCAACAGAGAAGAGAGAATTGCATCTTCGGTATTGACAAATATCTTGCCGTTGTGTGCTGAAACGTAGCGGTACATTTCGGACTTACCCTTTTTTATGCCTTCTACACCTCCAAATCCTTCAAGATGTGCTTTTCCGATATTTGTGATCATCGCATATGCTGGTTCGGCAATGCGGCATAGAGCATCGATTTCTCCCTGGTGGTTGGCTCCCATCTCAATCAGCAAAAATTCCGTTTCGTCCGGGGCTGAAAGAATTGTCAACGGCACCCCAATGTGGTTATTGAGATTTCCTTTGGTGGCATGAACCCTGTATTTTTGTCCCAGCACATCACGAGTCAGCTCTTTTGTTGTGGTCTTTCCATTTGAGCCCGTCAAGGCCAGGACCGGAACCGACAGATAGCTCCGATGGAGACGAGCCAGATGCTGCAGGGTTTCAAGTACATCATCAACCAGAATCATAGATTGTCCGCTGACCACCGAAGCATCATCAACTACCGCATAGGAAGCACCCTTCTCCAAAGCCTGACTGGCGAATTCATTTCCATTAAAACGCTCTCCTCGCAAGGCAAAAAACAAACACCCTTCCGAAATATTGCGTGTATCAGTACAGATTGTACGACACTCAAGGTAAATTGAATACAGTTTGTCCATAAAAACTCCTTGTAATAAAAAACCCCTGCTAAAAAGCAAGGGTCTTTTGTTTTGTTTAAACTTCGTTTTTATTTATAACGGCGCTTGATGTTTCTTCCTTTTTCCTGAAACATGTTGCCACCCACATCTTCATTTCCGGCTTGACCACCTACACGCACCATAGCACACCTGAAACCGAGATTTCTGTCTGACTTGTCTTCATCTTTATATCTTCTTGTTCCAGGCTGCAGCCAGTACAATCTGTCTGACCATGAACCACCTTTGAAAACACGGGACTTGTCTGAAATCAACGTACTTTCACCATAGAGATACTTGATATAATCAGCATTACCATCTTCGTGATTAATCACATCTCCCTTAATGTAATTTTCACGGAGCTTTGATTCTTCATCTGTTACATCACGGTACTTGAGGCTTCCAAGAGAATCTTTTTCTACCGGATTTCCATTTTCATCGATCACGAGAGTCTTAAACCTGTTTCCTCTGTATGGGTTCAGGTCTTGATTTTCAGCGTCATTGAGGGTGGTGGAGGTCGTTGCACGGTAAACGTCAAGTACCCACTCATTCACGTTTCCTGCCATGTTGTACAAGCCGAAATCGTTTGGCAGATATGATCTTACAGGAGCAGGGAATGACGCATTATCGTTCAGGTTACCTGAAACCCCCATGTAGTCACCTTCTCCTCTCTTGAAGTTTGCAAGAATTCTTCCTTGATTCGCAGTGCGTTTCTTATATCTGGCAGTGTTGTGATTCCACGGGAAAAATCTCGATTCTATATATACTTCATCATTAGAAGAAGGCTGATTGCCAGGTAAGGCGAGTGCAGCAAATTCCCATTCTGCTTCAGTAGGCAGTCTGTAATCAGGCAACAGGATACCATCATCAAACATGACAGGTCTTTCTCCACCAGTCACGATATCCGGAACGTTCTTCTTCACACTTCCCTGATATTGACCTGAGAGGTATGCCTTCGTGTCAAACACATCAGAACCTTTGGAATCGGGTGTCAAGTTCAGGATACCCCTATCTACGAGAATCATTTCGTTTACCCTGTTTGATCTCCACTTACAAAAATCACTTGCCTGGAGCCAGCTAACACCCACTACCGGATAATCATCATAGGCAGGGTGCCTGAAATATGTCTCAACGTAAGGCTCATTAAATGCCAGTTCGTCCCTCCAGACCAATGTATCCGGCAAAGCTTTTCTGTATACTTCAGGATAAGTTTCGTAATATTTATCCTTCAGCCACCAAAGATATTCTCTGTAGTTGGAATTGGTAACTTCAGTTTCGTCCATATAAAATGAAGAAACCGTCACCCTTCTTGGAGTATAATTGTATTCCCAGACAATGTCTTCCTGAGTCTGCCCCATAGTAAAAGTACCTCCTTCTACGAGTACAAGATTAGGACCATCAATCTGGCCTTCATACTGTTTCTTCTCAAAACCGCCCCACTCCGCGTCATTATACTTCCATCCCGTGGCAGAAGAAGCTTCACCTCCCTTATTGCTGCAAGAGGCCAGGGCCATGGCTGAAACAGCCAAAATACCGAATGATCTGAATAAATTTTTCATTGATTGATATTCTAATTTCTAAATTTAGCGCCCAAATATAAGCTAATTTTAAAAAAACCAAACTTATTTTTCAAAAAAAATACAAAAGCACAGATGCAAGATATTTATCATATATATCACCTGAAAATTGCAAAACAATCATTGTATTCCTGCCTTTTTGGAAAAAGATGATCAAAGTTCAGCACCAGGCCCACTTCATGGCTACCTCCTTGACGGATGCTCAACGACGAAGTGGTATAGTCAAAACTATACATCACTTTCAGGAATTGACTTCTGAATCCCAGCGACACAATGGCTGCATCTCCATTGAATGTGGAATACCTGTACCATAATCCAGCCATCACTTGATTGACGGCAAGGTAAGCTCCCCCATTCACCTGCAAATACCCTCCCTGTACCGTACATAGAATCTGCGGCGACAGAAAAGAAGGCATTTGATTCATGTTGCCCCGACGTAGGATAGTTTGTGATCCGGCATGCAATGTAAATCGTACAGGCAAACCTTTGGCTGCTCCATATCCGGAAAAATCACCTCGTAAAAATGAGATTTCAGGCGTGTTGATATTCTTCATGCTAATCCCGATATGCCATGAAGGATCATACAATACAACGCCTGCACCCAGGTTGATATATCGGGCAGTGCCATCGACTACAGGTGCTTCCCCGCTGGGCAATGGTGTGCCTCCTGGCGTAAACGGTCCGGTCAGCGGATCGATGGCATCACCAAATCGAAGCTTATTCCAGTCAAGAGCAAGAAAACCGAGCCCTGCCTCCAATCCGGCCTTGAGGTACCTTTCCTTAGTCACGCGAACACGATAGCTGTAAAATCCAGTAAAAACTGTAGAACGAAGTGTACCATCACCGGCATTATCTGTCAGTAACATGCCTCCAATGCCACTCTTTAATCGTGGAATATACTGGTCGGCAGACACAGAATATGTCGTGTAAATATTCCCAAGTCCAGGCCATTGGTTCCTGTAATTCAATTGGATTAGAGGCGTAATCGTATTGCCCGCCATAGCCGCATTCATCTGCAAGTGAGCATTGTAAAACTGACTGTAGACCGGATCCTGACTCCAGGTAACAGAAACCACCATTACCCACATTACTGGAAGAAAGGCATATCGGAGTTTACTTTTCTTGTTGCATTTCAAGTACATACGGCCGGTTTAAATTTCAAAGATACAAGCAATAACTAACTCAAAGTACACGTTGTTGCATGTGGTTGTGTTTTTATGCGTTTTGTAGAAGAAATCCTGAGGATGGCCTCATTTTTTAGTTCTGAAACAGCCTGTATTCAACGCAAATCAATCACTCTTTATTATATTTTTCCACTTTTCTATCCATGTACAGACGCAAAAACCACTTGTCACTTTTGAACAATGTCTGCTTCTTGAGGCAACATTTTTCAACAAGGCCAGAATTCTGTCTTCTGTTTCATTACAAGAAGCGTATTTTTGTAATTTCTCGCGCAACAAAGGCAAACGCAGCATGATGAAACTTATCTCAACCTGGTTCTTTTTTTCCTGTCTGACAATGCTCACAGCACAGCATACTCAGCAGTACAAAGTTGTCATTCCCTGGCTGTCAAACATTCAGGAATCAATCACCAGTCAGCCAGGATTTGGAGAACACCCTTTATTACCGGGGATTCCTGTGTTTAACATTGAATTCAATACCCGGCCCTCGGCCTTGATTGATTATAATTTGCAAGCTTCAGCTGTGGAAAAAATTTCCTTGCCAGACAGTATTTCTTCTTCCATAACAAATACACAGTTTTTACAGGATGTATCCATTTTGGAAAACAGGGGAACATATAGACTAATAGCAACCATTCTGCCTCTGCGAAAAACAGAAGATGGACAGATTGAAAAACTCACAGAAGCAAATTTGATTTACTCCTATCAAAACCTGATCAATGCGGGACTCAGATCTCCCCAAAAAACCGAATCAGTGCTCGCCAAAGGTGCAATATATAAATTTTCAGTTGCACAAACGGGCATCCACAAAATGGATAAAACTTTCCTGGAAACTAAATTAGGTCTGTCAGCCTCCGGACTTGATCCAAGAAAAATCCGAATTTTCGGTGCACGAGGAGGAAAACTACCGGAGAGCAACACAGCTTTTCGCACAGATGACCTCGAAGAACTTGCCATTTTAGTGACAGGCGAAGAGGATGGCCGTCTGGATGAAAATGACCAGATCCAGTTTTATGCCGAAGGACCGGACACCTGGAAATATGATGCCACCACAAAATCTTATTCTTTTGACAAGAATATTTACGATCTGTCAAACTATTACTTTATCGTCATAAACGGGGAAAACGGACTGCGGATTTCCACCCCAAACCCGGTAACAGCTAATCCGGAGTTTACCTCGCCCAATTGGGAACGGCTGCAGCGGCTGGAAGACGACAAAGTCAATCTTCTCGGCTCATTTATCGGAGCAGAAGGCACAGGGAAAGACTGGTACGGAGACTATTTCAACGGTGCTTCCAAAGAAAAAAATCTTTCCACCCGCTTTAACCTCCAGTCCGCTATCGTCACCGAACCACTGGAACTGGAATTTGCCTTTGCCGGAAGAAGTAAATCATCGTCTTCCGTATCATTAACCATTGGCAATAAAACCATCACACGGACACTCAGTTCTGTCAATACCCTGGATCTGGAGTCCCTGTACGCCCGACGGATAAGATATGCAGAGTCCTTTCTGCCTGGAGGCACCCTCTCAGATATCAAAATGATATACCCAATTGCTGGTAGTGATGCAGAAGGATGGCTCGATTATCTGCAGATTGTCAGCACAGAACCATGTTTGCTTCAGGGAAGTCAACTTAATTTCAGAAGCCGAAAAACCATTGCGTATAACGTTGCCGCCTACAATTTGGAAAATGCAGCTTCCTATGAAATATGGGATGTTACCAACCCGCTGAATCCCGTAAGGCAAACACTGACCGGAACCACCCTGGTCTTTCGTCCGGGAAATACCCTACGCGAATTTGCTGCCTTCAACAAGCAGGGAACCTTGCTGACTCCATCTGCAGTTGGAAAAATTCCCAATCAAAATCTGAATGGCCTTCAGGATGTAGACATGGCAATTGTGTACAA
>JAJTEZ010000067.1 GCA_021298335.1 Saprospiraceae bacterium | reverse complement strand
ATTACCGCCTGTATTTATTTATATCACTGTTAAAACAACCAAACATGACAAATTCTATCAGAAATTCCGTTCAGCTCATCGGCAACCTCGGCAAAGATGTGGTCCTCACCAACTTTGACAATGGTAACAAAAAAGCAGCATTAACTGTAGCTACCAATGATTTTTTCATCAATGCAAAAGGAGAAAAAGTAAAACAAATAGAATGGCACAACATCGTTGCCTGGGGTAAAACCGCAGAATTGATGGCCGATTCCCTCTCAAAAGGAGTTGAAGTTGCAAATCACGGCAAACTTACGAGCAGATCCTATGCAGATAAGGACGGATCCACCAAATATATTACCGAAATCATCGTTCAGGATTTTTATAAAATCGCGAGGCAAGCATCCGACGAAGTTGTTGACCAGTAAGCTGTCACAGGTAAGGTCTGAAAGATTTGTGAGATGCGTTATGTAGATTGAGTCAAAAAGCATAGCTGTGCTGGGCAGTTCAACGAAGCTATTTTAAGGATAGTATATGCAATTAAAACCGCAAATCGTGTTTTATTTATCCCGATAGAGCACTAACGCCCTATCACGGTGACACCCTGCTTTAAGCCAGCTTTCACAATTAAAAAAGGGGCCTTGGCCCCTAATAAAATGTACTTCAGTCCTGTACCCATATTCCTGGTAATGCGAGCGCCTTGTTGCGGAAAGCCGTGCAAGGCGCTCTTCAAAAATCAGTGCTCATCGCTGCACAAACCCTGAATGATATGAAAGGTGTCATGCAATTTCGTCAGGCTTTCATTGATCTTATCATCTTTTGCCTTCTTCTGGACAAGTTTATCCAGTGCTGTTGCCCCCGCATACAAATCCCGAAGTGCCTTTTGGATAGCATCGGATTGGAAAGAGGCTGGAACTTTTGATTTCAGAAGAAGTTCTGACTTTGCAGCCATTTCTCCAGAACGACTGCGGATTGGAGCAAAATCACCTTCTTCCATAGGATGGAATGTCTGTGCCATCACCAGATGAAATTCCTTTAATGCCAACCATGCATCCTTTTCAATGGTTTTTAGCAAAGGGCTCGCGAGCGCACTGGAATAGTTGGCCGCCACCGCATTCCAGTCAATTACATTCCAGATTGCATTTGTATAATCTGCTCTTTTATTTTGATATTTAAGGTAATAGGCGTGTTCCCATACATCAATACCCAAAATCGGGATTCCACGATGCTCCTTTGCAGCATCCATAATGGGATTGTCCTGATTGGGCAATGAGCAAACAACCAGCTTTTTTTCCGGTGAGACATACAACCAGGCCCAGCCTGAACCAAACCTTGTCATTGCTGCATTATTCAATAATTTTTTCAGACTATCCAGTGACACAAAGGTGCGGTTGATGTCTTCCAGAAGCTTACCGTCCGGTGTCTTGTCGGCCTCAGGGGATAACATCGACCAAAACAAAGAATGGTTGTAGTGACCTCCCCCGTTATTGCGAATGGCTGCACCTCTCTTCTCTGACGCAATCAGTAAATCCTCAATTGGAAGTGCCTCCGCTTTTGTGCCTGCCAGCGCCTTATTAAGATTAGTTACATACGCCTGATGGTGCTTCGAATGGTGAATTTCCATTGTCTGAGCATCAATATACGGCTCGAGTGACTCGTATGTATAGGCCAACTTGGGCAAAACATGTTGTGAGGATAATACATGCCCAGCCGACACACACATAACGAAAGCCAATACCTTAGACAAGATTTTAATATTCATATTATCAGGATTTAATTCAAATGAAAACATTTCTTAGAACGGATAGTTGACAGCAACTTGTATATTTCCGATGCCCTGGTCCCTGATTTCTTTCCAGCTATACCATTGCGTCGACTTGTATTCATCCTTATACGGACTTCGAATCTTATACCCCAGATCGAAGCGTATGATAAAAAAATCAAAATTAAACCGGATGCCGTAACCCGCAGCAACCGCCATCTGTTGAAGAAAGCGACCGGAAATTTCGGATTGCGGTCGTTGAGGATCTTTTTTTAATGTCCACACATTTCCGGCATCCACAAAAAAAGCACCGTCCAGAAATAAAAGCACTTTAAATCGGTATTCCGCGTTTAACTCCAGCTTGATGTCACCCTGATTCACAAAGATCACAGGTACCTCCCGTATTTTTGATAGAGGATCCCGGTATCCGCCAGGTCCGGGTTCCTTGATATTCCAGGCACGAAGGCTATTTGGACCACCAACACCAAACTGCTTCACAAAAGGAGTCACACTACTCTGCCCAAATGGAACAATCACCCCCATATTGCACCTTGCTGCAAAGGAACTACTTTTGGAAAATTCCTTGTTGTACCGCGCATCCATTTCATAGCGTGCATATCGTGCAAACCCGATATTCCTATCACCACCAATAGTCCATTCCGTCGTTTTATCCGCCAATTGATTGTACAACAAATTACTCAAATGCACCTCCCATCCCGACAATTCAAGGTTGTTGAGAATAAAAAATGTATTTCCATGTCTGTCCTTTGGCTTATTCCAGATGTAGGATAAGTCCCGAAATAAAAATCCGGTACCCAGAATATCCTTAAATGAAAATAAAATCAATGGATTCTGCTGGAATCTGGTCGCATCACTAATCTCATACAAGTCAAGATTGAAGCCTAAAGGACGGAATACATACCTGTTTCCTTTTGGAGAAGTATAGTCAAATCCAAAAGAAGCGTTATAGGAATTGATAGAATAAAAATCAATAATGTTTAATGTACTGAATCCCAATCCAATATTTGTTGTAGCCTCTTCCTTAAAATTCTGATAAAACCGATCCTTGATGAATCCGGTTCGCCATGCCAGTCGCCCCAGGCCGACAAAATCCTGGAAAGAAGGAATATTTAGATTATTTTGAATGGATAAATTCGATGTTCGTCGTACAATCCCACCGCCAGGGTTGATGCCCAGCTCAGATCCGATTTCCGCCTTCACCGAATACCTTTCCGAGCCTCCCAGTAAATTGCGGTTCACCAATTGAGAGGAAAGTGAAAATCCAAAAAGCCTTGCAGCCCCGAGCGTACTGAAATACCCTTGCCAGCCTCCATCAAAAATCCACTTTTTCGAAAATGGTGTCAGTTGCACATCAAAATGCATCAACGAATCTGAAAGCGTATCTAACCGGCTGTTGACACTCACAAAACTGTAGGTTCCCAGGCTGCTCAGCTTTCGAAACGTTTTTTGCCTGTCATCACGGCTGAGTAGTTTTCCTTCCTTAAAAAAGATACAATTGTAGAGCAAGGAAGGCCTGACAAGAAATCGGGGGTTATTTCTAAAAAACGACATTTTCCCGATAGAGTCCACTCCTAATGAATCCTGCGAAATATCCTTGTAAAAATCTGTATACACATGAACCTCTCCCGTAGTATACCGGCTGTGCGGCTGCCCCGGCCTGGGAGTGCGAATTTGCACATAAATCGCCACATCTCTCGACACCTGACTGCTGTCACCTGCGATTTCGATAAAGCTATTGGCAAAACCCGCATATCCATGATTCTGAAGGTACACTGTGATGCGGCTTTTTTCCAGTTCAAAGTTGGTAAAATCCAGATACATTCCCTCCTTGATATAGGAAGACGACGTTATGTCTTGCACATGGCTTAGTAATATCGTGTCTTCACTGTCATATTCCACAGATCGCACTTTATACCTGTCGCCTGCCGAGACAACATACGTTACTTTGCTGTTTCGCCAGTTTCTTGATCCATTTTTACCCCACCAGTTTTTATTTTTCTCCTCCGATAAAAAATCTACCTGCGCATGGTAAAACCCTTTCTTGTAGCGCAGGTGATTCTCCATGTTTTTAGCGACTTTTTTGCATTTCTCCACATCGTAGAGAACTGGAGGCTTACCCAGCCCTTTCAGTCCGCGACGAATCCAACTGGATTTGCCTTCGCGGGTATTCGCCAGGAAAAGATACTCTTCCGGTATAAAAAACAATACTTTTTCGTTCGGTTGCTGGTCGATGAAGGCTGTCAATTCCTGACGAATTGCACCGGGGTCAGACACTTTCTTTTCGTTTTTAAACAGTATCTTTGTTTTATTCAGCAAGCTTTCTTCTGGAGCCAGAAATTTTGAAGCATTGCAGGATGCCATACACCCTAAGATGACCATACAAAGCATGTAGGAAATACTTCTGCACCCCTCTGTTGGAGACTTGAATATATATAAACGGAAAAATGTCAATTTCAAAAGCTCAAATCAAGGAAATCAGATCACTTCACCTTCAGAAGTTCAGACAAATATACAACAAATTTCTCGCTGAAGGTTTGAAGAATTCCCTGGAATTCATCCGTACCAGAAAATATCGCATCGAACACATCTACCTTACAGAAACCGCAGTTTCTGCACTTTTGCCTGAAATAGAAAAGTACTCTCTTGCCTACACTGTGGTTTTGAAGCAACACATGGAACAAATCACCGCACTCTCCACACCTTCAGAGGTCCTGCTGGTGCTGGAGCGAACAGAAGACGAGCTGACCTCTATCCTGAAGAGCCCTTCAGGCATTCTCTATCTCGATGGAGTCCAGGATCCTGGCAATGCGGGCACTAGGATCCGCATAGCAGATTGGTTTGGTATCAGCAGTGTGCTAAGATCACCGGATTCTGCCGATTTTTTTAATCCAAAGGTTGTCCAGGCTACCATGGGAAGCATGAATAAAGTGCAATTACGCACCGCTTTACTGGATGAATTACCACTCACAGGGAAGAGTCTGTTTGGTACCTTTATGGATGGTACGACCTACCAGTCAGTCAACATCCCCCCGGACGCAATCCTGGTCTTTGGCAGTGAAGGCAGGGGAATCTCTCCCGAAGTTGAAGCCCTGATTCAGCATCGCATTACGATACCCGGTCAACCAGGGCGTGTAGCAGATTCTTTGAATGTATCCATTTCAGCGGGTATCCTGGCAGCACATTGGAAAGGGGCCTCCAGATAAGATTATTTACTCGCCCTTCACAAACCGCTCATCAATCTGATAGGCTGACACCGATCTCCATACCGGGTTTTTACGACATTTTTTAAGTTCAATGGTGATTCTGCTGACATGCTGAATCGTCTTCCAAACGATGATCCTCTTTCGTCCTACCGTCGTAAAGGGTATCGTGGTGACATTGATGCCATTTTCGTCATAAATACGCACAAAACCACTTTCTATGGCCTGCCCCTGGCTT
This sequence comes from Saprospiraceae bacterium, assembly GCA_021298335.1. Lineage (GTDB taxonomy): Bacteria > Bacteroidota > Bacteroidia > Chitinophagales > Saprospiraceae > OLB9. Next base: position 19,220 of record JAJTEZ010000067.1, on the reverse strand, counting down.
ACATCTTCCATCAGTACCAGGCAGTTCATCGCCCTTTGTTTGTCAAGCATAATTGACAAGTTGTTAACTTTTTTTCCTTTCATCTCTATTCGCGACTGATCATCATCATCCGTCAATGATTGGGTATAATCAGCTGAATGGCCTCCTCCCGGAAGGTCAGAAACAACCATCACTTTTTGACCTGCCAGCATATTAGTGGAAAACTGCTGGTTTAAAAGCATTCGGAATCCCATCAATGAAGCAGAATCCACCGGATGAATCAATCCCCGACGATCAGGCGGAACATTGAGCAACAAATTACTTCCCCGGCCCACACTCTTCAGATACAGGGAAAATAAATCATCCGGTGTCTTGACTTTGCCATCTTCCTCCTCGTGATAAAACCACCCCGGACGGATACTTACATCGCACTCTGCAGGAATCCAGCTTTGGCCGTAGCGATTGCCTTGTTGCAATGTATCAGAACCCGGAGCACCTGCACCTGCCGTATATCCTACTGTATCCAGCATGTTGTAATTTGTTTCTGCAGCGATGCCCCTTTCATTGCCCACCCACCGAATGTGAGGGCCCACATCGCTGAATATTAAAGTAGATGGTGACTTTTCCTTCACAAACGCCCGATATCGCGCCCAATCATAGACCTGCTTTTTGCCATTAGGACCCTCCCCATTGGCACCATCCCACCACAATTCCCAAATGGGACCATACTGGCTGAACAGCTCCTCCATCATACCCACAAAGACATCATTATATGCCTTAGTCCCATATTTTGGATGATTCCGGTCCCAGGGAGAAATATACACGCCAAATTTTAATCCAAATTCCTTACAGGCATCAGAAAGTTCTCGGAGTACATCGCCTTTGCCTTCCTTCCAGCCTGATTGGGCGACAGTATGGGCTGAAAAAGCACTAGGCCAAAGGCAAAAACCATCGTGGTGCTTCGCAGTGATGATGATGCCTGTAGCCCCTGCATTTATGGCAGTCTCACACCATTGCCGACAATCTAAAGCGGTGGGATTGAAAATCGAGGCGGATTCTTGCCCATGTCCCCATTCCACGTTCGTAAATGTATTGGGACCAAAATGCACGAAGAGATAAAATTCCTGGTCGTGCCATGCCAGCTGCTCTGCCGTTGGTATCGGAGTTTGACCTCGCAGATTAAAACTGACAATGCAAAGTAAAATGAAATACAACCGAAAATACAAAGAAGCCATAATCTATCATTAAAACATCCGAAAAAATGAACTTCAGAGATCCCTGAATTCTGAAAAATCAGTAGAATCTTACCCGTTTGGAATGAAAAAATCCATTTAACACTACTTTAACAGGGGAAAGATAATTTTTTTTTGGATGATGTCGGCAACGTGACTATATTTGTATTTGAAAAATCAAAAAAGTATTGACATGAAACAATTTTTCTTCCTTTTGATGGTATTTGCCACAGTGCAATTGAGTGCGCAAAACAAATCAGACAAAGCTCCTGCCGCTGGCACCGTTAAGAAAGAAGCAACTCCTAGTGCTGCTCCTACAGCAGTCACTTCTCCTGTTGCGACCACTCCAGCTCCTGCTGCAGAACCAGCAGTGGAAAGAACGAATGCGAAGATGACATTTGAATCGCTGACAGTTGATTATGGCACGATTGAGAATGGCGCAGAGCCTTTGAGATTGATCAAATTCACAAACACTGGAACAGATCCATTGGTCATCAAAAATGCAAGAGGTTCATGCGGATGTACTGTCCCTACTTGGCCAAGAGATGCTATCGCTCCGGGTCAAAGTGCGACCATGGAGGTTCGTTATGACACAAAAAGAACTGGTCAGATCAACAAGTCAATCACGATCACCACAAATGAAGGTCCTGAAAACCATGTCATTCAGGTTGTTGGAAACGTTCTTCCTCCAAAAGAAGACAAATCTGTTCCAGCGGCTGAACCAAACATCATTAAAGGAAACTAATCCTTCTTCGTAAAAAATAAAAAAAGCCTGCCATTCTGATGGCGGGCTTTTTTATTTTATACCCACCGAAAAACTATTCCGCGAAAACCTCGTTTACTTCCAAAAATGGATCATGGTCGTCGTTTTGTCACCCTCCAAAGGTATGAGCAGCAGCTTATTTCCAGAGACAAATCCCAGCTCGCCTTTTTTTTTGAAAGAAACTACGCAATTGCTCAAGTCCCTTCGCTCCTATTCAGCTGAAAACCTGCAAAGCCTCATGCATTTGAGTGAAAAACTGGCCAGTCAAACTTACACTCAATTTCAGAAATTTCAACCAGAACTCATAACCTCAGAACATGGTCATGCCTGCCTGACATATACCGGTGATGTATATTCTGGATTACTTGCAAGTCAATGGACAACCAATGATATCGAATATGGTCAAAGCCATCTTCTCATTCTATCGGCTTTATATGGCGTGGTGAGCCCTCTGACTGCCATTCAGCCCTATCGACTGGAAATGGGCTTATCATGGAAAACACCTGAAGGAAGTTCACTATATTCCTTCTGGGCAGAAAAAATCACGGCGTATCTACAAAAAAAGCTGATAGAAACCGATTCCAGATACTTGTTGCAACTGGCGTCTGACGAATATGCCAAATGCTTCCGTCATGAAAATATTGGGGTACCCGTGATTGAAGTATCCTTTTTTGAACGGAAAAACGGGAAAAACACTTTCGTTTCCTTCCACGCAAAAAAAGCCAGGGGTATGATGGCATCCTATGTGATTCAGCAAAAACTGACTTCCCCCGAACAGATCCGGACATTCAATCAAGACAGGTATGAGTTTGATTCCCAACAGTCCACTGATCACCACCTGGTTTTTTACAGAGAAAATTTACCTGCCTGACTCCATTGGAATCGTCTTTCCGTACAGATAGTTGATAAAGGGGGGGTGATACATCATCCCGGAAACATCCATAATGTCGATATAGGTTTTCCAAAGACGCTGTAACTCCTTCAGTATGGTTGCATTGCGACGCAATTCATACCTTTCCATCCGGAGCCACTTGACAGGATCCAACTTTCCTGATTGTAAATATTTTAGTTTTAAGCTTTGGATATTTCCATCCTCCTGCTGTCCGGACAAGATCTCAAAGGCTGCGAAGCTCGAAGCAAAATCTGCTTTGTACTGTTGGATTCTTTTAGTTCGCCAGAAGGAATTAGCTCTTTCTTCTTCTTTAAGCTGTATCTGCCGAAATTGCAGATCTGCCAGCTTTAGCCGGGTAGAGCCATTCCATGGTATGATCAGCCCAACGCCAACAGAAAACCTGTTTTGCAAAAGTAAGTCATCTCTCACGATATACCTGGTTTGCACAAAATCTAGCCATCTTTTTGATTCTGCCCGTGCGAGTCTGAATGAGGCCTCCAGGTAGTCAATCTCTCCATCTGCCGAAGAATTGCGGCCGATGCCGACAGAATCTACAACAGCCTTCATTTGCTCCGGAGACAACCAGTATAAATCCGGCTTCGGAACCAACGTATCAGCTCCTACGAGCCTGGCGTATTCTATCCATCGACGCCGGGCAATAGTGAGCTGGCTCAGAACATCCTGGATTTCAGATTGAAGTCCAATAAAATCAGGAATGTCTGCTTCTCTGCCGGAGCCAAGAATTTGCCTGTATAGGCTATCTTCTTTCATTAGCAATAGATATTCATTTTGCAACCCTTTGACTTCCAAAGTGCTACCCTGAAAATTAACAAGTGACTGATATGTTTGCAGAAGTACCGGAAACCAACTTGTATTGCGTTCTGACGTTTTCCATGCAGTATAGGATTTCAATCTGTTCACCTCCGCTCTCCTGATAGATGGCAGCTGGAATGACGCCCGCGCAAGAAATTCCTGACGCGAAAACAGCAAGCGGTCCAGCTCGGACCGGAACTCAACTTTTTCAAGCCAGGGAAGCGACAAATTTTGAACTGTCCGGAAGGATTCATTCCACTCTTCCTCAGGCTGGTAAAGGGAAACCACCTTCGCCAATGTACGCTCAGCTTCTTGTGATAATCCGGCAGCTTGAAAGACTACCATGAATAAAAAAAGGGGAAACAGCCAGACGCATCTCATGGCTTCACTCCAATTTTCAAGACTTCCTTTTGTAGAAAAGGATTTGACGGTGGGATTTCCAAATAAACTTCAATGCCGTACTGCTTCACTCCTGGTATCTTTGAAAATTTCTCGGGTATTTCTACGATGCGGTTTCCCCGGCTAATAATGATGCCCAAAATGCTTTCTTTGACCTGATAGGCAGCCTGTACGAGCACACTGTCGCCTGCAACAAACTGAAGTTGCTCTCGCTCATTTATGTAACCAGTCACTTGCGTGGGTGTAGAAGCGACCAGAGTGGTCAAAATAGAATATCCCTCCCGGAATTCACCTGAAGCGACAGGCACGGCACCTACAATGCCGTCAAAAGGAGCGTAGATGACAAATCCATCTGTTGTCTCTTCAATAAATGACATCTCCTGGTCGACCAGCTTTTTATTTGACAGGTTTTCGTCCGGTAACAATGCGTATGTTTCGGCAGCCTGCATCTGACGGGTGTAAGATTGTACAACTTCTTCCATTTCTTTCTCCAAAGCTGACACTTCAGGCAGTTGAAACGCCGGATCACCTCCAACCAGGCTTTGAAAAAAGCCTGATTCCGCCTCGATAGTTTGCTTTTTCGACCTTAGTTCTGCCAGTTTTGTGTTCATTTCTGTTTGTAACTCCAGAATATTTTGCCTGACTTCCTGTGCTCCCCTCTTCAATTTAGAATTATAAAGATCTTTTTGTACCTCTCCCTGTTTTTTTTGAAATTCCATTTCTCTGTTCGAAACACGAAGAAGTGCTTGTCCTTTTTGTACAGATTGTCCTGCGCGGACAAATACCGTATCCACGGTAACATCATAAGGCAGGTTGATATCTGCCTGTTTACTTTCAGCAAAGCCCAGCATAGTACCCGGACGTGCAATCATACGGCTGTTGATCCAGTACAACAAGCCCAGAGCAAGTGGAAACAAAATCCAGTAAAAGAAATTCCAGTTCTTCATACTCCCCCTTTTTCGTTGCCTCCGGAAGCAGAACTACCCTCTTCAAAACTGATGCGGCTTACCGGACTGCATCAAGATCAGGCAACTCGATTCTAATGCTGCCTCGGATGGAATATGCAGTGTCAAACGGACTATATTTCAACAAAAAAATGAGTGCACAAAAAAATAGCGTGCCCAATACAGCATTGGCAAAGGAATGCACACCACACGCAATGCCAATCGCCATGGTGGCAAACAGAAAAGCGATGTCACGCAAATCAGAAATATTGGAACGAAACCGAATGATGGCAAGAGCTCCGAATATTCCAAAACTGAGGGCCAGGCTATCACCAATCGACTGCATGATCATGGCTGTCACAAGCGACATCAGCAAAAGAGCCTGGATGAAACTCGGCGATTTCATGCCGGGGGGAGTCGTCTTGTCATATGTAAACACCAAAAGCAACGACAAAAGAAATGTAAGCATCATAGCCGAAAGCAGTAAAGGGATTGCTTCTATACCCGAATTTCCCAAACCTACAATGGTGCGCAAAACATCTTCCAAAACCAACTATTAAATTTAATGTAAAGATAAGGTTACTTTATTGTTAAGGCAAGTTCATTTTGACTGTACTCGCGTGACAAAACCTTTTTTGCTGTCAATGTTATGAAAAAGAGGGATTATTTCCTTTTTTGACCCCGGGTTTTGGGTTTTCCATATTTAGCCATCATCTTCTCCTTGTGAGTAACTTTTTGATTGGTTTTTTTATTTTTTGTTTTTTTCTCATGGAAGGCAGTCTGGTTTTCACGCAACACAGGAGTCTTGCCAAGGACATTTTCATTTGTACACGAGGCATTTCCGCTTCCGTAAGGACCGTAGAAACAGGCACGGCTTCAGGATGTGGCAAAACAGGAATTTGATATTGCATCATCTCCTCTATTTCCTGCAGCTTTCCTGCATCCTGATCACTGACCAAAGAAATGGCAATTCCCTCTTTGTCTGCCCGCCCTGTCCGCCCGATGCGGTGGATATAGTACTGCGGCACCTCAGGTAAATCGAAATTAATGACGTGAGATACGTCCGCAATATCAATTCCACGGGCAATGATGTCTGTGGCAATCAGGATGCGTGTTTTTCCTTCCTGAAAATTCCGGACAGACTGAAAGCGGTAATTCTGATCCTTATTGGAATGGATGACGCCAACCTGCCCTGCCAGCGTTTCTGATAGTGAACTAAAAAGTTCGTCGGCCAGTGCTTTTGTCGAAACAAAAAGTAAAACCCGACTCATATCGGCATGATTTTCCAAAAGCCATCGCAAAAGATTGATCTTCGTATTATAGTTTGGAACCCGATATACGCATTGCCTGATTTTCTCTACAGGAGTACCCGGAGGGGCAGCCTCCACACGCACAGGTTGTTGAAAATATTCATCCAGTACATTCTCCACTTCATCGGTAATGGTAGCTGAAAACAAAAGGTTTTGCCGTTTTTCAGGCAGTAGTTCCAAAATATGTTCTAATTGTGACCGAAAACCAAGTGCCAGCATTTCATCAACTTCATCGATGACCAGTTTGCGAATGGATTTAGTATTGAGGACGCCATGATACATCAAATCCAGCAAACGACCGGGTGTGCCCACAATGACATCACAACCTTCTGCCAGTTCAGCAGCCTGCGTGCGCAAATTGGTGCCACCAAATACACCTTTCGTTTCCATAGTCATATACTTGCTGATTTGTTGCGCAGTATTTGCTACTTGTACAACCAGCTCGCGTGTTGGTACAATTACCATCACCTGTGGATTGCGGCTTTTCGAAAAGTTCAGCAGTCGGAACAAAGGCAACAGAAATGCAATTGTTTTACCCGTACCTGTCTGTGCAATTCCATGTACATCCCTGCCGGACATAATGACCGGAAAGGACTGATATTGTATGGGCGTCGGAACTTCCAGTCCTGCATCATCCAGCGCATTCCAAAGTGCATTTGTCAAGTGTAAATCTTTAAATGTCATCTTACAAGCTGTATGTCAATAATGTGATAGAAGCGCCACGCCTTTCAAAAACATAGAAGAAAAAGGTGGAAAGGGTTGAAAATCATGCAAAGATACCTATATATTCCTCAAAAGGTCGTTCAATTAAGCGAATATTGAGGAAAGTACCTGACAACAGAAGGATCAACCGATGCTACTTCTTTCCAAATCATTCAACATCTTACATTGTTTTCAATATATTTGAGGCCAGTAAAATTGATCCAATATATGAACCCAAAGTTTGCGTTGCTCGCTCTTGCCCTTTCGTATTTTAGCTTTATTTCGTCTATGCAGGCGCAATTTACTCCCTATGACGACCTACCGGGTCTGACTCCCGGCTGCAAGCCCCACCACAGGGATGATGCGCCGGAGTGGGCCAGAATGCTGTATCAATTTCCAGTGAATGCAAAGGAATTGCACCAGAAATATGAAGAGTATAAAATTGAAAACCCTGAAATTAAAAATGCATACACCAGGTATTATGCACTCTGGAAGCGCGCTGTACTACCTTTTGCTGATGAAGAGGGCATCATTCATATGCCAAATCTTGACGTTTGGCATGATGAACAAAAGCAAATGCAGGTCAATCGAAAGCAGGGAGAACAACGAATCAATACGGGGGGAAACTGGACATTTCTGGGGCCCAAGGAAACCTATTGGCTGAATGAAAACGGCTCAGCTACAGCTCCCAAATCCTGCCCCTGGCAATTGAATGTATACTCAATTGATGTAGCACCCAGCAATGACAATATCCTGTATGCAGGCACTGAAACGGGCTTTATCAATAAATCCATCGACAAAGGAAGTCAATGGACTTTGCTGGCGCCACAGTACGCCTTTGGAGGAGGCGTGACTGCGATCGTGATTCATCCGGAGAATCATGACATAGTCTATGCCGCTGCCGGCAATCAGGTGCATCAGACCAAAGACGGTGGAGCTTCCTGGCGACCTTTACTCGGTTCTGAACGGTTCTACGCCGATAGATTGTATATCAATCCTGATCAACCGAATCAACTATTAGCAGCATCTTCCAAAGGGCTTTACGTCTCAGGTGACGGTGGAATATCCTGGATCAACCGATACCCACAACCTGTGTATGATGCCGCTTTTCGCACAGACAATCCGAACGTCATCTTTGCTTTGACCGTTTTGAATGACCAATATTCGCTGATCACCTCCAACGATGGCGGAACAACTTTTACGACAGTTACCTCTTTTCCGTCTACCTATGTCCCTGATTCTGGTGGATTATTGGCTGTGACACCTGCAAATCCGGATTTGATTTACGCACTGATGCTGGCTGCCAATAATACTCCTGTGCTGCTAAAAGGATCGTCGACGACAGGAAATCTAACCTGGAAAGTGCAGGCGCTGGGTAGGTCTGGTGCATTTCCTATGGACAATGGCCAGGGATACTATGACCTGGCACTCGAAGTATCGCCCCTGAATGAAAACGTGCTGTTTGCAGGTACGACAACACTTTACAAATCAACGAATGGGGGAAGTACATTTTCAGCAGTAGGTGGATATGCCGGCAATTTCAGCATCCATCCGGATGTACAGGACCTCAAAATGCTGCCTACAGGGGAGACCTGGGTGGCTACAGACGGTGGCATCAGCATGTCGACAGACAATTTCACCAATGCTTCTGGCTTTTTTGTTCGTGTGAATGGGCTGGCAGGTTCAGACTTTTGGGGCTTTGACCAGGGTTGGAATGAGGATCTGATTGTAGGAGGAAGATATCATAACGGCAATACGGCCATCGCAGATTTTTACCAGCCAAAGGCCCTTCGGATGGGAGGTGCTGAATCTCCGACAGGCTGGGTGATGAAAGGCAAAAAACGGTCGGTGGCTTTTGACGACCTTGGCAATGGTTGGGTATTGCCTGCCAAGGCAGAAGGAAGGCCCGAAGGCCGCTTTCTGTTTACCAAATTTCCCAACATGGATGAATATGGGGGCCGCAGGGGAAACCTCGTGCACCATCCTCACTATTTTGGAACGCTGTATACGGGTGCCGACAATGCATTCTGGAAGTCGGACGATGGGGGAATCAACTGGACCCTGCTGTATAGTTTTCCAGACAGGGTCAGGTATCTGCAAATCAGCTACAGCCAACCCAATATCTTGTATGCCGACATCGTGGGAAAGGGACTCTACCGCTCTGCCGATGGAGGAAAAAGCTGGGAAGCCCGCCCTTCACTGACGGCTACACCTTATGGCAACAGCAACTGGAGAGGAAAATTATTTTTTGAAATTTCCCCCAATAATCCTGACGTCATCTATGCCTGCCTGCAAAACGGAACCTGGTCTGCCGACATCGGGAAAGTCTTTTACTCTACGAATGGGGGTGGCACATGGACAGATTTTACTGGCAGTGTCAATGAGTACCTCAAATGCCTCGTAGTACAACCTGATCCTGAAGGAAATGACCTCGTATACCTCTTCACGCAGGCAAGGGGAAATAAAACTGCAAAGGTTTTCATCCGTAACCGGTCGATGTCCGACTGGGACTCCTTTGACAACCAGTATCCTGCCGGTATGAACGTAAATATGGCGCTTCCATTTTTCCGGGACAGTAAAATCCGGGTTGGTGGAAATAACGGTGTATGGGAAAGCCCTCTCCATCATTCCGACTTTCAACCTGTCATTCTGCCCTGGGCGGAAAGAAAAGAGTTGAATTGTACCCGGGATACATTGCAATTGGACGATCATTCCATAGTATCGCATGCAGACGTAAGCTGGCAATGGGAAATCCTGCCGGCTCCTTTATGGCACAATGGTCTGAATCAAAGAAACCCAAAAATCATTCCTGGCAAGGAAGGCAGCTATCAGGTCACGCTGATTGTTAAAAAGGGAGGAAAAACGTATACTAAAGTCATGCCGGACTTTTTTCAGGTCAAAAAATGCCCCTCCGTGGATGATTGTACGAATCCCGACTGGCTCGACAAGAAAAACTGGAAGCTGATCAGTGCGAGCAGCCAGGAAGTCAATGACCCGGGACTGGCTACAATGGCGTTTGATGGCAACACCTCCACGATCTGGCATACGCGATGGACGACTGGTGATGATCTCTATCCCCACGAACTGCGGATTGCACTGCAGAATCGATATAAAATCTATCAATTCGAATACCTGACAAGGCAGGACGGAGTGAACGGACGAATTAAGGCGTACGAGCTATATCTTTCAAATGACTCTCTCAACTGGGGAACTCCCGTGGCTTCCGGAACATTTGCCAATACCAGTGCACCCCAGTCTATTCAGTTTCCATCTGGCATTGAAGCAAAATTCTTCAGAATCAAAGCACTGTCTGAAGTGAACAACAATCCCTGGGCTTCTGCTGCTGAGTTTTCCCTGAAAGGGTGCTACGCTGCAATACCCTCTGGATTGAAAGAGGAAGGGGTAACGTTGACGGAGGCCTATCCCGTTCCTTGTACTGATCAGTTGGTAGTGACGATTCCGGAAGAAGGCATAGTTACATATAGGTTATCTGCCATACACCAGGCAAATGTCCGGTCTGGTAGCCTGGAGGCAACCCAAGGCCGTATTTTCTTAGATACGAAAGACCTGGTACAGGGCATGTATCTGTTTTCCTGCCGCACTCAGACTGGCAATGTCTATGCCGTGAGATTCACCAAACTATAGGCTTATTGCAATGTTACCCTGACTTTATTTTGAGTATCAGAGGCCGGTCCGACAAAAATGTCAAAATCTCCGGCTTCTGTTCCAAAACTCATATCCTGTCTGTAAAACGAAAAGTCCTTCTGTGACAGGGAGAATGTCAAAGTCATTGTCTCACCCTTGCGAATCATGACTTTTCGGAAGCCTTTCAATTCTTTCACTGGTCTGGTGACAGATCCTACGAGGTCACGGATATATAATTGTACAATTTCTTCGCCATCCACACCACTTGTATTGGTTACATCAACTGTTACAGTCAACGCATCACTGTTGGCAAAACTGGTTTTGTCTACCCGAGGCATGCTGTAAGTGAAACTGGAGTAACTAAGTCCGTAGCCAAACGGAAAAAGTGGGTCGTTGGGAAGATCCAAATACCTGGAATTCCATTTTACAGAAGGATCGTAAGGGCGACCTGTATTTTTCTGGCTGTAGAAGACAGGAATCTGTCCTTCGTGCCGTGGAAATGACATGGCTAACTTCCCGGAGGGATTATATTTCCCAAACAGCACATCAGCCAAGGCATTTCCCGCCTGAGTACCTAAAAACCAGGCCTGAACCAAAGCATCAGTCTGGTTTTGTACATTGGTCAAAATCAAAGGTCTCCCACTCATAACCACTGTGACAACAGGTTTGCCTGTGGATTTCATGAGCTTCAGAAGGTCGGTTTGCACACCGGGAACACCGATCATTGCCCGTGCTGCGGCCTCGCCGCTCATATCCCTGCTTTCACCAATTGCCACTATGATGACATCGGCGTCTTTGGCCTTCATCAAGGCTGCTGAAAAGCCTGTCTGATCTTCTCCTTCGATGGCACAGCCTTTTACATAATCCACAGTAACTCCAAGTGCTTTGGCCTGCAGTTCCATGCCCGCTCTCAGAGATATACAATGGCGCGCCTCTCCTGATCCGGACCATGCTCCCAGCATGTTTTCCTGATCATCTCCCAAAGGACCTACAATCAGAATCCTTTTTGCGGAGGGAGACAGAGGTAAAATCTTTTTTTCATTTTTCAAAAGCACAATAGATTTCCTGGCTACATCACGGGTCGCCTCAAGATGTTCAGGTGAAAGGATTGTTTTCGCCTCGCGTTCTTCATTACAATATTTGTAGGGGTCGTCAAATAATCCCAGTTTTTTCTTCAAACTCAGAATTCTCCGCACACTATTGTCGATATGAGCCAGGGTGATGCGACCATCCTTCAGACCTGCTTTCACTTTGTCCTGGTAGATGGCACCCTGCATATCCATATCGACTCCCGCCTGAATGGATAAAATTCCTGCATCGGTTTCGTCTTTGACATTGCCGTGATTGACCATTTCATTGATAGATGTGTAATCAGAGACTACAAAGCCCTCAAATTTCCATTCATTTCGGAGCACTTTTTCGAGTAAAAACCGATTGCCTGATGCCGGTACACCATCGTATTCATTAAAGGAAGTCATAACGCTCAGGGCACCTGCTTTGACAGCAGCTTCGTAATACCCTTAACCCGGGCTTCGGCAATTCGGCTACCCAGATAAGTATCCTCGCCGGCACCTTCCATCACTCTTCCCCATCGCGGTTCCCTGGAAACATCTACCATGGGTGCGTAGGTCCAGTGCAACCCGGCTGCAGCTGCTTCTTTGGCCATCACATAAGCTGACAATTCTATCGCCGCCAAATCCCAACTCGACGCTTCTGCGAGCGGAATCGGAAACATAGTTTTGTATCCGTGAATAACATCAAAACCAAATAACAGGGGAATTTTCAGACGACTTTCTTCCAATGCAATTTTTTGCAGCCTGCGGGTGAATTCTACAGTGTGGCTGTTGAACAAAGCCCCACACCTTCCGGAGCGTATATCATTTTCGAAGCCGGGACGGATAGTCGGGCCCGTTGAACCCCAGTCTGTGGTAAATAAGGTCATCTGGCCCAGCTTTTCATCCAGTGACATTTGTTTCATCAAATTCTCAACAAAAGGGTCGTTATTCGAAAACAGGCTTTCGGTTGCACCTGGTCTTTCCGTTGCCGAAACCTGCGCTGACAAAGACGCCGATGTCAACACATAAATTACTATCGAAATATATAAAATATTAATGTTCATTATTTTATAATTTAAATTAAAATTAAAATCGTATTTATTTTATTATCATTATTTTACACATAAATTATTTTGTTATAATAAGAACACATTACTAAATAATATTATTCGTTTTATATTGAATATGTATAATTTACACTAAATTCCGGATTCATCAAGCCATCCACCGGTAAAACCTGCACGTTCTAAACCCCGAACAATATATGGATTTTTTTTCATCACATTCCAAATTAGTGCATTTTCGTGGTTTTGAATCTGCAGCAAAATGGGTCCCTGATCGATTCCCAGGTAATCGACATCAAACCACCCGTCAGGATATTTTTCATTTCTGAATGTCAGATTAAAGGCATCTTTGAATCCATATTCACCTACAAGTTGAGGGTAAAACCTATTCCAAAGATGTGACAGACACTGTTCGGATTCTTCCGGTGTAAAAGGAAAAGAACCTCCTGCTGCAGTCGGAGCGATGGTGCCATCATCCACGATTTGAATTGACGCAGCTCCCCGTGCCCGGTAATCAAAGAATTTTCTGACTCTGCCATCGACTGTCAGTTCGCCATTGAATGGTCCGTCACAGGCTGTGAGGCCCCAGCATTGTTCACCATACCCATCCCAACCCATCGGATTGTGGATGCAGTAAGCCCTGTTAGCGAGTGTTGCCTTTCTGGAATTTGAAAAATAATTATCATTTCGTGCTTTCATCAAGCTATCTTGAATCCCTCGGAAATCGATCCAGACATGACTGTACTGATGTCCGAACAAAGGATCAAACTGTATGTTTTCCTGCTGATAAAACGTGTCGGCCACATAGGATTCACACCATTTTTTCCAGGCACCCTCAGCTATGGGATGTGTCGGCGAGCCCATGGCCATAATCAATAGCACCATGGCCTCATTATATCCTCGCCAGCTGCTTTCGATAAAGCCTTTTTCCGGATGCCAGCCCATACTCATCGTGCCATCGGTCTGCATCATCCATGACCAGTCAACCCTGCGGTACAACTGATCGGCCAGTTGCCTGATTTCAACTTCCAATTCGTTGTTCTGGTCAAAATAACTCATACAACTGAGGACACCGGCCATCAGAAGGCCGGTATCTATGGATGACAATTCCACCTGCTTAAATCGGTGGGCATCATCCAGGCGCAGAAAATGATAAAAAAATCCTTTATGTCCGCTCACTCCGGCAGTGTCAGGTCCCTGAGGCAATTCCCACAGCACTTTCAGAGTATTCCTGACCCGCTCTGCCGCCTGCTCCCGGGTAATATATCCGTTTTCTACGCCAGCAAGATAACTGCTCAACCCAAATCCAGTCGCGGCAATGCTTGAAAATGTTAATGTCGGATATCTGTCGGGAGTTTGATAGTGCACAGAATCAGGAGTGTGCCAGAAATATAAAAATGTCCGTTTTTTGAGCTCCTGTCTCGAATAAGGAATTGCTGTAGTGGGTTCGCTGCATGAACTGAAAAGTAGAGAGAGTAAAATGGCGAAAAAGGACAAAAATTTCATATGTTTATTTTAGTTTGTCACTCTCTGAGTAACTGGTTATCAACGTTACATGTAATGCATCTGATAAATCATCAGATCAATGAATGTGATTGCCTCATGCACATTTCATAATAAATTTTTATTTATATGTAAAACCCAATTTATCAAGACCTTTGAGAATGTCAGGATGCCTCATTGTCATTTCCCAAATCAACCCACTTCGGTAATTTTCCATCATGATCAGAATCGGGCCCTGATCAATTGCCAGGTAAGAATCTGCAAACCAGGATTGACCCAAGTGGAAGGCATCCGTGAAACCATATTGACGAAATATTTTATCTCCCAGAACATAATAGAAAAAACGCATGGCCTTCTTCGATTCTGCTGGAGTAAATGGCATGGAAGACAATGCTGCCGTAGGAGAAAACTACCTGTTCTGAATAACTAGCGTTGGCATCTTTTAGGTTTCGGGGATCGAGCCCTAGAAATGAGTAATGTGCAAAAAACAACGGACCACCATAATCTGGCCCTACAGGAAGTTTAGTTTCAAAAAATGTCCGACTGTTTTTCATCGCTCCTGCGCGGGTCCAACCTGAATCATACACGTTTTTACTGATCGGAAACGTAGGTGAAGAGGCTGCCAGCACATAAGTAATCAAACACTCGTTCCAACCCTGGATGCGATGATTCATTGACCACTGGTAGTTGGGTGACCAATGCCAGTACAACACATTCTGTCCTTGCGTGTACCAGTTCCATTCTACCTGAGTCCATAAACTATCAATCTGTGACCGGATTTTGATCTCATCCGGACGTTGTTGCCCCATATAACTGGATGCACTCAACAATCCAGCCATCAGATAGGACGTTTCAACCAGGTCCCCCCCATCATCGCGCTGGCTGAAAGGAATCGCTTTACCAGTTGCCCCGTTGAGCCAGTGTGAAAATGCCCCGTGAAACCGATCAGCCTTGTGCAATAAAAAATCAGTAATTTTCAACAATCTCTCTCTTGCCTGCTGTCTGGTGATGAAACCTCGTTCGACGCCTACCAGCAAGGCCATAATGCCAAAACCCGAGCCACCTGCTGTGACCAGATCGCCGGAAGTATTGCGTTCTCTGGCCAGACCTGAAACGGGATGTGCAAAATCCCAGAAATATGCAAAGGTTTGCCGTTGCACGAGAGTCATCAGTGAATCATCGCTGATGCGCGGAAATTTATCTTTGAGGTCGAGCTCTGTGGTAAACCTGATCTGGCAGGCAGAAAGCAGAAAGCGACCGGTTTTGTCTTTGAGTTGGTTGTCGACAAGGATGTCGTGGGTCGTAAGATATCCCAATGGACTGATTGGTCTGACAACAAGGGTCGAGTCGTTATTTTCAAATGAAATTCCGACTGGAATCAATTCTCCACCGGCATACAAAGACAATGCCTGCGTGGCGCTGGCAGAATCGATCGGTGAATTAAAAAAGATTTGAATCTGAGGGTTCGTGGAAATATTGGTGAGTAACGTGGCATTTTTTCCGTCAATACTAAACGATGAAAAAGCAAAAGGAGCCGATTCCTGGATATCCTCCTGAGAACAACCAGAAAAGAGAAACAAACTTAAAAAAGCGTAAAAAAATCTCACAATCGGAGAACTATTGAGATGTGAAAAATGAAGGAGAATCATCAATGGCTATTATAAGTCATCTCCACGAAAGATGAAAAACCGGGCAGGCAAGCACCCATTTGGATTCATGGATGAACTAAAAAGGAGGGAGAACATAATCGCTATGTTCTCCCTTCCTGGTGTTCTTATCTGCCAGCCAGTTCAAGCTGATAGAGAGCGCTGATTTCAGCATCTGTCAGTGCCTTGTTGAATACGCGGAGTTCATCCACGCCACCTGTCATAGGCTTCTGCCATGACTCTGCAGTTCCACCACCTGGAACGTTGGTTCCGAAGGCTCCAATCAATGGCTTGGTAGGAGAGTAGAAATTCAAAGGACCAGTGGTTCCTCTCACTTCCCACTCCGGATTGCTCACTTTAACACCATTTGCATAAGTCTTAAAGTTTGAAGAAGCGCCATCCCATGTGATGACTAAGTGAGTCCACTTGTTGACACCTTTTGGAGCCTGAACACCACCTTTGGAAGGCTCGTTTCTTGAATCCTGCCATGAAGGGTTACCGTCCTTGTTTGTAACAACGAGTCCTTTCACTACGAGGGTGTCAGCACCTGGCTTTTTCCAGCCAGTTTCCAGAAGGAAATTGACATTTCCAGCCCACTCGTTGGCTCTGGTCATCTGGAACAGGTTTGTCGGAGTAGAACCGTTGTTGTCCACTTTCGCCCAAACACTCACCGTCATATTTGGCAAGCTGTTCAGCGCGGCAATTTCGTTGTAAGCCAGGTAACCTGCAGCCAAATTGACAGCCTTTCCTTTTGCACCAGCAACATAGCTTGCATTAATGGAAGAAGAAGGCGCAGCACCTGATTTGTGCTCCTTGCCATCACCCTCAAAAGCCCAGTGAGCCACGAGATTGGAAGCAGCAACTTCATCAGCAGTGTTGAAACCGCCGATTGCAGGCAACTTTTCTTCTTCTGAACAAGATGTAATACCCAGGGTAAGGCTACCTGCCAACCCCGCTACGAGAAAAAATGAAAATACATTTGATTTCATTGTACTTGAATTTGATGTGAACAAAAAATGAAACTGTTATAAAAATTAAAAAAATAAGCAATTAATATCCCGGATTTTGAACCAGCCTTCCGCCGCTCAGTTCTATTTGCAACGCAGGTATCGGCAAAAGCTCATGTTTTCCTGCTACAAATTTCTTGCCAGCTGCTTGCATGGCAGTTGCGGCATTTCCCTGACGCACCAGATCAAAAAATCGATCGTGCTCCATCGCCAGCTCATAGCGACGTTCACGCCAGATGGCCTCACGCAATGACTGACCCTGTCCGGCATTAATGGACGGAAGTCCTGCTCTGGAACGGATCAGGTTTACATTGTTGAGAGCCAGGGCCACATCGCCCTTTTCGTTGGCAGCCTCTGCCTGCATCAACAACACATCAGCATATCGCAGCAGGTGCACATTTTTCTGTTTGTTGTCCCTGTTGCCCAGGTATGGTTCATTGACTTTCAACTCACTATGGTATGCCTTGTAATTGTAAAAATAATTTTCGATTGAATCTTTACTTGGAATGCGGTATCCATCATACAAAATGGTTCCCTTGTAGCTTCCGGAAGCATCTATTTCAATCACAGTAGCCGCTTTGCGTTTGTCTCCCACCTCATAGGAGTCGACAAACTGACGCGATGGAGTGCAAAATCCAAACCCCAGGTCTGTCCAGCCACCTTTACCACCCACGCGGGGACCTTGCCATACACAATATCCTGCAATGCCAAAATCTGTGTTGTTAAACTGACCCGTCTGTATTTCAAAAATGGATTCGCTGCTGTTATTGCCTTCATACCGCCAGATTTTTTCATAGGCCGGCAACAAGGCATATTGTCCGCTTTTCACTACTTCCCCTGTTAAATCCAGCACTTTTTGCCAGTTTTTCTCGTATAAATAGACTTTTGCAAGCAATGACTGCGCTGTTCCTTTATTGATACGACCTTTTTGTGTACCGCTCCGCAAAGGCGTATTGTCTGCCGCAAACTGGAGGTCTTGACGGATGATTTCGTAAATTTGTTCTTCGGTGGCTCGCGTCTGAAACGCAATATCATTATTGGCATCCTGCGCGCTGTCCGGTACTCGAAGTACGGCAGGAACGCCACCAAAATAACGCACCAGATTGAAATAGTAATATCCCCGCATAAAGCGTACTTCACCGATCCACCGGTTTTTTGTGGCTTCTTCAACATTCGAGGTTTCCAGTGCTTTCAGCGCCTGGTTGCATTTGGCAATCGCACCATAATGGCCACTCCACAGAGAATTGACAGAAATATTGGTTGGTGAGTGTAAAAAATTATCCAAATCCCCAATTATTCCTATCTGATCATTGGTTGTACTTCCTTTGTCGGTATCATCCGACATGATATTCGTTGTGGAAATAAATGCGATGCCATGTGTATCACCGCTGCCAAATGCATCCCCGGATATCATGCTGTTGTACACGCCTGTCACCAGGTTTTCGGCAAGAGCCGGGTCTGTTGCAGCAGTACCGGCACCCTGCACCGGAACATCCAGAAAATCGGATGAACAGGAGGACAGCATCATCGCCGTCAAAGTAGAAAACATTGTGAATATCGAACTTGGCTTCATAAAATACATCGTTTAAAATGAAATATTCACACCGCCGGCAATGGTCCGTGCGGTTGGGTATGCATTCAGTTCAATGCCAGCCCGGGTTGGTGTATCATCAGGTAGCTCGGGAGTAAAGCCGCTGAACTTCTTCAGGGTCACAAGATTTTGACCTGTCAGAAAGATTTTCGCCTGGCTGATGCGCAGGCGACGCAACAATTCATCGGAGATGTTATAGGCAAACGTCACATTGTTGAGACGTACAAACGACCCAGACTCTACATAATAGGTAGACGCAGGTAGGTACCCGCTATTGGCAGCCGGTTCATTCTGGATGCCCGAGCCAGGGTACCACCGATCATACGCCAGCGAACGCTCTACATTGTCAAATGCACTGAGACGGAGCGCCTTTTTTCCATTGTACACTACATTGCCCACATTACCATATATATCGAATGTTACGTCTAAGGCTTTATAGGTAAATTCTCCATTGAGACCAAAATAGGCTTTTGGCTGGTATGACCCCACAAATACCCTGTCTCTGTCATCAATTCGTCCGTCATCGTTTGAATCCTGGTACTTAAAATCTCCTGGAGAAGCATTCGGTTGTATGATTTTGCCCCCTGTAGACACATACGCATCGATTTCCTGTGCATTTTGGAAGACTCCCAGCACCTGGTAAACGTAGAAACTCCCTACCGGGTGACCATTGTC
>JAJTEZ010000066.1 GCA_021298335.1 Saprospiraceae bacterium | reverse complement strand
CCGTCGATCATTCGCACTACTTATGGTGATCACGAGCGATGCCGCACAAATTATTTTGCTGCATTTCACAACATGTATTTTACCGGAGATGGTGCCCGCCGCGATGAAGAGGGTAGGTACCGGATCATTGGCAGAGTGGATGACGTGATCAATGTCTCCGGACATCGTATCGGCACGGCAGAAGTGGAAGACGCCATCGATCAGCACTCCGGAGTGGTGGAGTCAGCAGTTGTAGGATTCCCGCACGATATCAAAGGACAGGGTATTTATGCATACGTGAAAGCCCATGCTGAAGTGGTGGACGAAGATCATTTTCGCAGAGAAATTCTGGATGTCGTCACTAAGGAAATCGGACCCATCGCCAAACCTGATAGGATTCAGTTTGTCGGCCAGTTGCCTAAAACGCGTTCAGGAAAGATCATGCGCCGCATTCTTCGGAAAATCGCCTGTGGTGAGACCGACAGTCTGGGTGACACATCTACACTGCTCAATCCTGAATGTGTGGACGAACTGAAAAAAGGCGCATTATAAGGCGCATCAATGTTCTTTTGAGCGAAGGCACTTATCCTTTATCTCGGTCTTTTGTTGGAAATTCTTGCATTTTGTCTTTTTTTTAGTGAAAATGGGACGAAATAACACAGAAGATTGTATTGCATGCAGTACATTTGTCATGTTACTTTTTTTTGATTTGGATGCAAATTACGAACTGAAGGGCAGTTTGCCATCTGGTTCTTACACCATTACCTTCTCTTATGTGGGGTATGGTGCCAAGGCCGAAAAGGTGACCCTCAACCCAGGCAATAATGACATCATGCTGAATGTCATGCTTGAGGCTGATGCTCTCGCTCTCGATGAGGTCGTGGTTACGGTTTCCTCGCTCAACGCCCCGAAGCGCCAGTTGGGAAATGCAATCACTTCTCTCAAAGCTGCCGATCTCGAAAAATCAGGTACCGCCAATGCACTCACATCTTTGCAGGGACGCGTACCGGGTGCAAAAATCACTCAGGTTTCAGGTGATCCCGCCGGTGCAATCAACATCAGCCTGCGAGGCGTCAACTCCATCTCCGGAGGTTCTGACCCATTATATGTCATTGATGGAGTTATCGTGTCCAACTCTGCTGCCGCTGTTACTCAAACAGGAAACAATGCCGGTGAAGGACAGGTAGGAACACCCCGACTGGCAGACCTCAACCCTTCTGATATCGAAACAATTAATGTTATCAATGGCGCAGCTGCCGCGGCCATCTATGGTTCCCGGGCAGCCAATGGCGTAGTCCTGATTACCACAAAGCGTGGAACTTCAGGCAAGCCGCGCGTTACTGTTGGAACCAGCCTGAATATCAATCAGCTACGAAAAAGAGTGTACATCTCTACCTTTGGAAAGCAGTTTGGATTTGCAGCCCTTCGTCTGGGTAACATCTCCAATGTATCTGCCGCACAGATTGCCCAAAATCCGGGTACAACTACTACACCAATCGTAAGAGACGGCGCAACAGCTAATCTCTCTACCAATCTGGTAGATGTGACTCGTTATGATTACCAGGACAACCTGTTCCGTACAGGTAGCGGAACTGACAACTTTATCAACGTCACGGGCGGTTCTGAAAAGACAAAATACTATGCAGGGATATCCTATATGAATAATGAAGGAATCACCATCAATTCTGACTTTTCAAGACTGGGCCTCAGACTCAACCTGGACCAGATCCTGACTTCCTGGGCATCCTTGTCTGTAGGAGTGAATGCAGTGCGTAGTGGTTCTTCCGATGTACCTACAGGAAACGTATTCTGGTCTCCGGTTAATAGTATCAACATCACAAACAATATCTGGGATATTACTCAGCGCGATGCCAACGGCAACCTGAAAGCCGCTGAACCTACGCGTATTAATCCATTGTCTATCGAAACATTCCAGATGCGCCAGGTGGTCAACAGAGCTATCAGTAACGCCAAACTGAGCCTTTTTCCAATCGAAGGACTGCAGGTTGACCTGATCGCTGGTATGGATGCCTTCTCACAGGTAGGGACCCAGTACATTCCATTGTACCCTTACGCTGGCGTGAATCCTGCGTTTTTTGCCAATGGATATGCGTCCACTGCCAATAACGTTTCATTCCAGTATAACACAGATTTGAATGTTACTTATAACAAGGACTTTGGAGATATTTCTTCGAATACTGTCGTTGGTTATAACTACCAGAACAGCCGTGTAGACTACACTCAGTCCAACGGAGAATTTATCGCTCCCGGCTTTACATCCGTCAATGGATCACCTACCAGACTGACTTCTTACTCCCTGAGCCGATACTGGATCGACGGATATTTTGGTCAGCAAACCTTTGGATACAAAAATCAATGGTTCCTCACAGGGGCAGCCAGAGTGGATAACTCCTCTATTTTTTCCGAAAGTTCACGCAATCAGTTATACACCAAAGCAAGTATGTCATGGGTTATCTCTGAAGGCAGCTTCTGGAAAGACAGCGGTCTGGCTTCGTTCTGGAATACAGCCAAGGTACGTGCGTCTTTTGGAGAAGCTGGTGGTGTAGCCGCTATCGGACCATATGATCGTTTTAACCTCATCAGCGCAAATAATTACCTCGGCAAAAACACGCTGACGCCTAATTCACAGCTTGCCTTCGAAAATGTGGCTCCTGAAAGAACCCGCGAAATCGAGGTGGGTGCTGACCTCAGCTTCCTGAAAAACAAACTGGGTCTTGGATTTACATATTACACACAGCGCGTCTTTGACCTGTTGGTCAACAAGCAGCTGGCTGCTTCCGAAGGTGGTACCAGCCGACTGGACAACGTAGGCGAGATGGAAAACAAAGGCTTTGAGGTATCTTTGAATTACAATGTACTCAATACAAAGGACTTCAACTGGGATGTATACGGAGTGTATAGCCAGAACAGAAATAAGGTTGTCAAACTGGGTTCTCCGACTGTGGCACTCAGTACAGTGTCAGGTGCGCCGGCTTTCCTGATTGAAGGATCACCTGCCAGTGTATTTTACGGAACATATTATGCGAGGGATAATGAAGGAAACATCCTGAATACGCCACAAGGACTTCCTCAGACAGAAAAAGGGTCAGTCACGGCATATAAAGCAGGGGCAGAAGTACCTGCTGGTTCTTACGTACTGGGTGGATTCTTATATACGCCAAAGAGGGATGCCAATGGACAGCCCACAGGAGTTGCATTGCGTAAAATTATTGGTGACCCAAATCCGGACTTTACCATGTCACTGGGCACGAATTTGAAATATAAAAAGTTTTCGTTTGGCTTATTGCTTGATGGAGTATATGGTGTTGATGTATTCAATGCTGACAGAAGAACTCGTCAGGGCGTGGGAATTGGAGATTATTCTGAAAAGGAAATCAAAGGAGAATTGCCACGTGGATATATTTATTCCATTTATCTCAATGAGGAATGGCGTACTGAAGACGGTTCGTTTACCAAGATTCGTGAAGCATCTCTCGGTTATCAATTGCCTGATAATCTCATTAATGGTCTCACGAATCTGAATATCAGCGTAATCGGACGTAACCTCTACTCTTTCGACAATTATGACGGATATGACCCCGAAACCAATGCCGGTGGAGTGTCTGACAGACTAAGAGGAATTGACTTCGGAAACGTTCCGATTCCAAGAACGATCCAGTTTTCCCTGAAGGGTAGTTTTTAATCAAGAAGAATCTGAAATAAAAAATAATTGATATGATACATTCAATAAAACAAATCAGTCTGGGATTGCTCGTAATGGCAATGACTCTGACTTCCTGTTACCGGGATGAATACCTCAATCCCAGTCAGGCATCCAATGAGTCCGTGGTGACCAACACCAACGGGCTTATCGCCCTGTGTAATGGCTTGCAATTCAGGTATTCTGTGAGCAGGACAAGTCCGATCTATTCTACAATAACAGCCAATGGTCTCAGCACCAATGAATTGATTGTTTTGAATCAGGGAAATACGGACGAGGCTACTTTACAGGCCGGCAAAGGAAACGTGATTGGAAATAATGCTGTGGTATCCAGATTGTGGGAACAAAGCCACATCATTAAGGCCAATGCAAACCTGATTTTAGACAATATCGGTATTGTCGGCGATGCAGGCACTAAAAATGCGATTTTGTGTTATGCCCATATGTATAAGGGGCTGGCTTTGCTTCAGTTGGGAACTTACTGGGAGCAGGCTCCAATTAATGTGGGTGCAGCGGCTGATTTTTCACCCAGGGCTGCAGTCCTTGCTGAGGCAGTGAAGAATTTTGAAGCTGGCGCGACAGCTGCTGCAGGTTCACCTGTCTTTACCTCTGCTTTTCAGGGCGGTATTGATTTTGTCAACGCATTTGCTGCTTTGTCAGCTCGCACATACAACATGCTGGGCAATTCTGACAAGGCGCTGGAGTGGGCCAACAAGGTGGACCTGACCAAGAAAAGTGAGTGGTCCTACGATGATGTTTCCAGAAATCCCATTTTTGACGTATCCTACAGCAATGTAAACGTCTGCGAACCGATCGACTTCAATTTGGGTCTTTCTGGTGCACTGCTTCCGGCAGATAATGATGGTCGTGTTCTCTTCTATCTGAAGTCCAAGACCTTTACGACAACTGCCAATGAAGGTAAAGGATTCTTTGCAGCCAATGGAACAAAGATTCCTGTATATTTACCAGGAGAGGTGACGCTGATCAAGGCCGAATGCTTTGCCCGGAAGAATGATCTGACCAATGCCGTAGCTGAATTGAATAAGGTTTTGACCAAGACAAATGACATCTACGGTGTCAATGCAGGTCAGGCAGCATATGCCGGAGAGCAGTCTCAGAGTGCTGTGTTGACAGAAATCTATCGCAATCGCTGTATAGAACTGTTTAATTCAGGTCTGAAACTGGAGGACAGCCGCCGCTTTGGCCGTCCAGGTCCAAAAGATGCTGGCTCTGAACGTACGCGTAATTTTTACCCGTACCCGAATTCAGAGAGGGACAACAATCCTAAGACGCCGGCAGATCCGGAAGTGTAAGAAGTGAATAGTATACACACAAGAGGCCCGCGAGGGCCTCTTGTGTTTTATAGATACAGGGTATGCATTCTTACACACCCAGTGATGTCAGCGAGATTACATTGATACCATCCTTTCGCGTGTAGCTTACTCCGGTACCCGTAATGATGTTTAGTGACTTGGGAGGTTTTACATACTTTGTGTCGATTCTGGATTGAAATGTATGCAACTTGGTAGCCGCTTCGTCAATATCGCCTGTTCCCAACTTAATTTCGAATGCACACCAATCACCATTTTGTTTCTGAACGATACAGTCGACTTCGAGCTCACTGGAGTCGTGATAGTGGTATACTTTTGCATCATTCCCTTGTGCATAGACCCGTAAATCATGTGTGACCAAGGATTCAAACAGATATCCTGTAAAATTGAGTCTAGATAATCATAAATGGTTGGGCGTGTTAATCCATCATTTTCCCATTGTTTTATGTCGCGTTCCAATTTTGATATATCTGCCATTGTGGTCGTGTTCCGGGAGATTGACTTCAATAATCGTCGGACTTTTATCGGATCTCTTTTGATATCTGAAACCTGGCTCATATCAATTTCCTCAAGAAGTTCAACATAGGCCCTGTTTATATCCAGCGCTTGATTGACTGATTTTCCGATAAGTCCTGGGAATCCTCCAATGATGATTTTTTCAATGATTTCATCGAGGTCTGTCGGCTGGTCGTAAACATCGATTTTCTTCCCTTCAAATAAATCTGATAAGCTGATAGCACCTGTTGAAATACCCAGTTCTTGCCATGACATAGTGCGCATGTCGACAATTGTATATCGTCCAGCGCCGGAATGCATTTTTATAGATTCTACCGGATTTGCTGAGCCTGTCAGAATAAACTGAGCTGTCTTTTTCCGATCATCAATTTCATGTCGTATATAATTCCAGAGTAATGGCTGTGCCTGCCATTCATCAATGAGCCTGGGAGTAGCACCCTTTAATAGCCTCAGGGGATCAGCAGTCATTAACAATGAAACTCCAGGGTCTGTATCGACTTTCAACATACTCTTCGAAAATTGTTTTGCACTTTCCGTTTTACCGCATGCCTTGGGTCCTCGTAGTAAAACAGCTCCTGCTGCGTCTAGTTTTCGACGTAGCTCCTGGTCTGACACCCGACTTTTGTATTTCACAATATTTTTAATTACAAATATAAAGTTATTTTACAAAATAGGAGTGATTTACTTTACAAAATAGTATCATTATGCTTTACAAAATAGGAGAAATCTACTTTACAAAAAAATAAAAATATACTTTACAAAAAAGGAAAGTTTTGCTTTACAAAAAAGGAATAATTTTTCTTTCGTACACTTCAAATAAGGCTTGCTAAAGTCGTTGCTGATGAACATTTACGGCTCGTCCCGAAGGGTCGTTAGCTTTTTTGAAACTCTCATCCCACTCCAATGCAACGGGGCTGCTGCAGGCCACAGAAGGCACCGATGGCACGGTTCGGGCGGCAGATTCCGAGGGGAATAATTCCTCAAAAATCGTGCGATAGTAGTATTCTTCTTTTGTCATGGGGGTGTGGATGGGAAACCGGAATTTTGCCATGGACATGGCGTCATCACTGACTTCACGGGCTACCAGCTCCTTCAGGCTGTCGATCCAGGAATATCCCACACCGTCTGAAAACTGTTCTTTCTGCCGCCAGAGGATTTCGTCGGGAATAAGACCTTCAAATGCCTTGCGCAGGACAAACTTTTCTATAGGCTGCGCCGGGGTGACCATCTTATCTGCTGGATTGAGTGTCATTGCCACATCCATAAATTCTTTGTCCAGGAAGGGGACACGCCCTTCGATGCCCCAGGCAGCCAGTGACTTATTGGCGCGAAGGCAATCATACTGGTATAATTTGCCCAGTTTTCGCACGTTTTCTTCATGAAACGCCTGTGCATTGGGGGCTTTATGAAAGTACAGGTAGCCTCCGAAGATCTCGTCGGCCCCTTCACCGGAAAGGACCATTTTGATACCCATCGACTTGATGACGCGTGCAAGCAGGTACATAGGCGTGGAGGCGCGCACCGTGGTGACATCGTAGGTTTCCAGGTGATAGATGACGTCCCGCAGGCTATTGATTCCTTCTTCTACGGTGAAGTTGATTTCATGATGCACCGTACCAATAGCGTCTGCGACTTTTCTGGATGCAGCAAGGTCGGGGGATCCCTGCAAACCGATGGCAAAGGAATGGAGGCGGGGCCACCATGCTTTTTCAACACTACCACTTTCAATGCGCTTCTCTGAATATTTTTGTGCCAGAGCCGCAATGATCGAGGAGTCCAGTCCGCCGCTCAGCAGCACACCATAGGGGACATCGCTCATCAGTTGGCGGTATACTGCCTGCTCCAGTGACTCACGAAGCTTTGGCAGACTTGTGGTGTTGGCTTTCACATGACGGAAGTCGGTCCAATTGGGCTGATACCACGTCTGAAAACCTGTGTGAGAATGATACAGTGTGCCGGGTTGGAAAACTTCGATGGTCTTGCAATTGCCCTCGAGGGATTTGAGTTCCGAGGCAACAAAATACTGACCTGAAACATCCCATCCATGGTATAATGGAATGATGCCCATGTGGTCTCGTCCCACGACAATTTCGTTTTTTGCTTTGTCATACAGGACAAAGCCAAATATGCCGTTCAATTTTTGGATAAAATCGGTGCCAAATTCCATGTACAAAGGAATCAGCACTTCACAGTCGGATTCTGTCTGGAAAGGGTAGGGTGTTGTGAGCTCTTTTTTTAACTCCTGATGGTTGTAAATTTCTCCGTTCACGGCAAGAACATACCTGCCGTCCTGGCTAATGAGTGGTTGTCTGCCTGATTTTGGGTCTACGATGGCCAGCCGTTCATGGCCGACGGCAAAATTATCGTCTTGATAATACCCCGACCAATCAGGTCCGCGATGGCGAATTTTTTTTGCACACTCGAGGACTACCTTTTTGACCTCCTCTTTCGGGTCTTTGATCTGGAAAATTGTTACAATGCCACACATAGGCTATATTTAGCTTAAGAAAAAGTTCAGGAAAATGTGGCAAGAAAGTGCAAAAGTAGGCGATTTGTCCTAAAAACAAGGAAAATAGTATGTAAAAGCTTTGGAAGAAAGAGTGTAATAACGATGTACTAGGCTCTTCAGAATCGTAAGGTTTCCTACAATATATACGTTTTGAAGCCTATGTTTCCGCTTATTGGCATGTGTGCTCTGTAACCCTGAGGCAAGTTAGATACTATCGACAGATTGTTTGTGAAGTTTTGGAGGGTCAGAAAAAAAGTAAGATTCCGATGTATGCGCAAATTGGACGAAAGATCAACAATGCAAAACGATTTTAAGGCGTTGACTTCAGCTGGTCTGGAATTTTCCGAGGGAAAGATCATCAGCGACTGACCAGGTTTGATTCGTGTGTTACCTACATACCGCAAGGAGAGCGTGATATTGAAATTTCTGCCTTCTATGCCTATGTTTGCACTGAATTGATGCGGTGTTAGAAATGGAATACGGTCACCCTGGTGGATTATGCCATTTCCCCAATCGCCACCTCCATTAAGGAAGGTTTCCCTGAATATGGGAGACGTGTATGTGTATACCAATGATACTGGAATGGAAAATTTCCGTGATGTTTCTTCGTCATTCAATAATTGGAATTGGAGGCTGCTTTCGATTCCAGCGATTCTTGCTTTTCCTGCATTAAACTGGTCCCCTGTCCCTGCACCTCCTCCTGATATGTTGTCTGAACCCAGAATGTTATTGTATTGGTTCAGGAAACCTGTAAATTGAGCTTCAAATTCTTGATTTTCAATCCGGAAACCCAGTTCATAATTCACTGAGGATTCTTCTCTGGCCTGGACTGTATTCGAGGAAGTCGATGGCATTCCGGGAGGAGAAAATCCTTTATGAATGCCACAAAACAGATTCATTTTCTTACTTACATTGTAATGGATGCCCATTCCTGGTACTAGCACATTGAGCATGTTGGAAGCGTTTTGAACAAATGTACCCAGCCGTTCTACGTCTGATGTTCCGAAATTTTGGAAGTGAAATCGAATGTGTTCAAATCTGATGCCAGGACTAAATTTTAACCGGTTTATGGTTAAGTCATAACTAAAAAAACAAGAAGCACTTTTTGCTAAGCGAAGCTGGTTTTCCTGATTTCCTTTGACACCTGCAGTATTCAGAATCATGTTTCCTGTAGCCATGGAGTACTGTGATCTCGTGGCAAACCTGTCGGCTTTGTCCTGGTGGTATCTCACACCTAATGTGGCTTTGTGGAACAGATTTTTTGCAGAAAATATATATTGAAACTGTGATTGAACTCCTTGGGTATCGAAAACCCTTTCTGCATTTTGGTAGTCAATTTGCCCATTTTTCTGGCCAGTCATGACGAAATATTGGTACTGGAATGCAGCGGGATCATTGACAATGGAATTGACATTTACTCCTTCTACTGAGTTGATTCGCCCCCAATCTCTGAATGTTTTTGTCAAATATGCAGTGGTGATGATTTTAAATCCATTTGTTGGAATAATACTATGCTGTATGGATATATTTTGGTGCCCCAGGTTTAGTAAATCCTTTTTAGTGGCAGCATATCGTTTGTAAGGATTAGCATTATAATCGTTATGAGTTAGGCCCAGATAGGTTTCATTGGCCTCTTCTGCACACAAGGTGAATTTCAGGGTGAGTTCCTGATCAACCTTTGCTGTCGCATCAGTATGCCATCGAAATTTTGCCATCGCATCCCTTCTGTCAAATCCTGTATTTTCTCCTTGTCCCAACTGTTTGAAACCATGGCTTGCATATCTGCTGAACTCAAACAAATAATCAAAGTTTTTACGACTGTCTCCCACCCAAATTCTTTGCTGGTTTGTACGGAAACTGCCATATCCGACTTGTGCAAAACCCTGGAATGAGGATGGAATAGGTGTTGAAATCAAGTTGATGGCTCCACCTATGGTATAAGGTCCATATTTTATTTGACTACTACCTTTCAACACTTCAACTCCTTGCATTCGGAAAAAAGTAGGAAAGTAATACGCAGATGGGTCAGCATACGGAGCAGGCGCGATCAAAATGCCATCCTCCATCAATGTAATACGAGCACTTCTGTTGACCTGTGTGCCTCGCAGGCCAAGGTTGGGTCTCAAGCCAAAGCCTTCTTCGTCACGAATGGACACTCCAGGTACATTGCGCAACACCGAGTTGATATTTGGTTGATTCAGCTTATGTAACGTTTTTATTCCCAGATATTGACCAGAACCTGGGATGGATTTTGATTTTTCACCAATGATAGTGACTGATTCCATATTCTGTGGATTGATGCTGTCTTTAACCACTGTTTTCCCATACACTAGGCAGGATGACAGCATTAGCAAACAAACCCATTGTATCTTCATTTTATATTAATTTAGACTAATTATAATTAAAGACCCAAAAGTCTTAAATATTCATGAGATTTCAATTCATTGATTGGAAAATATTTTTCTCTGGTGGTAAAAGCTTGGAAGTGTCTGTGAATTCACGTTTTTTGGAAAACGAAAGCTTCGTGTTATTGATACATATTTGTGGTAATAAGTCAACAATTGAAAATCTCCAAACCAATCGGTGCCATTGTTTGAGATTATTCATAAGAGGAAGATTATTTGTCCGAAGACCTATACAGTTTTATTGGTTAAGATATGAAGTAGGTGATAATACTGGTACTAGGTACTGGTGAGTATTTCCTTGTTTCCTGCTTTCCGGCTTGCGAAAGCATAATGAATGTTTTAGCCATGATGTCAAACATTCGGCAGCTTCTTTTAGGGTTAGCTGAAAAGCCGCCTGTCAAACGGAAATTTTTCGATGCTCTGGATTGCAATCGCTGAAAAATCCCGATGTTTTGGATTGATCAGTACATTGAAATCGCCTTTTGTCACT
This sequence comes from Saprospiraceae bacterium, assembly GCA_021298335.1. Lineage (GTDB taxonomy): Bacteria > Bacteroidota > Bacteroidia > Chitinophagales > Saprospiraceae > OLB9. The sequence continues at coordinate 4,987 of JAJTEZ010000066.1, read as the reverse complement.
GCTGATGGGACGATGAGGAAGCATTGGACCTGCTCAATAACAAAGTCATTTCCAATAGTTCGAGTTGAACTTGGGTGCGGAAATACATTCCAGTCATTTGGTAAATCATGCAAATGGATCGTTTTTCCTGGCAGATGGTCCGGAATATGAATGGTCACCATCATATAGTCTTCAGGCAAGGTGGCGTATGTGAGGTGCACAGCCACTTCAGCCATGGCTAATGAACGGTTGGTAGCTGTATAAATAAGTTCGATACCTGGGGAATTCCATCTGGCTCCTTTAATTGCAGCTCCTTTTCCGGACAGGGTAGATGCATGCGGTTCTCTGGCAAGTCTGTACACCTCCATTTATGACAGAATGCCGTAATCAATCAAGGTTAATTCAGTCATAACCATTTCTTTGCCGTATGAATCTTTGAGTAATTCTATCGGTGTATGTCTGCCAAGGGCAAAATTAGGTGTATGTAACCATAGATTTAACTTTTCCATGGTGCCAAATACGTCAAGGCCAAGTTGTGTTACTTCTGCCATTTCTATGATTTTTTCTGTGTGTATCGACTTAAACAGATGATCGGGTGATTGCTTGTAACGATGCATCGATTTTGTGGAAAGACCCAAAATATCTGCCCAGTCACCTTCCGAAAAAGGGGTAAATTTCTGAATAAGTTCAAAAAGTGAGTAGGGTATTCCTTTTCTGATGGCAGCAATCATCAGCATCTTATCTTCAAGGAAATGCCTGTATGTGATGGTCCTGTCCAGAGAAGCAGTGTAGTACTCGCTGGTGGTTTCTCTCAGGTATGTATCCAACTCCAGATCCAGCTGACTTTGTTTGTATGTTGCGGGTGTTTCTGACATAATTTTTTATCAAAATGGACATTTGTCCACAAAAATACGACAATTTTCAAAATACCATCATTTATCCAACCATCTTTTTTAAATTCTGGCAGCTTTTTTCATTGCACTAAAGAAATTTCCAGGTTGAACCTGACGATATACAACCATCATGTGGTTGTACGAATAGGTGATTGATTTCCATCTTGTTGAATGGAATTTGTGTTTACCATTCGCCTATCTTTATCTAGTCTCTCCCTCCAAAAAACCCAGCACATACGCCAATGGTGCATTTCAGTTGATTGCAACTTCGTTGGAAGCGTAGCTCTGCACATCGTCAATCCGGCAACATATAGGCGCTGCCAGGCGAGGCGTAGCGTCCCATTCTGCCGCAATAAGGGTGAAAGACTAACTCCCTGTCTATATGACCTGCCAGTCGGTGCCATTGGCTCACCAGCGCTTCGTCAAGTGCAACAGAAGCTCGTTGAAAATAGTATGAATGGATGGACGCCTGAAGAGCATCCCAGTAGTGATGTGAACCTATGTTAAATGGGTATGACATGGGAAGTCATGAAACTGAAAGGATGTACATCCCAGGCTCCTCTAGATTGCAAAAGTCGGCTATGCGGACCTGTTCATTTGCCAATTCCCAGTTTTTCCGCGCAGAAAATGTTCCATTCAATACGATCTTTTGATCACTGCGGCGTTCACTTGTAAAGTTTTGAAGTGAACTAGCTGGATGATTATCTGCAATAACAGCCTGCTTGGTTGCCTTAGGATAGTAGCCTAGCTGATTTAGCCGAGTGGCGGGTGGCTGGCTTTCGTTTGTGTGCTGCTCAAAAGCCATTTGGTGACACAACAACATAAGGAAGATGAATGTGCAATTGTGCACAGGCCAGATTTGGATTTTCATATTTTTGGCCAGCATTTCTTTCGCCATCTCATAGGGAAAGGAATTGTACAAACAGCGACAATCGACGTGCTAAATGTTTTTTTTCATACTTTATCAGTGCTCGTGGCCAATGATCTGCCGCTGGTCGGGAATGATCACTTCTATAACAGCATCACCGTCCAGTATGATGCACTGGCACGCCAACCTTGACTCAAGTCGGGGATTAATGGCTCTGTCGATAAAGTCTTCTTCTTTGTCAGAAATTTCTTCCAGATTGTCTTCGCCCTTTACAACATATATATGACAGGTTGAACAGGCACATACCCCGCCACAATTATGGTTGAGATGGACATCCACTTCCTCTGTGATTTCAAGAATCGATTGATCTGCCGCCACATTTTCTGCAACGACTGTCTCTATACTGCTATCCTCAAACCGAAACGTTACTTTTGCCATGAATCCTAAATTTTCAATATATTTTAAATCAATTCTAATTTGATAAGCAACACAATCCTCTTCTACTCATTAGGTAATCAGATCAACTACCTCGCAAATCTTTTATACCACCATATCTGTCAGGTATAGATAACATGACAAATTTTGTGCACAAGAAAACAAACACAATTCGATATTATTGGTTCACAGTTTACTCCTTTTGTCATCAGAGTTAGTACATTAGTGTTTTTATCTAATTGAATATCTTATGCGGTACTTTCTCATACTTGCTTTACTTCTCCTATACAGCCAGATTTATCCACAATCATATTATTACGGTGCCTACCCCCCGTTTCGTTCCGGTATAACAGCACCGTCCGATTTTTTAGGATACCCTATTGGCGATTACCATACACGGCACGACAAAATGGTAGAATACTTTCGCATGCTGGATCTACAGTCCAAGGAGGCATTGCTTATCGAATATGGAAAAAGTCATGAAGGCCGCCCTTTGGTCATGCTTGCTGTTTCCTCAGCAGCAAATCTCTCTCGTTTGGAAGAAATTCGACAGAATCACGCGAATTTACTGAGTCGCTGGGATCAAAGCGTTGCTGATCAGCTTCCCTTAGTCATCAATCTGGGCTATAATGTGCATGGCAATGAACCATCCACATCTGAGGCTGCTTTGTTGACAGCCTATTCACTTGTGGCATCAGACCATCCATTGGTGAAAGATGTTCTGGCTCATTCGATCGTATTTATTGATCCTGCCATTAATCCGGATGGACGGGACAGGCATTCCCAGTGGGCAAATATGTACCGGTCAAAACACCTTGTTGCAGATGCTGATGATGCTGAACACAACGAAAACTGGCCTCGCGGCAGAGGAAACCACTACTGGTTTGACCTGAATCGCGATTGGTTGTTAGCCATTCACCCGGAAAGCAGGGCGAAGCTTAAATGGACCCATCAGTGGTATCCAAATGTGACGGGTGATTTTCATGAGATGGGCACCCAAAGTTCGTTTTTCTTCGAACCTATGAAAACTAATGGTTCTAAAGATCCCATCATGCCAAAAGAAAATTATACGTCTTTAAACGAACACTTTGGCAGCTATTTTGCCCGGGCGATGGACAGCATTGGGGCACTGTATTTTACCAAGGAGGTGTTTGATGGGACTTATCCCGGCTATGGTTCATCCTACGGTGATTTACAAGGCGGACTGGCGTTGCTGTTTGAACAGGCCAGCTCAAGAGGCCATGTTCAGGAGACCGCATACGGAGATTTGCCTTTCTCTTTTACCATTCGCAATCACTACGTTGCCGGCATGGCAACTTTACAGGCAGCTGTAGGCCACAGGCATGTTTTACGCAAATACCAGTATGACTTTTTTTCTGGTTCCGTGCAAAACGCAAGCCGGGCAGCAGTCAAGGCTTACACCTTTCCTTTGACCGGAGATGCCGGGCGCATGGCCGCATTTGTTGATAAATTGCTGATTCACAAGGTGAAATTACATTTTTCGCAAGATAAGAAATCGGTGATTGTCCCGACGGCACAGCCACAATACCGGATGGTGCAGACATTTTTTGAAACATATCGGGAATACAGAGATAGTGTCTTTTATGATGCTTCTGCATGGTCAGTAGCTAATTTTTACAACATCAAATATAAATCCCTGACTTCTGTGCCTTCTATGGGTGCTGAAATAACCTCAGCAGAAGAATTAACATCACTTGGAAAGGTGGTCAGCTCTCAGTATGCGTACATTTTGCCCTGGGAAGACCTTTCGACTGCTCCGGCAGTGTATGCATTACAAAGGAAAGGACTTGTACTTGCCACGGCGCTTCGTCCATTTGCGATTACTGATCAAAACGGAAAAAATCAACAATTGGGGTATGGTGCGATCGTATTGCCTGTAGCCAAACAGTCGGTTTCGGCAGATTCTGTGTTTCAATGGGTTTCTGAAGTAGCAGCCTTTTATAAAATTCGGATTATCTCTGTGTCTACCGGGTATAGTCTTCAAGGCATAGATTTAGGAAGCCGTCACATCCAGACATTGGAAAAAGCCAAGGTCGCTTTGTTGACTGGCGATGGCACCTCATCCAATGAGGCAGGGGAAGTATGGTTTCATCTCGACCAGCGCCTGGGTGTGCCCGCTGCCAAAATTGCGCTCCACCGGCTGCGAGGGGTGAATCTTGACAAGTATAACACTTTAGTCATGGTTTCGGGATCCTATAATTCGCTCGACTCCACCGATGTAAAGCGATTGCAGTCCTGGGTAGCAAAAGGCAATACGTTCATCGGCATCGGCAGTGCAGTCACCTGGGCGATACGAAATAAGCTGGTCAAAGAGCAACTGACCGAAGGTCCTAAAAGAGAAAAAAATGTTGTACGTAAACCATTTGCACAGGCTGACGAATTATTGGGTAAAGAGAGTCTTGGGGGGGCTTTGTTTCGGGTCCAGCTGGATAGAACGCACCCAATTGGCTTCGGGTATGTGGATGAAGATATAGCCGTGTATAAAAATAATACGGTTTGGCTGCGTCCGTCATCCAATCCTTTCAGTACGGTGACGGCATACGCTGCTTCCCCGCATGTTGATGGATACATCTCACCTGGCAACCTCCAGGATTTTATGGCAACTTCCGCTTCTTGTGTCGTGAGTCCGGTAGGGCGTGGCCGTGCAGTGCTTTTTGCTGATAATCCACTGTTTCGGGGCACGATGTATGGCACGGACAGGATGTTTACGAATGCCCTTCTTTTTGGCCGAGTGATCAGTATGCCTGCAATTCCTGAAGAAGAATAGGAATGAATGAAGAATTAATTGAAT
>JAJTEZ010000065.1 GCA_021298335.1 Saprospiraceae bacterium | reverse complement strand
AAAAAGCAGGCGAAACTTGTCCAATTTTCATTCTGTATCAACAAAACACATCAAATTCATGAAAAAGAAAGGATCTCACGGTGCATTGAAAGTGCAAACACCGTTTCAGCAAACAACTATGTCATTGCCGGAGCATACTGCAGGACCATTTTATACGCAGCCTTTTTTGAAAAAATATGGGATTGCGAGCCTGATTATCCTTGGGCTGAGTCTGGGCATGTACCATGTATGTCTGCCATTTGGTTATGTACTGGACGATAAGATGGTCATTACAGATAATGCCTACACGAAAAAGGGATTTTCAGGTATCTGGGAGATTCTGACGACAGAAAGTTTTGAAGGGTATTTCGGGGAAAAGAAAGAACTGGTGCAAGGGAACCGCTACAGGCCCTTGTCGATTGTCACTTTTGCAATGGAATACGGCATCGAAGGCAAGCTGAATCCGAAGCTCAGTCATATGATCAACATTCTGTTGTATGCCCTGACCTCCATTTTACTTATGATGGTGCTGGCGCTCTTGTTTCGTAACCAGGAATCAAAGAAGTGGTGGTTTTCGCTTCCATTCTTTGCAGCTTTACTGTTTGTGGCACATCCTGTACACACAGAAGCTGTGGCGAATATTAAAGGGCGTGACGAAATTATGTCGATGTTGTTTTCTCTTGGGGCATTGTATTCTGTCCTACGATACACTGACCACTTTGGAAGGGGGTGGCTGATAGCCGGAATGGTTTCCTATTTTCTGGGCCTTTTGTCCAAGGAGAATGCGATTACTTTTCTAGCTCTGATTCCCCTGACTCTTTGGTTTTTCACGGCCAATCCGTGGCCTGCGATCAAAAAGAGTCTTCTCTGGCTGGGTATAATGACATTTGCATACCTGATTCTTCGATTTAACACTGCAGGAGTGCCTAAGCTGGGGCAGGAAATGAATGACCTGATGAACAATCCGTTTTTGGGTATGAACGCCGGAGAGCGTTTCGGGGCTATCATGTATACGCTGGGCAAATACATCCAGCTGATGGTTTGGCCGCATCCTTTATCGCACGATTACTATCCGTATGCCATTCCGAAAGAATCCATTTTCAGCCTCATACCAATGGCGTCGCTGATTTTGTATGGTGCTTTGTTGTATTTTGCTGTCAAAGGCTTAAAGACCAGATCAGTATATGCTTACAGTGTTTGGTTCTGGCTGATTACGTTATCAATCGTATCCAATGTGGTGATCAATCTGGGTACATTTATGAATGAAAGATTTATTTTCATGTCTTCGGCAGGCGCATGCATTGCGTTTGCCTGGTTTTTGACGGAAAAGTTTCCATCGATGGTTGCCCGTGGAAATGTATTGAGCCTGCTAGTGGTTTTGGGAGCTACTGTGGGCCTGGCCGCAAAAACATATGTGAGGGTGCCGGTCTGGAAAGATGCATTGTCGCTAAACACTGCCGCTGTGAGGGTTTCGACGAATAGTGCTCGCGCTAATTCCTTCATGTCTACGGCACTTTTTGAAGAGTATAAAGTGACACAAGATCTGGAGCGGAGGAAAAAGCTCCTTGATCAGGTTGAGATGTATGCTAACAGGGCTGTTGAGATTGTCCCTGAGTACCAGTATCCGAATTTGATGTTGGTTGGTGCCGCTGCAGAAAAATTTAAAATCGAGCGGGATATTCGCAAATATATTGACAGGGCCCGGGGTCCGTTTGTACGTCGACCTGACATTTCTTACATCAAAGAATATAGTGATTATCTGAAGACACAAGGATACAATACTGAATTGTTTCCATTTTACCTGGAAGTGGGCAATGAGTTGCTCAAAGTCAATGACAAACGCAGGGAATGGGCCTTGATGTTTTTGACCTACGCATACGAAATCAATCCTGCGAGCAAGCAGGTGAATGAATCCCTGGCTACAGCCCACGAGCTGGTAGGCAACGCTTCTCAGGCTCAGTATTACAGAAATGCGGCAAATTCATTGCGTTGACAGATGAAAGGCTATGCCTGCTGGCTTTAACCATGATGCCCCGGGTGGGGCCCGTGGTCGCCAGGCAGTTGCTGGCAGGATGCGGCAGTGCACAGGCAGTGTTGAATGAAAAAAAGTCCCATCTGGTCAAAATACCGGGCATTGGTCCCGCTGTAGCCAGTGAGATTAAAGCTGAGCAATATCTGGCAGCAGCGGAAAAAGAAGTCAGATGGATGGAACGCAAAAGTGTGCAAATGATTACCTGGACAGACTCTGTCTACCCGGTTCGCTTATCCCATATTGAAAGTAGTCCCCTCGTCTTATTTTTGAAAGGCAATGTCGATTTGAATGCACGGCGCACTGTCGCAATTGTTGGCACCCGAAGTCCCTCTGATTACGCAAAGTCAGTATGCAGCCGGATTGTCGAGGAACTTCAGGACATGCAACCTCTGATTGTTAGTGGTCTTGCCTACGGCATTGATATCATAGCACACAAGACCAGTTTGGAGGCGCAGTTGCCTACTGTAGCTGTGCTCGGGCACGGATTGGACAGGCTTTATCCGGCAGTGCATAGCAAAATAGCAGAAGCGATGATGGAGCAGGGTGGTATATTAACGGAATTTATGTCTGGAACGATGCCCGACAAGGAAAATTTTCCCATGCGCAACCGAATCATTGCCGGACTGAGTGATGCAGTTGTCGTGGTAGAATCCGGCAGGAAGGGGGGATCTATTATTACTGCTGAATTTGCCAATGACTTTCATAAAGATGTGTTTGCTGTTCCGGGACAGGTCGACAATCCTCATTCTGCCGGGTGTAATTTTCTGATAAAAACTCACAAGGCACATTTGATGGAATCAGCGGCGGATTTATCAGAATTGATGCGCTGGGACGTCAAATCTCCGGGCAGGGTGATTCAGACCCAGCTGATGCTGGACCTGAGTCCCGAAGAGCAATCCACAGTGTCATTGTTGCAAGGAAGTAAAGATATGCACATCGATGCATTGATTTACCACAGTGCACTGAATCCCGGGCAGCTGGCAGGTGTTTTATTGAATCTGGAATGCAAGGGACTGGTCAAATCTATGCCTGGCCGAAAATTCGCACTTGCGTGAAAAATAAGAATTTAGCGCAAAAATACATCGGGAAACATTACCTTTGCAACCTAAAATAACAATGTATGGGATGTAGTACCTGTAGTGTGGATGCGAAAGGGACGCCCAGGGGATGTGGAAACAAAGGACATTGTTCTTCAGGAAGTTGCAATAAAAACAATTCGTATGACTGGCTGGCAGCGAGGGACTTTTCAGACCCTTCAGCGTACCATATGGTAGAAGTGAGTTTTAAGAATGGATCTCACAAAGATTTTTTTATCAATGATCCATCAACGCGAAGTGTGACTGGGGATATGGTAGTTATTGAAACTGCAAGCGGTTACGATGTGGGCAGAATTTCACTATCTGGAGAACTGGTGCGTATGCAGATGAAGAAGAAATCAGTCTCGGAGGGTCGCATTACACATAAAGTCATCAGAAAGGCCAATGAGCGTGATCTTGAAAAGCTCGAAGAGGCCAGGCAGCTGGAGAAGGAGACAATGGTCAGGGCAAGAGTCATAGCGCGCACACTGGGCCTGGACATGAAACTGGGCGATGTCGAATATCAGGGTGATAAGAAAAAGGCCACTTTTTACTACACCGCTGAGGGGAGAGTGGATTTTCGTGAACTGGTAAAGGAATACGCCAGAGAATTTAAAGTTAAGATTGAAATGCGCCAGATTGGTGCACGTCAGGAATCTGCGAGAATCGGAGGTATCGGCTCATGTGGACGCGAATTGTGTTGCTCCACCTGGTTGTCTGATTTTAAATCTGGCAATACTGCAGCCGCACGTTATCAGAATATTGCCATCAACCGGTCAAAACTTTCCGGGCAATGCGGCCGGTTAAAGTGTTGCCTTAATTATGAGCTTGACACCTATCTGGATGCACTGGAGGATTTTCCGGAGGATGCGGACGTACTGAAAACTCGGGCGGGTTCACTGGTGCTGATGAAGACGGATATTTTCAAAGGCCTCTTGTACTACGCCTATGAAAACAATGATAAAATGCGGGGCACCATCATCGCTGTAAGTACAACGAGGGCCAAGGAGGTAAGAGCAATGAATAAAAAGGGTCAGTTTCCGGACGAGCTAGCCTCAGAAGCCCAGGCTACTCCAGCCCCTGTAGATCCCGATGATGAAAATGCAGACCACGGTTATGAAGATGTTACCGGCCAGATTGAGTTGCGGAACGATCCGAGACGTAAGAAGAAAAAGAAGGGAAATAAGGATGCACATCGAGGTCCACGTCCTGAGCGAAATGTGAGTGATCAGCCAAATGCGGCAGGAGTCAAAACGGTTCATCCTGGAAATCCAAACCGGAACGAACCTAAAACGTCATCTGCCGAAAAGCAGGACAACCCGGTGGGGCAGGGTCAGCCACGGAATGAAAGTGGAGATAAAAATCCAAATCAGCAGGGCGACGCTAAGAAAAAGAAGAAAAAATTCTTTTCAAAAAATAGAAAACCAAAAGACGGACAAGGTTAATTCAGAATGGCTATGATGTATGATGTGGTTGTGATTGGTTCTGGACCGGGTGGCTATGTTGCCGCTATCAGGTCTGCACAGCTGGGCAAAAAGGTTGCACTGGTTGAAAAATATTCGACGCTGGGAGGCACTTGCCTTAACGTAGGTTGTATACCCTCCAAGGCACTCCTCGATAGTAGTGAGCATTACCATAATGCCGTAGATCGGTTTGCTGAGCACGGAATTCAGACCGGCGCAGTGAAGGTCAACATGGCAAAAATGATACAACGAAAAAACGAAGTTGTTGAGCAAACGTGCAAGGGCATCGATTTTTTAATGAAAAAAAATAAAATCGATGTTTATCATGGTCTCGGTTCTTTTGTTTCAGCCAAAAAAATTGCGGTTTCTAACGAAAATGGCAAAGTTGAACTGGAAGCGCATAAAGTGATCATCGCGACAGGTTCCAAGCCTATCACTCCGGAAATATTTGGGTACGATAAAAAGCGGGTAATCACTTCCACAGAGGCACTTCAGATTGACAAGATTCCTGAAAAAATGGTGGTCGTAGGAGGTGGAGTCATAGGTCTCGAACTGGGTTCTGTGTTTGCCAGACTGGGTACAAAGGTGGATGTCGTGGAATACATGGACAGAATTTTACCTGGCATGGATCAGGATTGTGGCCGAGAATTGATGAAATCACTCAAAAAGCTGGGCATCAAGTTTTATCTGGGTCATGGCGTTACAGGAGTTACAAAAATGAAAAACAGCTGCAAGGTTCAGGTAAAACAAAACGGTACCGATACCACTTTTGAACTCGATGCTGACTATTGCCTGGTTTCCATTGGCCGCCGGCCATTTACTGATGGTTTACAACTTGAAGCTATATCTCTGTCTCTGGATGAAAAGGGAAGGATTCCCGTCAATGAGCATCTGGAGACAGCTGTCCCGGGTGTGTTTGCGATCGGAGATGTGGTGCGCGGTGCCATGCTGGCCCATAAAGCAGAAGAAGAGGGTGTTCTTGTTGCTGAATACATTGCAGGCCAGAAGCCACACATCGATTACAACCTGATACCGGGTGTTGTGTACACGTGGCCTGAAGTAGCAGCTGTGGGCCAGACAGAGGAACAATTGAAAGAAGGAAACATACCGTACCGCGCGGGTAAATTTCCATTCAAGGCGCTTGGGCGATCCCGTGCGAGCATGGATACAGACGGCTTTGTCAAGGTTCTGGCTCATGGTGAAACAGATGAAATCCTTGGTGTACACATGGTTGGTCCCCGGGTGGCAGATGTCATCATGGAGGCGGTGGCGCTGATGGAGTTTCGGGCAAGTGCTGAGGATATGGCGAGGATATCACATCCTCACCCTACCTACACAGAAGCAGTTAAAGAAGCGGCTCTCGCAGCCACTGCCAATCGAGCCTTGCATATTTGATCCGAAACCGAACGATTTTTTGAACAATTCGCCTTATTTTTTGTTTATCGTCATACTTTTAGAAGAAGTTTGCATCTGATAGCAAGTAGATGATTCCTTTCCGTTTGAATATTGCCGTGTGGGCAGTTTGCCAGCTGCTTCTTATACAGTATGGTGCATTGGGTCAATCTCCGAGGTTTTCTTTGATTGCCGACAAGCAGGTAGTATCATTAGGAGAAAGTTTTATCCTGGAGGCAGTATTGGAAAACATGGATGGTGATGATGTCAGCTTTCCTGATGTTACCCCATTCAAGGTTGTACAAGGTCCGGCCAACTCTTCTCAGTATAGCCTGATCAATGGCAAAAGGGCAACGCGAAAAAGCACTAAATATGTACTGGTGGCAGTCAAAGAGGGTACTTTTACAATTCCTCCTGCCACAACCAGAATAGGAAGTCGGGAGATAAAATCCAATGCTCTATCTGTGACTGTACGGAAACAAGATCCACAGACTGACAAAAAGGCTACTCCTCAGGCAGGAGATAAAGAAACGTTTATCGTAGCTGAGGTTTCTGCCACTCAAGCCTGGGTGGGTCAACAACTCTTGCTGGACATAGTGTTGTATACCCGACAGGAAGTCACGTCCTACAACATCCTGGAGGCAATGCAGCACAATGCGTTTTATTACGAACCTGTCAGCGACCTCAGGCAACAAGGCAGGGAAGTCACTCTTGGAAGTAAAAAATACATCGCATATGTCCTCAAGCGCGATAGGTTGTTTGCACGCCGTGCCGGCGAATTTGTTCTGGATCCCTGTCAAATCAGTCTTGAGCTGGTAGGCGATGATGCCCAGTCATTCTTTTTCCAGGATGTTCAAACGGAGGTTTTCAGTACCAAAAACCTAAAAATAACAGTGAAGGATTTGCCTTCTCCACCGGTAGATTTTAGCGGGGCAGTGGGTGAGTTTACATTTGATGCGTCGTTGGTTTCTTCTGGTGCTGCGACTGATGTGTGTAAGGTAAACATGGTGGTAGAGGGGGATGGAGATGCCAGATCGTGGTTGATACCGCCTTTTCCAGCCCCCGGTAGTCTTCAGTCGTTTGAGCCTGTTGTCCTGAAAGAAGAATCAGTACCCACGGAGGGTATGGGAGTTTTCCATCGGGAGATCGAATACACTTTTTCTTCACAAACAGATACGACAGTTCAGGTCCAGCCAGAGTTAGTGTACTTTTCCCCAGAAAAAGGAACTTATATCACATTGACCAAAGACCTTGGAAGCGTTCAACTCAAGGCGAGACAACCCGGCACTAACCAAACTTCCGGAAAAACATCTGTATTGCAACCCTGGCTGACTGAGGGTACTCTGAGGCATCATACTGATGCCTTATGGGCTTCTTCACGATTTTACATGATTCTTGGATTGTTTGGCCTGACGTTTGTGATTATCACCTGGATTTTACCAAACATCAGAAGGAGAGGGCAGAAGAGAAATGGCATCGTAAAGGCAATAGTTGAAAGAAAAAGTCCTGAGGGCCTGATAGATCTTGCAGAAAAATGTGCGAATGATGGCGATGTAGAAGCATTTTTCTCAGCTGCAGAAGAGTTTTGTCTTAGATTTTGCAAATGGTATAATGTGAATGACTTATCCGTCATACGCTCTGCAGACATGGCTTTCTTATTGCAGGCGGGTATGACAGTAGAGCAGATACAGCTGATTCAGAAGATTGTGCAGAGCATTGATATCGGTAAGTTTGCCGGGCGGCAAGTGAATTTAACGCAAATGATTGCAGATCTGAGTGCACTAAACTCCACAAAACAAATAGTATAAAAAAAGGGCGTTTCCATATAGAAACGCCCTTCAGTTTTGGTTATTAAGAGAGTAAGATGTATCTACTAATCAGCATAATATCTGATCATAGACAATATGTCTTTATCGAGTTTTAGTTCCGGAGCGATGGTGAAAATGATTTCATGTTCATCGAAATTTTCCATCAAAGCTTCCTCCAAAAGCTCGAGGCACTGCGATTTGTTTTTTAAATAAAACTGAGTCACTGCCCTGCAATATACAAGGTCAGCTCCATAGGTATGATCATCCGCTTCTTCCAAGACCTGCATTGCTTCATCATATAATCCCATTTTTACGAGGAAGCAAATGTATTCCCTCCAGTAAAGCGTTTCTTCAGGCCCTGTCTGAGTTGCCATCTGAAAATTTAAAGTTGCTTTTGTATAATCTTCTACAGCGAGATATGCCTTTGCAAGCCCCAGATAATACTCTTCCCTTCTCCCTTCAAGCTCGATCGCTTTATGGTAGGCATTTATCGCATTATACCAAATCTGGTCTTTGGCATAACACTCTGCCAAGAGAAAGTATGCCTCATCGCTGTATCCATCCAGCTTGATGGCCTTAATCAGCCATTGCTTGGCGATACCGGTTTTCCGCATGTAAAAATAGCAATGCGCTATACTGACCATCAATTCGTTGTTTGGACCGAAACGCTCATTTGCTTCTATGTAAATTTCCAGTGCTTTCTCGTAATCTTTTACCTGTAGACATGTATCAGCACAATCCAGATATGCACTTTCGAACTCAGGATTGATGATGAAGGAATACTCCAAAGCATCTATGGCGCTGCTATATTCCCAGATACAATTGTACCCATGGCCGAGATTGTACCACGCCTGATAATTGTAAGGGTCTTTTTCGATAATAACTTTGTGCAACTCGACGCTGTCGTCATACCTCCGGGATAATTCTGCGCTGATCCAGATACGCTCCATGGCTTCTTCGTTGGCAGAATCGAGCATCACAGCTTTCGCGAGTGAGTCGTACATCGCGTGATAATCCTTGGCGTTTTCGTGGATAAACGATTCTGCAATCAGTATTTCTACTTCGTCAGATGTGGTTGCACCGGCACTTAGCTCTTCCAGTATGGCATAAGCCTCCTGAAATTTCTTTTTCATGGCAAGCGCTCTGGCTTTAATGATATTAATATCTCGCTCGAATGGTGCGATGGATTCTACGATTTGCAGGGTTTGAAGGCAATCGTTGACTTTATTGCTATTCAATAAAATCCTAGCTTTAATGAGATAAAAATCAGACCTGTATTTATATTGCTCAAGAGCATAATTGACTACTTCCAGTGCTTTTTCATACAAATATTCGTCTTCATAGTACTCGAGAAGTTGCAAAAAAGTCTTCTCCTCCAGGTAGCCGACCTCCCCTTTCTCAAATTTTACCTCAAAATCGGATATAAAATTTAATAGGGATGGGTCACGTTTTATTTTATTTTCCATACATAACTGCGTCCGGGATTAAACGACGATGTAAATATAGTATTCATTCTGCGCTTGTCTAAGATTCCGGACAAGTTTTTTTCCACATTTTTGTCATCAAAAAGAGTATGTCAAAAGATTATATACGACTGATAATCAATGATATATAATTGCATGCCCTTTTCTTGTGTTGATTAATTAATTATGCGACATTGTCTAATACATAGACGTATTTTATCAGATGAACTACCAAAAATGTGGATAATTTCGGCAAATCCCTTCGATTGAGTTTTCTTTTAGCACTGAAGGTTGTCAGCGACTCTGTTTTAGTATCAGGAATTTAAACTCCTGGTATAGCGAAATGCCCGCTATTGCGTGATTTGCATCAATTCATTCAGGCTATTTTTTTCAATCGTGAATGCCAGTTTACATCGACTGAAAGATCAGGCGTACAATGGAAAAGTCTCCATATACTGATGTACCTTATTTCTGAGAGTTGCTAGATGTTCCGGATTGTTTCTGTTTTGGATGGCTTCATCGACCCAGGCCGCAACCGTTTCACAATCACTTTCAGTAAATCCACGGCTTGTGATTGCTGCAGTACCGATTCTGATGCCTGACGTTTGCATGGCTGGTCTGTTATCGAAGGGAACCATATTTTTGTTGATGGTTATATGAGCATTGACCAGTGCCTTTTCTGCTTCTTTACCGGTGACATCAGGAAATTTGGGTCGCAGATCGATCAGCATAAGATGATTGTCTGTCCCCCCTGACACGATATGGTATCCCATATTTGTAAATGAGTTTGCCATCACCTTTGCATTTTTGATCACTTGCTGTTGATAGTGTTTGAAAGAGGGAGTGTTTGCCTCTCCAAATGCGACGGCTTTTGCTGCAATCACATGTTCAAGGGGTCCCCCCTGCATACCGGGAAAAACAGCACTGTTTAAGATGGAAGACATCATGATGGTTTCACCTTTTTTTGTAGTTCGTCCCCAGGGGTTTGGAAAGTCACTGCCCATCATGATGATTCCTCCCCTTGGGCCGCGCAATGTTTTATGCGTAGTGGATGTCACAATGTGGCAATGAGGCAGAGGGTCGTTGAGAAGTCCGGTAGCGATGAGTCCTGCAGGATGTGCAATGTCGGCAAGTAAAAGTGCTTGATGTTCGTCTGCAATAGTCCGAAATCGTTCGTAATCCCAGTCTCTCGAATATGCTGAAGCACCGCAAATGATCAGCTTTGGCTTGACTTCAGCGGCCTTTTGGGCGACTTTCTCCATGTCTATCAGTCCCGTATCTTCTTCTACTCCATAAAAGTGTGCCTTATACACCTTACCAGAATAATTCACGGGAGAGCCGTGCGATAAATGTCCGCCATGCGACAAATCGAATCCCAGGATGGAATCTCCTGGTTGCAGTACATTGGCGTATTCTGCCCCAAATAATGTGCAAAGCCTGTCTATAGCGATTTGTTCAATCTGATCGACCACTTCACACCCACCATAATATCTGTGTCCGGGATAGCCCTCAGCGTACTTATTGGTCAGGCAGCTGCCCATTGCACGCATGACCTCTTCAGATGTAAAATTTTCTGAGGCGATCAACTCTATGCCATGTCTTTGCCTGGAAAGTTCCTGAGAAATCAGTGACTGAATGATTTCGTCCATGCCCTATTTATTTTTGAATGCAAAGGTACATTTTCCGATGGAAAATTCGGATGCCTAAGGCATGGAATGCGGTCAATCTGTGGGATAAATGTAAAAAAATCTTGATTCATCCGGATAAACCACTCCCGGCACCAACTGGCTAAGAAATGTGGTACCACCTGATTTTAATAAGATGGAAACCTCGTCGGTTCCTTGTTCGTATCCCTTGAGACATTCTTCTTTTTCTCTGAAGAAATAAGAGGATTCATCCTCGCTTATCTGATACTTTTTCTCAAAAAGGTGTCTTCGTTCTTCAAGAAGATGCTGTGTATCCGGTTGTCTTAGTGAAATCACTTTGAATAAATTTCGTTGCAGCAGTCTTTGACACAGCGTGCGCAGGACAAAATCTTCACAACTTCCAAATCTTTTCATGAGCCATAAAATATCCATGTCGTCCAACAGGATGAAATTTTCCAGGAAATTATTTTTGTGGATTTCAAGGTGCTGATTGTCAGGTAACGCAAGAAAATACGCCAGTTCGTCAGAAACTGGGATAGAAATGCCTTTTTGTACCAGAAATCTGGCTCTGTTAAGCATAGAAATCAACATGGATTCTGCCGAAATCACTGTTTTATGTAAATACACTTGCCAGTACATGAGCTTTCTGGCCAGGAAAAACTTTTCCAGGGAATGGATGCCTTTTTCTTCAATGACAAGTTGTTCGTCATGTACATGCATCATACTGATGAGTCTGTCATAACCAATGATGCCTTCTGCCACGCCTGAGAAATAGCTGTCGCGGGTCAGGTAGTCCATCCTGTCTGTGTCAATTGTTCCGGAAACAAGCTGGTGAAGAAAAGGTCTTCCATAGCTTCCGGTAAAAATAGAGATTGCCAGACTGAAATCTTTGTTCAGATCCTGACCCAGATATTCCATTAATGCCAGTGAAATACTCTCGTGGTGTACATTCGCTATAATATGCTCGAGTGCATGAGAAAACGGACCATGGCCGGCATCGTGCAAGAGAATGGCAATGCAGGCAGCTTCGTATTCCTCCTCTGAGATGTCGATACCTTTGGATCGTAATGTATCAATGGCCCGGCACATCAGGTGTGTAGCTCCCAGTGCATGCTGAAAACGGGTGTGCAAAGCGCCCGGATAGACATAATGTGACAAGGCCTGTTGTGAAATTCTCCTCAACCGTTGAAAGACCGGATGATCAATGATCTCGTACAGGACTTCATGTGGATACCTGATAAAGCCATAAATCGGATCATTAAAAATTTTCTTTTTATTCATTCTGCAAAAATAATTGTTTTCAGCCGAACGTTATGAGAGTATGGATTGTTAATGGAAAACATCCTTCAATAAACGAAATAAGTTCTATGAGTTCAGGTAAAGTACGGATATTATGGGCCGATGACGAGATTGAAATGCTCAAGCCCCAGCTTTTCTTTTTGGAAAAAAAGGGATATGAAATACATACAGTATCCAATGGCTATGATGCATTAGAATATCTGGACCAGGATGATTCCGTCGATGTGGTATTTTTGGACGAGAGCATGCCCGGATTGAATGGGCTGGAAACGCTGGCCCGGGTAAAAGAAAAAAAGCCCGGTCTTCCAGTGGTGATGATCACCAAAAATGAGGCAGAAAATATCATGGAGAGTGCGATTGGAGCAAAAATCAGTGATTATCTCATCAAGCCCGTAAATCCCAACCAGATATTACTGGCTCTGAAAAAAATTGTTCAGCGTGATGACTTGATTGAGGGTGTGAATGCCAATAAATACAAGGAGGAATTCCGACAGATATCAATGTCTTTGCTTGAGGGGCCGGATTACAATGGTTGGGTGGATGTGTATCAGAAGTTTATCGCGCACGAGTTGAATCTTGATAAAGGAAATGATCCTGACCTCAAGGGAATCCTGACTACGCAAAAACAGGATGCCAACCGTGAGTTTTTTAAATATGTATCAAAACATTATACGCAGTGGATCAAGACTGGCAATGGTCCGCTACTCTCACACCAATTGATGAAAGAAAAAGTATTGCCCCTTCTTTCCACAGGCAAACCTGTAGTTTTTGTGCTGCTGGACAATCTCCGATTTGATCAGTGGGAGATCATTAAACCCATTGTTGAAAAAAATTACCGGATTCAGTCTGAAGAGGCATTTTATTCTATTTTGCCCAGTGCCACGCAATACAGCCGGAATGCCATTTTTGCCGGGATGTTGCCTGCTGAAATCCAGAAGCATTACCCAAAATGGTGGCTCAACGACAATGAAGAAGGTGGTAAAAATTTGAGGGAGGGCGAACTTCTACAGGAACAAATCCGCCGGCTGGTGAAAAAAGACATGAAAGTGGAATATGTCAAAATTACAAATGTTTCTTCAGCAAGACAATTGCAGGACAATGCCTTGAACTACCTGAACAACCAATTTACTGCCATCGTCTATAACTTTATCGATATGCTTTCACATACCCGTACAGAAATGGAGGTGCTGAAAGAGCTTGCAGGCGACGAAAAAGCTTACCGGTCGCTGACCTATTCCTGGTTTATCAATTCACCCTTGTGGGCGACACTTCAAAAAATGGCCGAGAAGGACGTGCACGTAGTGATCACCACCGACCACGGTACGATTCGGGTAAAAAATGCTGTCAAAGTGGTGGGTGATAGAGAAACAACGACCAATCTCAGGTATAAGGTTGGCCGAAACATGCAATACGATAAAAAGGAAGTGTTTGAAGTGAAAAACCCAGCAGAAGCAGGACTTCCAAGTCCAAATGTGAGCAGTTCATTTATATTTGCCAGGGAGGATTCTTTTTTTCTCTATCCAAATAATTACAACCAATACTTAAACCTCTACAGGGATACATTTCAGCATGGAGGCATTTCGATGGAAGAAATAATCTGTCCGGTGGTAAAGTTGATCCCGAAAAGCAGGGGCTAATGGTTGGTTTTTTTTAGAACCAAAGGGCATCTGCCAAACCGGGTTCTCCGTGGTAATTGAGTGTGATTTCCTCACCTTCGGAAATTTGTCTGATGGCGAAGATATCGATAGTTTCGTTTTCCAGGTCGAGGATGAAATTTGCGTTTGGGTAGGTCTCGTGGTTGTACAGGCTACCAAAACCCAGGGCAATAGCGCATTCTGAGAGGTCCTCCCCCCACAGAAAATAGTAGTCGTGCAATTTCGTTTTGTGTATGACCGGCAACTGGTGTTTGGGGATGAGGATAATCTGACAAACTTCAATGATGTCACCTTCTTCAATGTTTTGCGTAGTGAAAACGCCCCTGCCTCTGCCTTCAGAGTTTGCTATGTACAGACCTGGAATCTGTTGCATCGTTAGCTCGATTTTGTGATATAAACTCCCAAAAGGATGGTTGTCATACCTGCAATATGCACGAAACCTACACTTTCTCCATCCAGAAAGCCCAGGAGCAATGCGCTGAACGGCATGTGTGACCAAAACATGCGGAAAATCAGAGAAGGCGAGGTAAATAATGGCCGGAGGGCCCAACAAAAAAAATGAAACACTACTGATAATCACCGGTTTTACTTCACCGAAAAATCCCTGCACCATGTTGACTGACATCGCATAGCATAGAGTTGCAAATACTACAAGCGAGGCGAACAATGGCGCTCCACCCTGGATGCCGTGTTCTCCCATGAAGATCAGATAGGAGGCTCCTGCAAAGCCGACCAGCACTCCAAACATTTTTTTGCTGTGGAAAGGCTGACCAAAAAGTAAAATACTTATGATCAGTGTCCAAATCGGAGTTAGACTGTTGAGAAGACCTGCCATCGAACTTGAAATGCGCGTCTGAGCAAAGAAAAAAAGAAAGGCGGGAATCCCACTTCCGGTTAAGCCGACAGCCAGAAATTTTTTCCAGTCTGACCACTTAATTTCCTTTCTGTACACATAAACCAAAGGACTGAATGTCAAGGAGGATATTGCCAGGCGCAGTGAAGCCAGCTGCGTCGGGGAGACTGCGACGAGAGATTTTTTAATCAGTATAAATGAAAATCCCCAGATAATGGTGAGCAATATCATGATG
>JAJTEZ010000064.1 GCA_021298335.1 Saprospiraceae bacterium | reverse complement strand
GTCAGGTCAAGGTAAAATTCATCTATCGACGCCTTTTCGTAAATGGGAGCCTCTTCGGCGATGATGTCTGTCACGTCGCGGCTGTGTTTTGAGTACAAGTCCATATCTCCCCGCAATACAACTGCCTGCGGACATAGCCTCAGTGCCATTTTCATGGGCATCGCAGAATGTACTCCAAACCTTCGCGCCTCATAACTGCAGGATGCCACCACACCACGGCTGCTCGTCCCTCCAATCAGCAGCGGCTTGCCCAGCAAACTGCTGTTACGCAGACATTCTACCGATACAAAAAAGGAGTCCAAATCCAGATGCAATACCGCACGATCATACATATTCATTCCAAATTAAAACCTCACTCATAGCACTTTCAGACATTTTTCAGGTTTCAATCGATGACCTCATACGAAGCAACCTCAGTCATCGTGATCTGGAAATCATCCGAAACAAAGAGTTACGCGTACTTGCCATTTCCGTAGATGCTCATAAAAACGCCAATATCGAACTTGTCGACACCAAAGCTGAAGCCGGCTACCTGGAATCATTCAACGATCCGGAATACATCCGTGACCTGCCAAAAATCGGATTTCCGCAACTGCCGCTCGGTACATACCGGGGATTTGAAATCCGCGGTGATTCGATGCTTCCCATGGAATCAGGCAGCATCGTCATCTGCTCCTATGTAGAACAACTCAAGGATATAAAAAAAGACAGGACCTACGTCGTTGTAAGCAAAACAGAAGGACTGGTGTACAAGCGCCTCCGGCCGGAATGGGAAAAAGACCGCCTCATCCTGGTTTCCGACAATGAAAATTATCTTCCTTACCCCATCAGTCTGGACGAAATCGCTGAAGTATGGCAATATTATGCACACCTAAGCTTTTCAGATGCCCGATATACTTTTCACCAGATGCTGGAAGAAAAATTACAGGACATACAGCGCAAGGTCAGTGAAGTACACTTCAGGATCACAGCGGAAGCATCATCTGAGCCGGACGGGCGCCTGTGACAGAATGGTTAGCCGGGAAAAAGCCTAAGACTTTTATACACCAAAAACAGGGCCGGGATAGCGGATGTTACATAGAAACAGGCCCTGCGGAGGCACACTCCAGTCAAGTCGGAGTCTGCGGCGACTTTCCAGCGACTGCTGTACCTCTTCCAGTGTCAGCTGGCCACGGTCCACATTCAGACACATCCCTACAATCAACCGGATCATGCCCCGCAGAAAACGGTTGGCAGTGACTCGGTAAATATACCGCTCACCATCCTTCTCCCAGACACTTTGCTGCAGCTGACAGATTGTCGTATGCACATCACTATGTGCCTTGCAGAACGGAAAAAAATCTGTGTATTCCAGCAGCAGCGAGGCTGCCTGATTCAGGATATTCACATCAGGCCTTCCATACATGTAGTAGAATGAATGAATTGCAAAGGGCGACTTGGACGTGTGAAGGAAGTATTCATAAGAGCGGGATACAGCATCATAACGCGCATGAGTCTCTCCACCCACCTTCACAATGTCGTGAATG
Source organism: Saprospiraceae bacterium (assembly GCA_021298335.1). Classification (GTDB taxonomy): domain Bacteria; phylum Bacteroidota; class Bacteroidia; order Chitinophagales; family Saprospiraceae; genus OLB9. The sequence goes on along the minus strand of JAJTEZ010000064.1, from coordinate 9,488 downwards.
GCGATATCCGGCGGCAACATCCGGTTGAGGCGATACACAAGTTCCGGCAGTTCCTGTATCGAATCAGCATCAAAATGCGCCACGTAGTCTCTGGCATGAACTCCCGTGTCTGTACGTCCGCAGCCCGTAAGTGCAATGGGGCGCCTCAGAAATGTGCTCATGGCTTTTTCCACGGCTGCCTGCACAGTGATTCCGGTATTATCGGGTTGAGACTGCCAGCCATGATAGGCTGTGCCACAATAGGACAAGCGCACAAAATACCTCGTCAGGACTTCTTCCATACCAATCATCAAACGTATATCAGGACGTTTTTCTGGCGGATGTCAGCCATTCATCCACAGACCATGCTCCACTGTCATGTGCAAACAAGGCGAGGTAACCAAAAAAATACAGTAAGGCCGGTTCTTTATCGCCAAAAGGGTCGTCGCCATGCGCATAGAATGCAGCGACCAGCATCGTAATCATCAGGGGAATTGTGGCCAAGCGAGTGCGATACCCAATGATGATTAACAGTGCACACACGACTTCTGCAAATACTGCCAGTGACAGTGAGATCTCTGGTCCCATTCCCAGGATACTGGCAAATTTGATCGGTTCGTCGCCAAATAGCCTGCCCATCTTTGGCAATCCATGTGTCAGCATCATACCACCAAAGGCGAGGCGTACACCCAGCCACGCAATGGATTTGAATAGTTGTTGGTTCATAAAAAGTAAGTTTGGATGTCAAAAAGAAGGGGGAACACCATTGGCATTCCCCCTGTTTTATTCAAAGTTGCTGACTTTCGTCAACATACATTATTTCTGTACAACAACTTTTCGTGCTACCACGCCATTGTCGGTATGGATGAGTGCGTTGTATGTTCCTGATACTACTGAACCAAGGTCAAGCTTCAAACGGGCATCCTGTACATTTCCAAATGCTTTGGTTGCTGCTACTTTGCCATCCATGGAGATCAGATCTACACGAACATTCTGTGAAGCCTTTGCAAGGGTAATATCAATATACAGTTCTCTTGCTGCAGGGTTCGGGAATGTGCGCACTTCAGCATTTTCAACGATATCATATGTGCTTGAAGACTGCTTGAGATCCATTTCAAGGTAAGCAGCAGATTGCGTAGCACCATTCTGTACGATTTCGAAGTTTCTGTCCTCAATGTCGGCATCACTTGTGCCATCCAGCGCAAAAAGTGAACCTGCACTTCTGTTTTCAATACCCAGAGTATCCAGGGCATATGAAGAAGCAGAATAGTTTACGCTTCTGTCGAAGGAAGAGAATGTTCTGGCTGTGTATCCGAGCAACTGGAATCTTTCCACAGAAGGATCCAGTGGAGAAGTGTGTGCCATAACAATATATGATGTATTGTCTTTCAGGTCAATCTCCTTGGCTTCGTCAGCATTTCCGTCAGCATCCAGTCCATACAATGGCAGCTCGATATTTCTGAGGTTGTCGATGCTGGCATCCAGGAATATGTTGTTGGTTCCCACTTTCACTCTTTCCAAAGGAGAACACTCATTGTTTCCGTCTTCATCAAGCCACTCATACAAGTCAACTACGACAAATCCTGTTTCGCTGATATTTGCCAGGGTATTTGCGAGTCCAAAGCGCACTTTGTCTACTGTAAACCCTTTACCATTCTTTACATAATAGATATTACCTGCTGAATAGTAAGTGACTTCGCCACCTACAACCCATGGAGACAGTACATATCCCATATAGTTTGCAGGAGTTACGCCGGCCTCAGGCAACAGGTTTCCATAAGTATTCTCAGTCACATAAAATGAAAAGCCACGTGTGTTGTTTGTACCTGTATTATCTTCTGTAGATGTGATGACATAAGATCCATCATATCTTCCTGGAGTTGCAGGAGGCGTATAAGTGACCGGGAAAGGCTTGTTTTCCTGAATTGCACCGGCAGGAAGTGCTCCGTAATTGTTGGTAAGACGGGCAATTTCCACGTTGTTTTTCTGCGGATCCTTGATGATTACTTCCAGTTTGACATTGGATGCATTTCCATTCCCTACGTTGGAAACGTCAGCAAGGAAAGGCATTTCTGAAACCTGGCTGGCGGGTACCACCAGTGATGGAGCCGCAGCATAGAAGTTTTCATTTACCTGAATGTCGGCCTTACTTTCATTGATGATCACTACGTCGTCAATGCCCCAGTAATAATAGTCACCTACGTATTCAAATTTCATTCTGAATGACTTAACACCTTCGTATCCTACGAGTGCAAGTCTCTTTCTTTCTGCGGCAACTGCGTTGGAGTTTACAGGATATTCAGTATTAAACTGAACCGTGTCGGGCCATGTCAAGCCACCGTCCTTACTTGTAATCAAATAGTACTGACTTTGAAACTGTCTCAGTCCCTGGTGAAACTCTACGACGATTCCCTTGATGGTTTGTCCTGACAAGTCAACTACAGGAGAAATCAGTGATCCTGTACATGGTGAAGGACACAATCCTTCTCCAAAGGCACCTTGTACACCACCATTGTCCAAAAAGTCAGAGTTGAAGGCCATTACACCATCACAGGCGCTGAATGATGTCATCTGAACACCTCCGTAAGCACCTCCGGTGATATTTCCGTCTGCCACATACTTCCAGGTGTTGTCTTTATCTACAGTCCAGTCGTTGAGACCACCTTTGAAATCTCCCTGACCAGGTGTCTTACCCCAAACCACTTCAGGACCATATGCTGATGTGTTGTTGCAGGTATTGCGAAGTGTCACATTTACTCCACCGGCAATAATATCAGCCCGTATTTTCTGGCAGTCTGCATAAGAGATCATAAACGTAGGAATGGTTACCTGAGCTCCTACTGATCCTGGTACCAAAGGAAAAGGCACCTGAGCCGCATTAGCAGCGTTATTGCAGATGATGGCCACGGCTGCACCTGATTCCTGTGCTCTTAGAGCTTTGATACCAAATTCACAGGTTCCTCTGTCGATAAACGTAATCAGACCTGTCACGTTATTGGTTGCCTTGTTACAGCCCTCATTTGGCTTTGCTGTACCATCATTGGTAAAGCCAGCATTTCCCGTAATTGGGGTATTGCTCTGGCTTCCGAACTGTGCTCTTACTGCCAGATAGTCTCCCTTGATACCATCCGGAGAGTTGACAGTCAGGGTATTAATAGTCTGAGCCGAAACCGTAGTCATGGCCAATACCAAACCCATTAATGTGAATGTTTGTGTAAAAAATCTTTGCATAATACTGGTTTTAATTAAGGTTTATTGTAAAAATGTTCCTTTTGCAAGTGGTAAATGTACGCAAAATGCAAAGAATTTTCATTGCTTTTCATGACAAAATTGATTTTTTTCGATTTTTATTGGCTTGATACGTGCTCTCAAACACGTTGTGTTGGCTTTGTTTTCAATATTTTATTTTAAATTCTGACCCATAGGTATTTGTAATTTTGGATATTGTGTTTTTTTTGGATTTTTTTAATATTTAATTCTGCACTTAGCCTGATTTTTTGAGGCTGTTGTGTCCGAAAGATAATTTGTTTGTGGTCAGGTCTTTCATGCAACCTCTTCCTGAATTTGGCTTTTAACCTTTGTCTTCAGTGTCCATTCCCTCGAGTTCAAGCTTCAGTTCACGAAGGTCGACCGGAACAACTCCCGGCTTTTCGCACACCTGTCCTCCGGCAAGATTGGAAATCATCGCCAGTTCCCCTGCAGGCATGCCCTGAATATAGGCAAGGGCTGCCACACTGATTACTGTATCACCGGCCCCGCATACATCCGCAATCATCCTTGGACTTGTCGGATACACTACTGTTTCATTACTGTCACACCACAAGAGACCCTGATCGCCCAGCGTCATGAGAAGTACTTCGGGTTGAATTTTATCAAACACACTCCGAGCCGATTCTTGTACTCCGCCCGTTTGGCGGCCCAGGGCGGTGAACACTTCTTTTTTGTTTGGTTTAAACAGGGTGCATCCCTTGTAGGCAAAAAAGTGGCGTTCTTTAGGGTCTACAAATGTGGGGATTTGATTAGTTTTGGCAAAGGTCAGTATCTCGCGAATCAGATTTTCTGTCAGTACGCCTTTGTTGTAATCCTGCAGAATGATGCCGTGGGTATTCAGGTTCTCACTCAGAAATGCCTTCAATGCCTCGGTCGTCAGTGTATCCACGTCGTCTGTTCTCTCTGTATCAATGCGCAGCAACTGCTGGTTGCTGGCCATAATGCGTGTTTTTACGGTCGTGGGCCTATCCTTCACCTTTACAAAGCGCGTGGTGATGGAGGCGTAGGAATGCAGCATTTGTTCCAGGATTTCAGCTTCACCATCATCTCCGCAAACAGAAATCAGTGTAACTTTAGCTCCCATGGCATGCAGATTGATAGCCACATTTGCAGCACCGCCCAGCCTGTTCGTGATTTGGGTGCATTCCACTACCGGCACCGGAGCCTCGGGCGAAATACGGCGCACATCACCCTCCAAGTATCTGTCTATCATCACATCACCCACGACAACGACATGTACGTTTTTGAAATCGGGAATTTGAATTCGGCTCTTTCTCATGATTGCTTTGTCATCCATTGTTCTATACCTGTTAGAATCTGTGCTGTTGCTCCCTTATTTTTTGTAAACCATTCTTCCGACTGTTGCTTTATTTTGTGGTATTCTTCTGGTTTTTCTTCCATTTCCTTCATGTGCTCAGCCATCTGTCCAGGAGATTTCAGGGATATGGCTACCCCAAGTTGCTTTAACGCCGCAGCTTCCGCAAATTTTTTATGTTTTGGCCCCATGTATACCGGTATTCCAAACACTGCCGGCTCGAGGGTATTGTGAATCGCCCTGCCATAGCCACCACCTATATAAGCAATTCTTGCAATACTATACAGCGATGCCAGCATGCCCACCGTATCTGCCACCAACACGTTTCCCGTCCAGGGCTTTCGGGTATAGACTGAGGAACCGCTTTCCATTCGTCCCCGGATGATCTCTACATTGTGGCTGTGAATGTCGTGTGGAACAACAAGGTGACAAAAATGCGGAAATTCCCGGATAGTGTGATTCACTACATCCATATCTGAAGGCCACACTGAACCATATACCACTACGGGGTTTTGGGCGGTATACCGAAGGATGTCTTCAGAAACTTCTGCCTGCTGTTTCATCTGGATTACCCTGTCGATTCTCGTATCACCAGTCAACTGCACATTTTGAAACCGGTGGTGTTCCAGACAATGCCTTGAAGCGGCATCCTGCACGAAAATCACTGAAAACGTCCTGAGAATCTCTAAAAATGGCCTGGCTATCGGATGGAAAAAGTAGTCTTCTTTTCTGAAAATTCCGGCGATGAGCATAGTAGGAACGCCCTGTTTTTTCAATTGCTGCAGTAAATTCCACCAAAATTCATATTTGACAGTGATAAACAGTCTTGGTCTAAGACAGGTGATCAGTTTTTTACTTTGAAAGGGCAAGTCCGACGGAAGATAGAGCACCAGATCAGCCCCGCCAAAGTTTTTCCGGATTTCATAGCCGGAAGGCGAAAAAAAAGTAAGGACGATTTTTGTGTGTGGATATTTCTCACGCAGAGCTTCCAGCAGGGGCCTGCCTTGCTCAAATTCGCCCAACGAGGCACAATGCATCCAGAAACAATACCTGAAAGGCTCCAGTTCCTGATTTGACAGCTTCAACGTCCGCAACCTGCCTTTGCGGAGTAATTGCATTTTCTGACGAAATAAGCCGACTGTCCAGATGTACAGATTGCCCAGGTGGATGCCAATGGTATAGAAAAAAAATACCAGATGATTCATTATCAATAAAATACCTCCTGGTCGGGAGCAAAGTAAAACGGAAGGTACCAGGTGACGCGGACTCCTACCAGCCAATCGAGGCGGGAAGAGAGTGTGGGCAGTCCGGTGTCGAAATTGATGGCCCTGACTTCAGAAGTCCATGCTTGTATCGCCTCCAGTGCAATGTCAAAATTCAGCCGTTTGTCGTTGCTGAGATGCTGATATGCGAGGGTTTGTTTGAGTGAAAAACCTCTCGTCAGGCGGTCGTATCCGACATAACGCCCGGCTCTGACTTGTGCCACTGAATTTCGTTCATCAGTAAAGCGTATGTAATGTTGAAATACTCCTCCCTGCAAGACTGTTTTCAGGCCCGACCGGGACTTTGAAGAAAATGGAAACAACCTTCCTGCGCCTACGCCTGCCCAGATGCCGCGCTGCCGCAAGAAGATATCTGCAATCTGCTCGTCGTCTCCGGGTATGACTCCCGTGCTTGTACGATAAGGGGCCAGTACATCTTCCCTGACCTGATCGCCAAACAAAAAAAGCCAGTCCCCCTGAAATATCCAGTTTGACTTCGTGAGATAGGATAGCGCCCCGCACAAATGCATGCCGGCACCATAACGGCGGCTGAGAATACCTCCCGGAACATTCATGCCTATACCTATACCCGGCATGAGTACAGCAGCCTTTACAACAGTCTGTTGCTGCTGGTTTTCATTCTTTTCAGTAGCCTGGCCAGAAATGGTGCTGTGCTGAATCAGCATCATCAGTCCGGTAATCCAAAGAAACCGAAGCCGGAATGTATAAGCGGCAATCAAATGGACAAATTCTTTCAAGCTATTCAAAAATTAATCTTTTGCAAAATGGTTGATCTCCGACTACTTCTTCACCGTATAAATCTGCAAATTTCACCTGCGGAAATACGCCCAAATCCTCTGAATAGACGTAGATCATTTTCAGGCAAATGTCTGTGTTATCGACTTTCAAAAATACCCTATATCTCCCACTGTTTGTTTTTGCGAGGTACAATGTTAAGTTGTCGTATGAAACAAACTGAAACTCAACGAGGTCGGGATGAATGACGCGAAAATGGTAGCCATACGCCAGTTTTTTCTGAATCATATTCAGTTCGCGGGGCTCTCCTTTCCGCGCCTCATCAAAATAGAGCCAGCTGATACGGATGGGTTCGTGTATGTTGAGCAGGCCTTCATGATTCAGGTTGACTTCGTATACGACTGTATTGAAGTTTTGGTTGCGTTGTATGTAAAACAACAATTCCGGATCATCATCCAGCCAGGGGTAATGCACCGGACGACCATCATGCCCAAATGTAACCGAGTGGATTTGTTCGGACTGTGTAAAATGCATGATACAGCGTGTTTACAAATGGTAAAGGTATTGATAAATGTGCAAGAAAGCAAATGCCTGAAACTTATTCGCCGTAGAGCGTGGGAGGTGGTTTTCAGCCAAAAGAGGTTATATATTGAAAAAATTGCATATATTTGTCTCTTTGCTGGAAACCCAAATTCGTTTCGGAATGAGTGAAAATTCTGTAGTTCAATATACTGAAGACAACATCAAGAGTCTTGACTGGCAGGAGCATATCCGGCTCAGGCCTGGCATGTATATCGGTAAGCTTGGAGATGGTTCTTCTCAGGATGATGGTATTTATGTGCTTTTGAAGGAAGTGGTAGATAATTCCATTGACGAATATGTGATGGGGCACGGCAAACAGATTGATATCACTATTGAGCAGGGCAGAGTGTTTGTACGCGATTTTGGAAGAGGTATTCCATTGGGAAAGGTAATCGACTGTGTCTCAAAAATCAACACTGGAGGTAAGTACGATTCAAAGGCTTTTAAGAAGTCTGTCGGATTAAATGGCGTGGGTACAAAAGCCGTCAATGCGCTATCAAACCATTTTAAGGTGCAGTCTTTTCGCGATGGTGAGTGTAAGTCGGCAGAGTTTAAGGAGGGTGTTCTGGTGCACGACCATTCCCTGTCAAAAACAAAAGAGCCCAATGGTACAAGTATCGAATTTGTGGCCGATGAGTCGATTTTCCGGCATTTCCGATTCAGAAATGAATATGTAGAAAACCTGCTCTGGAACTACGCTTATCTCAATGCCGGACTCAAGCTCAACTATAACGGAAAAATTCTGGTTTCCAAAAATGGACTGCGTGACTTGCTGGAGAGAAAAACTGACGTCGAAAATCTGTTGTACCCCATCATCCATCTTACGGGGGAAGACATAGAGATTGCTCTTTCGCATAACACTCAGTATGGTGAGGAATACTATTCGTTTGTCAATGGTCAAAATACGACACAGGGTGGTACCCATCTGGCTTCATTCCGTGAGGCTATTGTGAAAACGATGCGTGATTTTTACAAAAAAGAATTTGACTCTCGCGATGTGCAGACGTCTATTGTGGGGGCGATCAGCCTGAAAGTCGAAGAACCTGTCTTTGAGTCACAAACCAAAACCAAGCTCGGATCACAAAATATGTCGCCTGATGGGGTTAGTGTTCGAAGTTTCGTGGTGGATTTTCTGAAAACCCAACTGGGCAATTTTCTACACAAAAACAAAGACATTGCCGATTCGATTCTACGAAAAATCCAGCAATCTGAGCGTGAGAGAAAGGAAATTGCGGATATCAAGAAAATAGCCAATCAACGGGCTAAAAAAGCCAATATCCATAATAAAAAGCTGCGAGATTGCCGGGCGCACCTGACCGATAGCCGAAAAACCAGTGACGAAGACCGGTTGAGTTCCACCATTTTTATTACCGAGGGGGACTCTGCGAGCGGTTCGATCACCAAAGCCAGAAATGTGATGACACAGGCTGTGTTCAGCCTTCGGGGAAAGCCGCTCAACTGCTATGGCATGACCAAGAAAGTGGTATATCAGAACGAAGAACTCAACCTGTTGCAGCATGCCCTGGATATAGAAGACGGCATTGAAAACCTTCGGTACAACAGAGTTGTGATTGCAACTGATGCCGACGTAGACGGAATGCACATTCGCTTGTTGCTCCTGACCTTTTTCCTGCAGTTTTTTCCCGACCTCGTCAAGGGAGGTCATTTGTATATTCTGGATACCCCGTTATTCAGGGTCAGAGACAAACAGAAAACATTTTACTGTTACAGCGAGCAGGAAAAGCAGAATGCCATACGCCAGTTACGCGGAAAACCGGAAATCACCCGATTTAAGGGTCTGGGGGAAATTTCACCCAACGAATTTGAGGATTTTATCGGAGACAATATCCGGTTGGAACCCGTGATTCTTGGAGAAAAAACAAAAATTGAAGACCTTCTCTCCTATTATATGGGGAAAAACACCCCTGAAAGACAGGTATTTATCATCGACCACCTCAAAGTAGAACTTGACCAGTTGGAGCCGGAAGAAGAAGAGGAGGAAGTGTTGCAGGAAGCCGTTTGATGCACACTTTTTTGAGAATCTTTTTGCTCAATGGCTTTTTCGGTAATGTTTCTGTGTCACCCAACGACTCCAGGATTGATCGTACGTATGGATGTTTTGGACCACCTTTGACTGGTTGTCCACGACGGGATATCCGGCATTGATCCATTCAAAAAGGCTCCCATACAGGTTTTTTACTTGTTTAAAGCCTGCTTTCACTAATTTTTCACCTATTTTCTCACTGCGGTAGCCGATGGAGCAATAGACAATAATCTGCGCCTGCCTGGGAATCTGACCGACTCTTTCGAGCGTGAAGTCTTCG
>JAJTEZ010000063.1 GCA_021298335.1 Saprospiraceae bacterium | reverse complement strand
TAATTTCTTACGCTTGACTGATTTGCGAAGTTCGTCAGAAAATTCATCGATAGTCGTTTCAGTTTCCGGGAGGAAAATGGCACCTGCGCCGCTTCCTATTCCTGTATGCAGGGCGATAAATCCAGCATGACGTCCCATCACCTCTACAAAAAATAACCGGTTATGAGAATCTGCGGTATCACGTATTTTATCTACGGCCTCAATCGAAGTGTTGATTGCCGTATCAAAGCCAATTGTATAATCTGTCCCATAAATATCATTGTCTATTGTGCCGGGAAGTCCCACAAAAGGAATGTCATATTCCTTCATGAAGATATTCGCACCTGTATATGTGCCGTTTCCTCCGATGGCTACAACGCCATCAATGTCATGGGCCCGTAATGTGTCGTAAGCTTGTTTTCTTCCTTCAGCAGTCCTGAAGACTTCACTTCGCGCAGTTTTCAGTACAGTACCACCGCGTTGGATGATGTTGGCTACATCTCCTACATCCAGACGTTTGATATCCCCATTGACCATGCCGTCGTACCCTCTCATAATACCATACACATGCAAATCGTGATAGACTGCAGTCCGGACTACTGCTCTAATGGCAGCATTCATTCCCGGTGCATCTCCACCGGATGTAAAAACAGCGATTCTATGGATTGATTTCATACGCTTACCTGTTGTTTTTATGAAATTCGATAAGTTGGTAAATCGGTTGTCTAATGATGCCCGCACACGCAAGGCCATTTCTTGCCAGTGCGGCTTTCAGTGCTTCTTCATGATAGTAGGCGATAGACCCAACAAAGTAAATGGGTAAAGATTTATGCTCGGCATAGAGCATGATCCGGAGTGCAATAAATTCGTCAAAGACTTTTGAGAGAATTTCATCTTTCCACTCCGGGCTGCATTGTAGCAAAAATTCAGAAAAAGAAGCAAGATATCTGATACTTGCAGGAGAATGATACACTTTTTCAATCAGCTCTTCCTTTGTGAGATGATATGTGCTGTCAAACAATGCTTGTTCAGGAATGGGCATAGTTTCATAAAAATACGACTTGATGATTTCTTTGCCAATATGAACGCCCCCCCCTTCATCAGATAAAATGTACCCCAGTGTGGGAATAGCGTGCGTGATTCTTGTGCCGTCATATACACAGGAGTTTGAACCTGTTCCCAGAATGCACACAATTCCGGAATCAGTACCACAACACGCCCTTGCTGCTGCAAGCATATCCTCCAGGAGGGATAGGTTTCCGTGGAATCCACTACCTGATAGCCAGTCAGTCACACGTTTTCTACTCATTTCTCCTACGATGCCGGCACCGTAGAAATAAATATTTTTTGCTGCGCAAATATCCTGCAACAATGATGGTTGGTCTGATAATAAAAAAAACGAAGTCTGGGTAGCAGGATTGACTCCCTCGGTTTTATATTGACGAAGATTTCCGTCATTTTCAACCACAACCCAGTCGGCTTTTGTTGAGCCGCTTTCCACGATAATGAACATAACTTATTGTCTAAGGCACACCAACTGTGCGCAAGTTTTTAAAAACATTACAAATGTACTGAATCAAATGCATTCTTGCGAAAGAAGCTGCAGATTACTTGTGACAAATTGGATGGCTCGCGGTACTGGAGTATATTTGCAATAATTTCGCAGTGTAAATCCAGCCTGTGAAGGCTGTACGGGTTTACAAGTTTGTTCAGTAAATTGAAATGGAATAAACAAACAACAAATAAACAAATGGATACAATTCAAAATGTTACGGTGGTTGGGGCAGGCACCATGGGAAATGGTATTGCTCAGGTTTTTGCCACACAGGGTTTTCAGGTAGTCTTGGCTGATATTTCAAAGGAAGCGCTTGAGAAAGCAATTGTTTCAATCAGGACAAGCTTAGACCGAATGGTTAAAAAAGAAATCATCCGTGGAGAAGAAATCGAATTGATTTTAGGGAGAATACAAACGTCCGATGATTTGACAGGTGCAGTCAGGCATGCCAACCTGGTTGTGGAGGCTGCCACGGAAAAGATTGACATAAAGCTGGAGTTGTTTCGAACTATCGACAAGCACGCTCCTGCAGAATGCATTCTGGCATCGAATACATCCAGCATTTCTATCACGCTTCTTGCCAGTGTCACATCGCGGCCGGAACAGGTCATTGGAATGCACTTCATGAACCCCGTTCCAGTCATGCAGCTGGTCGAAGTGATTAGAGGGTACAGCACGTCTGATGAAGTGACATCGGAGATTATGACTTTGTCAGCGAAGCTTGGTAAATCTCCTGTTGAGGTGAACGATTATCCGGGGTTTGTAGCCAACAGAATTCTAATGCCCATGATCAATGAGGCGGTGTATACCTTATTTGAAGGAGTAGCTGGAGTTTCAGAAATTGATACAGTGATGCGGTTGGGAATGGCACATCCGATGGGCCCCCTGGCGCTGGCAGACTTTATAGGCCTTGACGTATGTTATTCGATTCTAAAGATCATGCAGGAAGGTTTGGGCAATCAAAAATATGCTCCTTGCCCTCTACTTGCCAATATGGTGACAGCCGAAATGTTGGGACGGAAAACAGGTGAGGGATTTTACGATTATCGGGGAGGAGGGAAGGAATTAGTCGTTTCCACTAAATTCAACCGAAAAGAATGAGAAAACTTGCAGTATGATATTACAGGGACTAAAAGTAGTGGACATCTCATCTGTGCTTGCAGGTCCACTGACGGGGACATTCCTGGCAGAGCAAGGGGCGAAGGTCATTAAAGTCGAAAATAAAACGACAGGAGGCGATGTCACCAGGCAGTGGAAACAGGCAGGGGAAGATCCGCAGGATTCACATTCTGCGTATTATTTTAGTGCTAATTTTGGAAAGGAAGTACATTTTCTAGATTTAACACTTCCGTCAGATATGGATTGGTTGATGTCCGAGTTGCAGGAGACTGATGTGGTCATTTCTAATTTTCAGAAGAAAACAGCCGAAAAGCTGGGATTGACTCCGGGTAACATCACCAGAGACTTCCCACGCATTGTATTTGCTCAGCTGAACGCCTTTGAGTGGGATGATCCCAGGCCAGGATACGACCTGATCATGCAGGCAGAAGCCGGCTGGATTTCTATGACCGGAACCGATACGGAGCATCTCGCAAAACTTCCGGTAGCATTGATGGATATTCTGGCATCCCACCAGATGCGGGAAGGCATCCTTCTTTCACTGTTACAGAGAGCATCTTCCGGAAGAGGGGCTATTGTTCATGTTTCCTTGTTTCAAAGCGCTGTGGCGGCATTGGCGAACCAGGCTACAAATTATCTGATGAACGGCATGATTCCAGGCCCATTAGGTACGTTACATCCCAACATCATGCCTTATGGTGATCTATTTTGTACAAAAGAAGGCATAAGATTTTTGCTTGCAGTGGGCAGCGATCACCAGTTTTTAAAGCTTTGTGCTATTCTTGGTGTTGATACAAAGTCTGTGGAACTATATAGTCTGAACAGAGATCGCGTTTCACACCGTCAAGAAGTCAGTCTGATGCTTCAGCTTTCTATAGAATTATTGCTTTATAATGAGTTGGAGCAGAGGTTTTCAGAGGCCAATATTCCGTATTGTCGAATCAATCACCTTGGACAAGTTTTCGAGCATCCTTTGGCAGCCCGCATGATTTTGAGTCGTGTAGAGTCAGGACGTACAGCAAAATCTGTAAGTACAATAGCATTTGAGATTGTGTAATTGATAAAAACCTGGTGTTTTTTTAAAAAGAAAAGATGGTTTTTCCATGTGATTCAACTATTTTTGTTTGTGGTATGTTTGAACGTTAAATATCAACGTATGAGAGAAATCGTCAATTTATTGCCAGGCAGGGTAAAATGGCTTTTATTTGTGTGCTTTTGTTCTTTACAATTGTGGGGACAGGATTTGCATTACAGCCAGTTTTACAATAGTCCTCAAAACGTAAATCCTGCGTTGACTGGAATGTTTCAAGGTACTTATCGTTATACAGGGTCTATGAGAGATCAGTGGCGATTTGTTCCTGTTCCCTGGTTTACGATGAGTGGAGCTTTTGACACCAAGTTTGCTGCAAAAAATAATGAAAAACTTCTTTTTGGTGCTGGCTTAAATTTGAATCATGACAGGCAAGGTGATTCAAAAATGAATTTGTCCACACTCAATTTACAGTTGGCTACTCATTATGTATTATCGCCTAAGCATATCTTTAGCGGAGGCCTGACTTTGGGATTTGCATCAAGGGGATTTGATACCCGCTCTCTCACCTGGGATAAACAATGGGACGGAGAGGTGTTTAATGGAAATTGGTCATCAGGCGAAGCATTCGGAGCACTGGAACGAATCTATTTTCTGGAAACAGGTTTTGGATTAAATTACAGATATCAGAGAAGTCCCCGCACTTACGTTGACATGGGGACATCAGTGTTACATTTGTTAGAGCCCAACCAGGCTTTTTATTCAAACCGTAATGCCCACCTGCCACAGAGGTATAGTTTGTCTTTGATTTCCAGTCTGAGAATTGCGGATGCACTGGATCTCCAGATTCATGCATTACAACAGTATCAGGCTTCCTATGAAGAAACTCTCGTTGGTGCACTAGTCAAGTTTTACCTAAGTCAGGCTCGGGGTAAACAAATCCACCTGCATGCAGGGCTGGGATACAGAACCTCCGAATCACTGATTCCTACAGCCGCAATTCAGTACAATAACATCTATGTTGGATTAAGTTATGACGTAGATACGAACAATTACAACGACATTGTCGGATCGAACAAGGGTGGGCTGGAGGTTCATGTTCGATACATTTTTACGAAAGTAGAATCTTTGCGTAATGCAAAGGTATGCCCTATTTATTAATTGCAATGATTGTTGTATGAGAAACAGAGTTACAGGTTTATGGGCATGCGTTTTTACCTTTGTACTATCAGCTTCATGCGTAGTAGCACAGTCCCCTACAAAAAAGCAATATCAGGAAGTAGCCGAAAAAGAGTTTGTGAATAAAAACTACTATGGTGCTCTTTTGTATTTTGACGAAGTGCTTTCGTTTGATTCAACTGATACCGAAGTGATCTTCCGCTCTGCTGAGGCCGCCAGAAATTTTAATGCGTATACAGTAGCTGCAAATCGCTATAAAAAAGTGGTAGATCATCCTGAAGCCAGTGAGTATCCGACTGCCGTGTACTGGCTGGCCAACATGAATCAAATGTCCGGTAAATATCAGGATGCACAGACATTTTATGAAATGTACCTTTCAGAATATAGTGGAACAGATACATTGTTGACTGCCAAAGCAAAAAAACAACTTGAATCTGTCAGGTATGCTATAAATACCGTTGAGCGTCCGATTGCAAACCTCCTGGTGGAAAAAATGAGCGAAGATGTGAATACCCCCGCTTCAGAGGTTGCCGGATTTATAAGGGGTAATGATTTCTTTTTTTCGTCGATGAACTACCAGGAAGGTCGCCCTCCTCAGACGCCTGCCAGACAAATTTCCAAACTTCTTGTAAAAAAAGGTAAAAAGACTGCAACTCTGATTGAAGGCCCATTGAGTGAAAGCGATTCATTGATTTCCAATGCCGCATTGAGTCCGGACGGAAACACAATTTACTTTACAATCTGCACGTATATAAACGATTCAGAAATTCGGTGTGATCTGTATAGTGGAGATTATTCCGGTCTTGGCGAAATACTAAATCCTGTTAAGTTGCCTGCACCTCTGAACATGCCGGGAACAACGTCTACACATCCACATTTGGCTATAGATAAGGTGACCGGTCGGGAGATGTTGTATTTTGTTTCTGATCGACCTGGTGGAAATGGGGGATTCGACATATGGTATTGCCTGAAAGATGCCACTTACGGATTTTCTGAACCTGTAAACATTCAAAGCATCAATACGCCGGAAAATGAGATTACACCTTACTACAGCAGTACTGAAGATGCCTTGTATTTTAGTTCGGACGGGCGGATTGGAATGGGAGGGTATGATGTTTACAAAACTCTCAAAATCAATGAAATATTTACCAAGGTAACTACTGAGGGTTATCCTGTTAATGGCAGTTACCACGATATTTATTATACCCAGTCAGCAAATGGAGAGTGGGCTTATCTCTCTTCCAACAGAGAAGGAGCGCTAAAACATGATTCTTACTTTGAAGCCTGTTGTTATGACATCTTCAAACTGAATGTTGTCAGGATTAAGCTGGATTTGAAAGTGCTTACATTTGACAGACAGACCGGTTTGCCGCTTAAGCAATCCATCATTACGTTGATTGATAAGGAAACTGGTGAGATCGTTACTAAACTTGATATTGATGAACTGAACCAGAGAAAGATCAATCTCGCAACCGACAGAGATTACATCATTGTGGCAGAAAGAGAGTATTACGACCCGGACACGTTACCTTTTACTACAACGGGTATCTTTCAGTCCGGCACGGTCTCCAAGGAGTTATTTCTTTCAAGAGGTAAATTGATCCTTGACGTATATTCTTATGGCCGTCCGGGAGATTTTCCACTGAATGCCACAACCATCGTTGTCAAAAATATGGATGATCCTTCAGCCAAGCCTTTGGTAATCACAAACCCAATCTCAAATTCTTCCAGGTTTTTTATTGATAGAGGGCTCAATTATACCATTTCTGCGTCGAAGGAAGGTTTTACTCCAAATTCTGTTTACCTTGATACAAAACGATTCGGCAGGTCTGAAAGAATTAGTCAGGATATTTATCTTAACAGGCTTCAGCTCCAGGATTTATTGCCCATTACATTGTATTTTGATAATAATATGCCTGATTTAGGCAGCCAAAGTCTTGCGACTAAAAGCAGGTATAGTGATTTAGTCAATCAATACGTTGGCCGTAAAGAAGAATATAAACGCAAGTTTATTGGTCCTTTGAAGCCTGCAGATAAGGAAACAGCCAAGACAGATTATGATAATTTCTTTTACAAAGATGTAGAAGGAGGCTTTGATCAGTTTAAAAAATTTGCGACATCATTGTTGGGTGAATTAAAGTCTGGTAAAAAAGTCGAACTCGTACTCAAGGGCTACGCATCTCCAAGGGCAAAGTCAGAGTACAACTATGCTCTTGGACAACGCCGGATTGGCTCTATTAAAGAGTTTCAGGACAAGTCTGGGATAAACGTAAATCTGTATTTAGTCTGAATGCAGCCCGGCAGCGAAAAGTTGAAATTATTCGAGCTACTTCGACCCAACAATCCACACTAAGATAATGAGAGACATGAAGAATACAGGATATCATTTTTTTCGGGTAATTATCATTATGCTGCTGTTTCTGGCGGGCTGGTCAATACCATCCTTCGGTACGCATATTGTAGGGGGGCAGATTACGTATCGTCATGTTGGATCCAATAATAAGGGCCAGATTTTTGAAATTTCCCTGACGATGAGAAGGGATTGTTATTTAGGAGGTGACGATGCTGCATTTGACCCATTTGCAAGATTAAGTGTTTTTCCAATCGGTACCTTGAATGTGCAATACATACCGGATATCTTGAATAATCCATCATTGGATAAAAATGTGAAATTTGAGAAAGGAATTGATCGTTGTTTTGATGAAGATGAAAACAATGATCAGATTTTTTTTATGAATATTGCATTCAACCCGGACGATACATTAAATACTTACATCTATAGTGATTGCGGTTTTGAAGGAGAAGTTGTTTGTGTGCATGAAACTACTTACAGAGGGCTTGTGGTATTACCAACCAATACTCCGACCGGATTCAGGTTTGTCTACCAGCGTTGTTGCAGGAATAGTTCTGTTGAAAACATCATTGAACCAATTGAGTCAGGAGCAACCTATTTTGTGGATATTCCTCGTGATGCTATTGTAAGTCCACAAAAAAATAAGGCTCCTAAGTTTCGAAAATGGCCTGATGTTTATATCTGTAACCAAAAGGATCTTGATTTTGACCATTCTGCGGTTGACGAGGATGGTGATTCTCTTGTTTATGAATTGTATACACCATTTATGGGGGGCTCTCTATCTGACGCCAGGCCTCTGAACTGCTATGAATCTGACAATTTTCAGACAGTTTTTTGGCGACAGCCGTACAGCCAGAACAATATGTTTGGTGGAACACCCCTACGGATTGATCCTAAAACCGGCCATCTCACCGGACGACCAGCACTTGTTGGGCAGTTTCTTATTGGCATTCTTGTGAAAGAGTACAGGAAAGGTAAACTTCTGAGCACTGTGTACAGAGATTGTCAGTACAATGTCCGTAATTGCATTGAAAAGCCGGCACCTGCATTTGTCGTGGAGGGAGATGGGTGTAATGGCCTGACCATCAAACTGCATAATACCACAAAAGATAGTTTTAATAGTCTGTCTTACACGTGGTATATGAATTATCCGGATACATCAAATCAACGTTACACAATTCATTCTGATACATCCAATGCATCGTTTAATTTTACATACGATTCAATAGGAAGGTACAATATCCTCCTGATTGCTCAGCGAAAAAGAATTAGCAGTGACAGCATTGTCTGCGCTCAGCAAGTATCACAAACGATTGAGGTCTTCATTAATACCTTGAGGCCGGACCTTAGATTTTTTCTGAATAATTGTAAGTTACAGGAAGATAGTATTGAGATTTTAATGACGGATTCCTCGTTGATACAAACAAATGTAGACTCCATCATCACAAAGAACTATCGAATTAGCCAGAATGGCACTATATTGACCTCGTATCCTTTGGGTGATAATAAAGGTGTGACTATCGGGCGCAATGGTATTGTGCGCATTGAATTTAGTTTGCAGTCGTCCCTTGGATGTGACAGTACAGCTGTGTATGAGATTAACCCGGATGATTATTTTCCCAAACAAAAATACAAGTACACTCTGTCCGAATGTCCTACGGATACCGTGATGAAGATTAAACTAGAAAATCTTTCTGAAGAAGTGAACCCCAACGCGACATTACTTACAACAAAATGGATCTACAATGGTGATACAATTTCTACGTTGAGTCCTGATATCCTCGTCAGTGTAGGACTTGGCGTGACTCGGATTTCACTGATTTCAGTCTTTAAGGAGGCATGTGTGGTAGAAGATTCGTTCTCTGTAGATTTTGATTCCCTCCTGCCAAGGGCAAACTTTCAAAAAGATGACATTGCCTGTGCGACAAATGATTCGGTGACCTTCAAGCTAAATTACCTTTCGGATATGAGTAAAAACATATCTGCAGATTCTATACATTGGATGGTGTTTCAACCCCCTAGTATCTACAAGCTTTTTGGTGATACGGTCACATTTCTGATACCGAGAGACAGCAATCTTGTGTTTAACCTTGCTGTCAAATTTGCGAATGGTTGTGTAGATACTTTATTTGTTGATCAAAAAACAGGTCCTTACGCCTCCATACAATTATCCCTTGATTCGTTTTTGTTATGTCCTAATGATAAAAAAAGTATTCTGAATAATTCAAATCAAAACTGGACATACAGCTGGTCGCCGCTTATCGGATTGGATATCACAGACCCTAATAACCCGACGGTGATGTCACTGGATAGTAATCTTACGTATTTCGTCACAGTGACTGACGGCTTATGTACAGATTCAGCATCGTTCGATGTCATTTCTCTCAATGCCGGCATCCGCTTGGAGATTACTGCGGATTCCACGACCTGTGATGGGAAAGTGGTATTAAGTGTTACAGGTGCCATTGGAGAGGGCCAGTATGTTTGGTCTGAAAGCACAAAATTTGACCCGCCACTGGCGTCAGGAATTGATACGTTATCTACGACTTTTACAGGAAAATCAAAAACCTATTATGTGAAATTTTCAGGAGTTTGTGATTCTCCTCCTGATTCTATTAATATCACGAGTGAATCTATTGAAATAAATAGCCTTTCTCCGCGCAATTTTTGTCGTCAGGATACTTCTCGTGTCTTTCTGCTGAATACAAATCTGGACCACCAGCTTAATATCCAGTGGGACACCACAAACGTCCATCTGATTTCCGGTGATACCACCTCCAGTCCTCTGATAGGCATTGGCGCAAACGAAAATGCCCCTTTCTGGTTATCTTATGTTGTTGAAAATCAATTCGGATGTGAAAAAACAGACTCCGTGCAAATCAACATCACGAATAACGCCTCAGTAGATTTTTCTTTCAATTTGAAAGAGTGTGGAAATACCGAAATATGCTTTGAGTTGCCGGCCTCTTATGGAGGTACAATCAAATGGGATTTTGGCGATGTTGCATCTACTCAAGATACTTCCACTGTTAAAAATCCATGTTTTTCATATGATTTTATTGGAACTTATATCGTACAGCTGACAAATCAGGATAGTATTTGCCCATTCATAACCGTGAGTAAGGAGGTCATAGTCAACCCTCAACTGGCTTTGAATCAGATTGCGGATGATTCACTTTGTGTGGGTGAGTCACTTGCATTTCGGGCGGGAGCCAATATTTTATCAACGGAATTTACCTGGTGTGACGAAAAGGGCAACACGATAGGTTCTGGTCCAACGTTTGAAACAATGTTTTATAAGGACACGAAAATCATCTTAAAAGGTAAAGACAATAACGGCTGTACTGATATGGACACCATCTTGGTTGATGTCTTTAATTTTCAGTTTAGTGTCGAGGAATTCAATGATAGTCTGTGCATCGACAGTAAAAAAGAAATTGGTTTGAATGTTGCCAATCCTCAGGATTATAGTATTCAGTGGGGCCCTGCTGAATGCATAGTTTCCGGGGCAGACAAAGTCAACCCTGTCATTAACGTTATGGAAGGGAAAACCATTTCGCTGTATTTAAAACACCTTCCTTCCGGATGCGAAGAGGACTCTTTGTTCAAACCATTTGTCACTAAGCGTATTAATCTTGACCTCTCAGCCAAGAACTTATGTGATGGTGATTCTGTGCAAATCAATTTAAGCATTGCGAATCCGCTGAAATATACGTACATATGGGGTGATTCCAGTAAGATTGTATCGAATGCGAATATCCAGAATCCATGGGTAAAACCATCAACCTCGGAGGTATTCAAAGTTCTCGTTACTGATATTTTGAATGGGTGTTTTACATCGGATTCCATTTTGGTATCAGTGTTTCAAAATCCTGATGTTACAGTGGATGCGGACCCAGAATTTACCATTTATGAAGGTAAGGAGTTGAAGCTGTTTGTGACGGATCCAATTTTCAATGCTATTTATCGCTGGAATACAAATGAGACAACAACTTCAATTTTAGTCTCTCCCAAAGTGTCAAGTCCTTATTTTGTGGTTGTGACTGACAAAAACGGATGCATGGATACCGCCTTTGTTTTGGTTAATGTAAAACAAGCTAAATGTGACGAATCTGATGTATTTATTCCAAATGCATTTAGTCCGAACGGTGACGGAGTCAATGATATTTTTAGAGTACGTTCCAACTTTATTGAAGAAATGCAACTGATCATATATAATCGATGGGGTCAGGAGGTTTTTAACACAACAACGCTGAATGATGGTTGGGATGGTAGTTTCCGGGGTGAAGAACTGGCACCGGATGCCTTTGCGTATTATCTGAAAGTATTGTGTGTTAACGGGGTGGAGTATAGTAAAATCGGTAATGTAACCTTGGTGAAATAGGAAGATGTAAAATACAAATATAAAAAAGCATAATTTATCGTCTTTTTGTATCTTTGTGCATCGCCGTTAACGCGAATGTCTCGATCTATTAAAAGTAATTCAATCGCATGTTGAGTAGACGCAATGTCAGGGTGAAAGTGATGCAGGTTTTGTACGCTCAAAACAGGGACGAAACCTTGGATGAAAAGTTAGTATTACAAACCTACTGGAGGAAAATTGAAGACAGTTTTGAATTGCTATTGTTTTCTCTTTACAATCTCATACACATCACGCGATCTGCCGTGGATGATGAAGAAAAAAGAAAATCCAAACACCTTCCATCAGAAGTAGACAAACAGTTTACTCCGAAATTATGGTCAAATACAATGATTCAGGCTTTGGTCAAGAACAAAGTACTTCTGAATCGTTTTGACAAATTGGGTTTTACTCAAAAGGTGGACAAGGACCACTTCCGAACGATTTATTTTGAGTTTGCAAAGGAAGCTGTTTATACTGATTTTTTGACAAAGGAAACCAGCCATGATGAGAATCTGGAAATGCTCCTTGAGCTTTTTAGATTTTGTCGGAGAAATGAGTTGTACAATGAGATTATTGAAGACCATTATGCAAATTGGGAAGATGACAAATCGCTGATCATTGGGACAATTAAAAAAGTCCTAAAATCGATGCCAGCCGAAAATGAAAGTTTTATCATGGAATATTATCCTGAGGATGAAACAACCCGTGAATATGGAGAATTTCTGCTTAAGCTGGTCCTGAAAAATGAGGATGCCCTATTGGAACAAATTAAAACGGTTCTTGAAAACTGGGACGCTGAAAGAGTCGCTGTTCTTGATATGATCATGCTTAAGATGGCCATCACAGAATTTATCCATTGCGTCACAATACCCACAAAGGTCACTCTCAATGAATATGTAGAATTGGCAAAAAATTACAGTACATCTAAGAGTAAGGAGTTTATTAATGGGATATTGGATAAGCTACTACATCAAATGAATGCCAAAGGGATGGTCGTGAAAGAGGGTAGAGGCCTATTGGATGAATAGTATCAATCGAATGGAATATTTGGCCGCATATTTCAATTTTAGCAGTAGAAAATAACGGAATGACTATTCCTCTTTAAAACAGCCTTATGAATGATTTTGTTCTGATTCTTGATTTCGGTTCACAATATACCCAATTGATTGCCAGGCGATTGCGTGAGATGCATGTATATTGTGAAATACATCCCTACAATAAAATACCTGAAAGAGATGATGTAAAGGCAGTCATTCTTTCAGGAAGTCCCTTTTCAGTACTTGATACCAATGCTCTGGATTTGGATATTCACAGGTTTTTAGGCAAAATTCCTGTGTTGGGTGTCTGCTATGGGGCTCAGCTTATTGCGCATAAATTAGGAGGTATCGTATTAAAGTCTGATAAAAGAGAATATGGCAAAGCAATCATGTATTGTGATGTTGAGGAGTTGTTGTTTTCCGGTCTGCCTTCTGAGTCACAGGTTTGGATGTCGCACGGAGATTCCATCCAACAGCAGCCAACAGGCTTTTCGGTGATAGCCAGGACGTCCAACGTTATAGCTGCGTACAAATCTGATGCCTCTGCATTTGCTGCACCAGTGTATTGCCTGCAATTTCATCCGGAGGTGACACACAGTTTGTTTGGGAAGGAAATGCTGTTCAATTTTGTGCACAGAGTTGCTGGCTGTGGTGCAACATGGACTCCATCCTCTATGGTGCAAGATACAATACAAAGGTTGCATGCCCAATTGGGGCAAGACCACGTAATGATGGGCTTGTCTGGAGGAGTTGATTCGACAGTTGCTGCATGCCTTATCCATCGTGCGATCGGCGATAGGTTACACTGCGTATTTATGGACAATGGCCTGCTGCGAAAAAATGAATTCGAGCAAGTACTTTCGTCGTATGAAGGTATGGGGTTAAATATTCGTGGGGTTAAGGCATCAGAAAGATTTTTAGAGTCTCTTCAGGGCGTGTCTGATCCAGAGCAAAAGCGGAAAATCATAGGAAAACTGTTTATTGATGTTTTTGAAGAGGAGGCGCAAAACATTCCTGAGGTTCGGTGGTTGGGGCAGGGCACGATCTATCCCGATGTCATAGAATCTGTTTCGGTTCATGGCCCTTCCGTTACAATCAAATCTCACCACAATGTCGGTGGTCTTCCGGATATTTTAAACCTGAAATTGGTAGAGCCTTTGCGTATGCTGTTCAAGGATGAGGTGCGGAATGCAGGCAGAGAACTGGGAATTCCTGATCATTTGCTGAACAGGCATCCTTTTCCAGGTCCTGGCTTGGGAATTCGGGTATTGGGAGCCATCACGCCGGAAAAAGTGACTCTTTGCCAGGAGGCGGATGATATTTTTATCAGAATGCTGAAGGAAACGGGTTGGTATGATAAAGTGTGGCAGGCAGGGGCAATTCTTCTCCCGGTCCAATCTGTCGGTGTTATGGGAGATGAACGAACGTATGAATATACTGTGGCTTTGCGTTGTGTGAACTCGGTGGATGGAATGACTGCTGAATGGTCGACTTTACCTCACGACTTTTTGGCTGAAGTGTCCAGTATGATTATCAACCAGGTAAAAGGCATAAATAGAGTTGTCTATGATATCAGTACAAAACCACCTGCTACTATTGAATGGGAATAGTCTAAACTACAGAAATATTGACATTTCAATGAAGAAAAGAGCTCTGGCTATACTGAAATCCTTCCTTTGGTTTTTTTTCTTTGGAATGTTTCAGTTTGTCTTGTTCAATTCCCCTTTGGGCGCCATACCATCTGGCAAGAATAAAACTGTTCGGTTTAGCCCAATACCTCAGTCCAGTCAGCAAAACGATTGGAAGGCTTTTGGGGGCAGACAATTGACTTTTCCATTAAATCTTTGTGATTACGCCATAGAAAAAGACTCTGTGCTCGAAATACTGTTGCTAATTCCATTGAATAGCGATGAACTGACACAAGCTGCATCTTCGCGATTCGTCAACTATTACGGTGGTATGCTCATGGCAATGTCGAAACTTCAGGAAGAAGGCCTGGAGATAGCGATGACTGTTGTAGATACTGAGGAGAAAGGTGTAGACCTTGCACAAATGAAAAAACTGATCGAGAGTATGAGTCCAGACCTTGTCATAGGTCCTTATAAAAAGGAAGATATACAGGAACTGGCCTACCTGTGTAAAAACCTTCAGATTCCATTGGTTTCTCCATGGCATACTAGTTCTAAAATTACCTTAGAAAATCCGTATTACATCCAAATGAAGCCCAATCTTAAACAGCATTTTACTATGCTGGTTAAGGCTTGTATGCAGGAGTATGGTAGAAACGAAGTCACAGTCATCGGTCTTGAATCTGATGATTTTAAGACATGGTCCGATTTTCTCCAACATAAAGCAATGGAAGATTTCGGAGTTGATGAATATTTTTCGATGTATACAGTGACAAAAGACAGCCTGATGAAAGGCCCTACGGCCTTCACCCGTTTTTTGAAAAAACAAAAACCCCGGGCGGTGCTGATTCCATATTACTCTTTCAAAGATGAACAGGTTGTGTATCAGATATTGAAACGCCTTTCTTCTGAAAAAGGTGACGTACCACTAACCGTGTACGGCATGCCGGTAATCATTGAATCCGATAAAATCGAATTTGATCAGTATCATCTGCTGGATATGCGCGTGGTCGTTTCTGACTTTGTGGATGACAGGGAGGCAGAAGTTAGGAATTTCAGAAGAAAATATTTGGAAAAGTATGGAGAAATTCCGACTAATGAGTCCGTCAAAGGCTATGATCTTATGTTTTTTTTAGGCAAAAACTTGTCTGGCTTAGGACGTGACTTTGCCAGTAAAATGCAAGCCGAACCAACTACGTTTCTTCAGTCGACATATCAGTTGCGGGAAACTTTGTCCGATCAGGTAGTCAGTTCCCCCAGGGAGTTGCAATTCGATTTTTTTGAGAATAAACATCTTGATATCATAGAATTTATAGATAAAAGATGGCAAAGGAGATTCAATTGACAGAGTTCAGAGAAGAATTTATTACGGAAACCCGAAAGGCAAAGATTCAGCAACTTATAGCAAGGCGTCAGAATTTTGCAGTTGTTCTGGAAAATGTGCATGATCCCCATAATATCGGCGCGGTGCTCAGAAGTTGTGATGCCGTGGGAGTAGGGGAGGTTTATCTTCTGTACACTGAAGCCATGCACGCTTACCATAGAGAGGAAATCGGCAAAAATGCATCTTCAGGTGCCAGGAAATGGGTCAATGTTCATTACTACTTCGATGTGGAGGAGTGTTTTTATACATTGAGAAATAAATATCAAAAAATTTTGGGTACGCATCTTTCCGCAAATGCCTCTTCTTTGTATAGCCTCGATTTGACTGAAAAGATCGCCCTCATGTTTGGTAATGAGCACCTTGGCATTTCTGATGATTCCTTGTCCAGACTGGACGGAAATTTTATTATTCCTCAGTTTGGCATGGTACAAAGCCTGAATATCAGTGTGGCGTGTGCGGTGACATTGTTTGAGGCGTCTCGTCAAAGGCAGGAAAGGACAATGTATGAGGGGGCTTTCGATGAAGCAAATTTAGGGCACCTGTCAGCCTTTCAGCATTTGGTCAACCGCCACTTTGATGAAAATCAAAAGAGATAAAAAGTGACTTTTTACGTCTGAATGTACTATTTTGGTCTTTCAAACTGAAGGGGGATAGTAAATTGAGCTTTGGCACTCTTCATAGATGAACCTTTGTATGGCAAAACGCATCTCAGGGCTGTTGGTTTTTTTATGTATATCTTATTGGGTTAATGCACAGGCAATTTTACCCTCTTCATCTATAAAACGATTACAGGTAGTACTTACAGCAGAGAAATATATGGGTATAAGGTACCGAAAGAAAATCGATAAAATGATTTTTGATTGTTCGGGCTTTGTGAAATACGTATTGTCTCAAGTGGACATCAATGTTACCAGAAGTTCTGTGACGATCGTACATGATGGCAAAAAGGTAACACCCAGGACTCAGGCCCGACCGGGAGATATTATTGTTTTTAAAGGCAGAAACCACCGAAATAAACGCCCAGGACACGTGGGACTTGTTCATCATGTGGCTGGTGACACCATACATTTTATTCATTCCTCCACAACAAGGGGTGTCGTGATGGGACATACATACGAGACATACTATGCCAAGAGGTTTTTACAGGTACGCGATGTCATAGGTGACTGAAAAAGTCCTTCTTTTGTGGAAGAATATTACTTGCATCAAACTCGTTCATCAATTCAAGTGTCAATGCCGCAGCTGCCGAAGCCTCTTCCTCTAACAGCTGTTTACGTGCCTTTTCGTTCCAGTTTTTTCCTACAAAGTGAGTATCAAAGTTCCCGGAGATAAAGTCAGGGTGCTTCATCACATAAGCACCAAAGCTTAATGTTGTCGCAATGCCTTCAATGGTAAACTGCTGTATTGCCTCCTTCATTTTCTCAATGGCAGCCATTCTGTTGGGGCCAAACGTGATAAGTTTTGAAAGCAATGGGTCATAATAGACTGGTACTTGCTGGCCCTCTCTAATTCCGTTATCAACTCGAATTCCGTCTCCCGTCGGAGTTTGATATTTTGACAATTTGTTAATACTGGGTAAAAAGCTGTCGTAAGGATCTTCTGCATATACACGCAATTCAATGGCATGCCCTTGAATTTTGAGGTCCTTCTGGCTGAATGCAAGGACTTCGCCTCTGGCTATGCGGATTTGCTGTTCTACCAGATCTAATCCTGTGATCATTTCTGTCACTGGATGCTCTACCTGTAAGCGGGTATTCATCTCAAGAAAATAAAACTGCATCTGATCATCCACCAGGAATTCCACAGTACCCGCTCCTTCATATTTTGCAGCTCTGGCTACGTTGACCGCGGCCTCACCCATCGCTTTTCTCAAATCTTCAGTCAGAATTGCACTGGGGGCTTCTTCGATGACTTTTTGATGCCTACGCTGAATCGAGCATTCACGTTCAAACAGGTAGACTGCATTGCCAAATGAATCTGCAAGAATCTGAATTTCGATGTGCCTCGGACCGCTAACAAATTTTTCAATAAAAACTGCCCCATTGCCGAAGGAGGACGTGGCTTCATTGATTGCCAGCTGCATGAGTTCTGCAAATTCTCCGGTATTTGGTA
>JAJTEZ010000062.1 GCA_021298335.1 Saprospiraceae bacterium | reverse complement strand
TTAAAATTTCTTTATATGGTCTGGGAATTCGAATATAAATCCAGAACGGCATGCGGTGTACAATAATCCATCGCCTGAAATCTGGCTCTTTCTTTGAAACTTTGGGAGTAAAATCGGCTTGTGATAACATCGTTATAAAATATCCCCAAATTCAGGTTGCAGTTTCCTGAAAGTGCGATGACCAAAGAACAGTAGAAACAGTGTGATTGCCCAGAAATATAGATTCATCTCTGCAAATTCAAAAAACCAGACATTTTCAATAAATGTGTATCTGTATCCTTCTGTAATATAAAAGAAAGGATTGAGCAGAGCAAGGTATCTTAAGTTGCCGGTCAATGTTGTAAAAGGCCAAAGGATCGGTGTGGCCCAAAATAAAATGGATACAACTATGTTTACTATGTGGCCCATGTCGTGTACGAAAATATTGATGGACGACACAATCCACCCAATACCGGTAAGCAGCAACAGCGTGGCAAGCATATAATAGGGTATTTGCAACCAGTATATGGAAGGGGATATATTAAATTTGAAAACGAGGAGTAAAACAATAAAGACCAGCATAACTCCATGGACTACCATACCGGATAATATTTTTATCAGAGGGATATAAAGTACATTGAATTTTGTCTTTTTGATTAAAAATGCATATTCCGGCAGAGCCAGGCAACATACAATGATGGACTGGCTGATAAACATCCAGGGGATTAGGGAGACCATCAGCCAGGCGGTAAAAGGTATGCCAGAAGTGGTGTTTGCAGCTTTGAGTCCGTAGGTAAAGGCAAACCACATGATAAATACATGGGTAATAGGCTGGATGAATGCCCAGGGCAATCCGATATAGGAAGTAAGGTAGCGGCTTGAAAAGTCGCGCATGACCAGCGTCATCAGCACCACTTTTTGTTTGTTTATATCTTTCAGAAAGGAAGGAATCATAGTTTGAAGTGTTTTTCGAAATTAGATCTCCCGATGAGAAAATTTGACTTCCCTGATCACCATAGTAGCATTTGCATGGAACCTGGGATCGTCTGTATGAAGATGAAAAAACAAAGCGTCATGGATAAAATGCTGAACTTCCCAGGTATCTCCTTTTATTGATTTGATTCCTACGCCCAGTGAATACTGCCCATTCGGCAAGTCCGGTAAGCTAAACCGGATTTTGATCAATTGCTGCTTGCCGGATCCTATAGAGAAGGACTGGCCGTGCAATTCGCTTACAATATTCGCAATTTTTGATCCCACAGAGTTGTTTAAAGAAATCTGGATACTAAATACGGGGAGATCTGATTGTGCATTGATCAGCATAGAGATGGTGATGTCTGTACCTCCTTGTGTAAATGATAAGGGGTTTCGATCACCGTCTTGCACAGAAATTGCCTCAATATTTGCCACCCTGATCCCAAATTGTTCTGTTTCTAAAATATCTACCCAGGGAAGATGCGCCAGTTGAGCTGGAATGTGTTGAATTGATGACAAGTCTTTTTTGACGAACTCGTTCTGCTTTTGAGTACTTAGATGTTTATGGGTGGTCATAAACAGATTGTAATGTTCGGTGACCATGTCGGGCTGACCTATTTCCTGAATCACACCATCATGAATCCAGATCACTTTTGTGCAAAAGTCGCGCACTGCCTGCATGCTGTGAGAACAGAAAATGATGGTTTTACCCTGCTCTTTGAATTGCCGGATTTTTCTGAAACACTTTTGCTGAAACCGGACATCTCCCACGGAAAGAGCCTCATCAATGATTAATACTTCAGGATCTATGTGGATAGAAAGCGAAAATGCCAGCCGCACGTACATGCCACTGGAGTAATTTTTTACAGGTTGCCATGCATAATCTCCAAGCTCCGCAAAAGTCAAAATTTCATCGATTTTCTTTTGCATTTCAGTTTTGGATACACCCTGAATGGCCCCAAGATAATAAATGTTTTCTATTCCTGTCAGCTCTGAGTTGAACCCTGCACCAAGTTCAAGCAGGGCAGTCACATTTCCTTTGCATTCAACGAGTCCTTTATTTTGAGTGACCACTCCCGCAAGGATCTTCAGTAACGTTGATTTACCGCTGCCGTTTTTTCCGATCAGTCCAATAACTTCACCTTTTTGCACAGTAAAACTGATGTCGCGTAAGGCAAAATGTTCGGTATGTCTTTTCTTTGCAAACGGAATCAGCCACTCCTGCAGCCTGTCCTGGCGGGAGCGGTATAACTTGTACACTTTCGTTACATGTTGCACACGAATTACCTCTTGGTCTTCCGTCATCGATTCAGATTCGGTTTCATTTTTTACTACATGATAAAATAACCCTGTAAAGGTAGATGTTCGAATTGAAATTCTGGTGGGTATCGGGCATCAATTCCATACTTCGCTTCTTTGATTACCGGCTATACACATGGTCACTGAATAGGGTGCAGGTGTGCAGGACCTTTGTTTCTTTAGAGTCAGTAATCCAATAGTGGCCGGACTGCACCACCAAAGAAAACATCCGCTCCATGGCATGTGCGAGTGTGCCGTCCGTTTGTCCGCTTTCTGCCTCAAAGTCCCGGAGGGAAACCGGCTGTGACAACATATCCTCAATTGATGCAAGTCTGATGAAAAACATCGAACCCGCAACAAAAAATGACGTCCCCAGCAAAGACGACGAAATGTTCCATTTTTTTACCAGGCCCAGCATTTTTTCTGTGTTGTCTCCATAATAAAATGCCATCGGGACAACATGACCATGTGGAGCAATCATTCCAATTCGGGGATTGTTGTTCAGCTGATGAAAATGTTTCTCGAGGGCGCCCCCTTTCACCAACCCTGAAAGTATGTCAGACAGCCACATATGCTCACAATCACCCAGATGAATCGATTTTTTCGTGTGAAGCTTCAGCACACCTGTAACCCCATCAGCGCTTAAGACCGGAAGAAGAGACAGGAATGGTGCGATGTCACGTCCTCTGTTTTCCATGACATGCAGGTATGCTTTTTGACTGTACAGCTGCAGTATCTTTTCTACTGACATCCGTATTTCCTGCCGACAAGTGAGGTACATTGGATATGCCGCAGAACCGTTTGATTGCAGTGTTGTCAGCATTTGCTCAAATACATCGGGGTAAAACACATGAATCACTATAGCATTGCATTCAGGCGGTGTCTTCTCAAATTGAAATTCCAGGTCAGGATAGGTTAGGGTATAAGTCTTTCGTACAAAAAACGGATACCACCGAAACAGCCTTTGTTTCTGCGTCTGATCAAACCAGATCCGAGATTCTTGCCATTGTTTCCATTTTTTCTTCCAAATCAGGGGAAAGAATGGAAGAGAAACGAGTATGGCTTTCCCAGATTCCCGTTTCGGTCTTGTAGAAAACAATGCATAGAACGGCGAGAGAAGAACATGGACTCCCTTGCCGGTAATGCGTTTTATACTCATCAGTTCTGTAACATTGCGTAAGTATGCCACCGATGTACTATCTGAAAATATGCAGCTTGTTTTTTTCCATGATTCGCAGAAAATCTTCAGAAAATGATTCCTCCATCACAATTACCATACCCACCTGCTCATTGCATTTTTGAATGGATTTGTGCTGAAGATAGCATTCTTTCCAAGTGAGTTTCGTCATTTTATATTCTTGCAAGCGGGATGGTAGATACTGGTGCAGGCGCACCTCCTTTGATACCAGTAAAAGAAAGAGAATCGTCATCAGTAAAGACTTCCATCGGGAGGAAGGTAACCATTTTGTGAGAATCAGATATATAGCAAAAAATGTCGGGATGGCATAGATCAGATACCGCGGAGCCCTGGCTGATTCCGGGCCGAGACAAACTCTTCCAACCGCAGTTAAAGCATAAAACAGGAGGGAAATACTGATCAGATAAAAGAGAATATTGTCTGCAGTTGACGACATTTTTTTATGAACTAACCTGTACAGTGTTCCAAGCCAAAGGCCGGTCAGGAGTATAAAGGGAATGGGTGTGAGCCATTGATGAAAAATGATTTGTATGCTTGTAGGAAGCTCGTACAAGCCGAGTGCATTATTAAATACATGAAAGGAATAAGTCAGGTATTCCCATGGCCTGTCGTGCGGAAATTTGAAACATAACACTGCAGGTTGCAGCGTATAATTGTAGAAGAATGAGACTCCAAAGAAAAGAGCGAAAACACCGGAAAAGAAAAAAGTCCTTTGTAATCCTTTATCTATGGATCGCCAAAATTTAATAAAAAGAAAAGGAATCATTAACACTGTCGAAAAAAAGGCAAAACCGGTATAGGTTGTCAACAGAACAAGGAACGCAAGAACAGGTCCTTGCCATCGATCTGCAACGCAGCACATTACATACGCACTTAAGAAAAACAGGAATAAGGGCAGGACGCCGTGAGACAGGTTGGGTGCTACTAAAATCGATTCATATAGCTGCAGCGACAAGAATAAGAACGGAATACAGAGATCTGCAAGCGTAAGTGTACCGGTGAGTCGTTGCTTGATGCGCACTGCGATGAGAGTAGTAAGTGCAAGGAAAAATACAGCCACGTAGGCTTCCCATTGGGTATTCCAGCCAGACAGGGGATAAATAACATATTGAATGATTCCCCCCAGACCCTGTCTGTGCGGACCATTGAGTTGGCTGAACGCCGCCCATAGACCTTCCTGTTTGATGATTGGATACAGGATATTCCACTGGTCTAAAAACAGCATATTAACCCCATAACCCTCAATCAGCCAGTACCAGTGCAGGATCAGCAGGCCCATAACTATCAGAAGTAAATGGTGAATGTTGATTGTCTTCATTTTCGCTACCGTAGATTCAAATTTGTTCATTGTTTTTTAGGAGAATTATTTTACTTCGTCATGTAATTTCCGGAGATGTTCAACTGAATAAAATGATGTCAGATCTTCTCTTGACAAATCTGCCCAAAGCCCGGCCAGGTCGTGCACCACCGAGTGAATCATCTGCTCGAATACACTTTCAGACACGGAGGTGATAGACAGGATATAGGCATGCATGGCGTAGTATTCCTGAAGTGTTACCCGGGCAGAGGCAGTGGTTTTTGCTACTACCGAATTGGAATGTTTTCTATGGTAATTTAACGGCTGGGCACAATACCCTATATTCCATGCCTGGTGTAGCAGGGATACATAAATATGCCAGTCTCCGCAGAACTTCAGGCGTTTGGCTTCTGTAAAATCAACTGTTTTCAGAGCACTTGTACGGAAAAGTACCGCACTTGCGTTGGGAATTGTATTGCGTACAGCCAAAGCATATTGTATCTCGTCATTGCCCGGATTGATGTAATCAGCCTGCCATCGTTCGGTGGGGTATCCTAAGTGGTCATAATGGCCGGCATACAAATAATAATTCTCAGTAACATCATCCATCGGGCTGATAGTATGAGAAGCACAATAGACAAACCCCATGTCAGGTCCTTGAAAAAATGGCAATAAGGTAGCAAGAAAAGCCTCATCTGCACAGTCATCTCCCTCTGCAATCCAGATAAAATCACCTTTGGCCCGTTGAATGCCTGCTTCCCACTGTGCAAACGGATTACCCGTATTTTTTTCATTCACAATGAGTTGTGTGGATGCTCTGTGTTTGTATTGATGTAAAATGCGCTCGCCTCCATCTGTAGAGGCATCGTCGAGCATGATGACTTCCATATCACGGAACGTCTGAGAGTAGATGCTGTCCAGACGTTTTTCCAGATAGGGGCCATGATTATATATGGGAACAATCACCGAAACTACAGGTCTCAGGGACGCTGTAGTTCGAAGGGTTGATAAAATGTGGGGAATTGAAACGTCGCTATTGTGGTGTGTTCTGACTTTTTCATAAGCATTTTCTCCATGGATTTTTAACAGCTGTCTGTTTTGAAAATACAGTTCTATAGCATCCGCGGCTTTTTCAGGATCCATGGGCACAACAAGGCCGGCATCATCACCTACAAAACCGGGTATACCTCCCGCGCCTTCAAAGCATAATATGGGAAGACCACAATCTGCTGCTTCCAGACATACCAAAGGAAAGGGGTCTTCCCGGGAAGGTAGGAAAAAGACATCTCCCTGAAGAAAAAAATCACGGGGATTTTTCTGGATTCCAGTAAAGTGAAGATAACGCTCCAATTGGTTTTCTTTCATGTACGTTTCCCAGTAGGACCAGGAATGTACTCTGGTTTCATTTGACTCCCACAAGAGTTGCCCAATCCAGAAAAATTGGAAACGGGTATGGCCTCTTTTTACAAGTTCCGATGCAGTCAGAATAAACAGGTCTGTCCCTTTTCTTAGGGATATGGTTCCGCATCCGTAAACGGTGAATATATCTGCAGCGTCGGCTACTTGACCGGGAAGGGCCTGCTGCTGTTTGAAAGAAGAAGAAATATCAATAAATTCTTCGACGATGGACACATCTGATTCAGATTGACTGAGGTTTTCAATCAGATTTTGCGACACCTCTTTGGAGCAGGCAATCGAATGATTTGTATACTTTTTGTATGCCTCCACCGTTTTAGTCGGAACAAATGATTCAATACTTGATTGAAGTTCATGGATGTGGCTGATGATGGGCGCCTGAAAAATTTGAAGTGATTCATAAATCGCGGCTGTAAGAATCGTGTTGCCGTAAATTGCTTCTACTTTGCCAATTTTCTGAAATATCACTTCACCTGATTCATTGATAGATTTTCCCTTGCTGAGTTCGTCCCAAAGGGTAATATCGCAGATGTTATTAAATGAATGCCACATTAATCCACCATCATTTCCCATTTCAAGGGCAATCAGGTGCATTTGATAATAGGTATGCTGGTGCAGCCAGTTCATGACCTGAAACAGAATTCCCTGAGCTCCCAATTGGCAAAAATCATGTGTAATAAAAAGTATTTTAGGCGCTTCTGATGTAAAACAAACGGGCTTTTCAATGTGGACATTTTTATCCGATTGTGGAATATAAATTGTTTTAAATGTATATTGATTTACCGTTGCCAGTAGGCCAAAACAGCGCTCCAGTGCATGTAATATTGTTCCGTCAACAGCAAGTTGGTTTTTTTGAAGATCAGGCTCATCCAAAATCACAGGCTTCATTTCAGCAAGTATCTCCGGCCTGAACCAAAACATTGATCCTGCGGGAAATTCAATCAATTCTTGACGTGTGTACACATCGAGATTCGGAAATTGATCCTTGATGAGTGCCTTGTGATGTGCGGAGGAGTACTTAGATCCCCATGTATCTCCAAGTCCAATTGCATAAAGATAGGGGTGATTAACTGGCCAAATCATACCGAGCCCGGCATCGATGGAAAAATGGGAGAAAATCGTCTCGACAGTCTCCCGGGAACCAAGGAGTTGCTGTAAGAGATAGGTACGCCAGTTTGCTAAATTCTGGTCATGCGGACTTTTCTTCGTATGAATTTTACACACAAGATCAAATGCATCTAGTTCTTTCTGCAGAAAATGAATCAGCGGTCCGATATCTCTTTCCTCCGGGGCAGATATGTGCAGTGTAAATGTTCCGGAACTAAACTGGGCTGACAGTTTTTGTTGTATGATCTCCTTATTTTCGGCACTGGTCGAGCAGAATACATGAAAAGGCACCGGAATATGACGCAGATATGTCATGATTTCATCCACCAGATCGGGGTAATACAGGTGAGCCACCACAGCTACTTTTAACAGTTCTGAAGTCACGGGAGAGGAGGTGATTTCTGTGATGTCTGCTCTTGAGATACAATCACTTTCCCTGAAAAGAAAAAGTGTGGGTAAACGACCTTCTTCTTTTCCGATGGTCAGGTAATGTACGAGGGGAATGATGCCACTTTTTTTGACATCTGGATTTTGAAGCAGATAATAGCTGGTATTGAAGCGGGCACTGGGATTTCTGTTTTCCTTCCACCCAAATCGAATGTAATGTTCAAGAGGGTTATATTTGGCCCTGGCCACATCGGCATATTTGTCACGATAATACTGGGCATCAAAATAGCTGCTTTTATCAATCAGCTTTGCATATTCTTTTACCAGTTTCTTGGGCATCACAGAAATCTCGCCGGTATTCGGTCTGTATTTTGATGGATGAGGACATCGGCGTTCTCTCCAACCAAACAGGAGGTAGTGGACAAGAGGATTTAATTCCGAGTCACGCACATCGGGATACAGGGAAAGATAAAATACAGTATTAAATTTTTCCGACGGATTTCTGCTTTCACTTTTTCCGTAAAGCAAAAAATGGGTAATCGGGTCTAATCCTTGTTCCTTTACATCCGGGTAGGTGCGAAGATAATAATTCGTTCGAAAATAGCCACTGAGTCTGATGAGCCATCTGGATGCATTTCCTTTGATATAGCGTCTTAATTTAGTGATATATTTCACGCTTTGTGGATGGTTTGTCTCAATATTCACAAGTTTAGGAATGTAGGAAATTGTATTTTTTTAATATATAAAATAATAATAATGCTTTATATGAATTCATTCATATATTTATGTATGTTGTTTTTATAATATGCGAAGCCTGTTGAAAGTAATTTTGCATCATTAAACAATGTGTCACCCGATTCCATCCGAAGTGCCATCGGGGGCCAGGGTATATTTTGAATGTCAACGTTATACTTGTTTGCAATTAGGATCGCAACATCTGATAACTGTAAATGATCACCACCGATATTATAGATTTCCTGATGGGTGATATCTGAGGAGGAAGCATTTACAAGTACATGACATACGTCTTCTACATGGGTGAAGGTTCGTTTCAGATTGCCATCTCCATAGATTGTAATGGGTTTCTTTTGCCTTGCCTGTGATAGCATAAAACCAATAGTACCGTAGGAATAGTCCTGACCAATCCAGTGACCATAGGGTACACAAATACGAAAAATGGTGTAGGAAATGCCATAAGCTTCACCATATGCCTCCAGTGCATGTTCAGCTGCAAGCTTGGTCATGGCATATATTGTTTTTGCCTGCTTAGGACTGTCTTCACTCAGGAAAGTGTCTGTCTGCCCCCGGTACACCAGCCGGGTAGAAGGAAATATTAGCCTTGCTTGGCAGGAAGTCTGCTTCATCCAGTCAAGGAGATGTAGGAGTCCTCCCAGGTTCACATCTGTAAAATTTTTGTACTGTTGGAAGCTGTTTTCAGTACCCGTAAGTCCTGCTAAAAAATAAATTTTATCTGCATCTGCCGGCAGGCAATCAAACGCTGACCTATCCCTGATGTCCAGGGACGCATACACTGACTGACCAAATAGTGCCTGCGGATGAATGTCATAATTCATGTGTAACACACTTTCCTGTATCAGTACATCTGCGAGGTGCCTTCCGATGTATCCGTTACTGCCGATGATTATAGACTTCATAGGCGCTATGCTGGTGGTAAATTCAAGCGGTTCATCACAATATACCGGGGTCTGTTTTTGACAGATTCGTATGTCTTGCCCAGATACAGTCCCACCATACCGAGGACGGTAATAATGATGCCGGACAAAAACCAGATTGATATAAATAAACTCATCCATCCGGAAACCTTTATTGTACTGAAGATATAGGCAACGACGAGAGACATTGCCATGATACCAGCAATCAATACAATGCTAAGACCTAGATAGACGGTAAGGAGCAGCGGTTTATTAGAAAAGGCCAGGATAGTCTGGAAGGCGAGATTCAATCGTTTGGCAAAGTTGTAGGAAGAGTCTTTCCCGTCTTTGCGCTTGAGGTGGATTCCTTCCACAATGGCTTTTCTGAATCCTACCCAGTGAATCATGGCCGGGTAATATCTGTTAAAATCATGCATAGTGGCCATCGATGTCACAATCGTTTGATGGTAGAGGCAATAGTTGGCAATGCTGCTGTCAAGATGAACACCGGATAAATAACTAAGGATTTTATAAAACAACCTGGAAAATAGTTTTTTTATCATGTTGTCCTGCCGATGTTTTCGACTCAATAACACAATATCATATCCCTGCTGCGCTTTTTCCAGCATTTTGACCATATCGGCGGGATTATCCTGCAGGTCACAGTCAAGGGTAAAGACCCATTCACCGCTGGCGTGGTCCAGTCCGCAATTGATGGCATATTGTTGCCCGAAGTTTCGGCTGAGCCTGATCCCTTTGATTCTGCGGTCTTTTGCAGCCAGTGCTTCAATAACTTGCCAGGAATCATCCGGGGAGGCATCTTCCACCAGGAGTATTTCATAATCTGGCGTGATAGGTTGCAGTGTTTCCTGAATCCTGTGCACGAGTTCTTCAAGTAATGACGAAGCCCCGTATACCGGGCTGATGACAGAAATAAAGGGCTGGTGGATAGTTTCGGCTATCATAGATCAGTGCTGATTCAATTTCGAATGTTGTCGGATATCTTCCAGTACGAGGCTTTGTGCCAGGATTTGGTCATACATTTCTTTACGG
This sequence comes from Saprospiraceae bacterium, assembly GCA_021298335.1. GTDB lineage: Bacteria > Bacteroidota > Bacteroidia > Chitinophagales > Saprospiraceae > OLB9. The sequence continues at coordinate 372 of JAJTEZ010000062.1, read as the reverse complement.
CTACTGTGGTGAATCAGTTCTGCAAACCGGGTCAATGCACCTGAAAAGTGGTTGTTTGGCGTTGCCTCTATCATTATTTTTTCCTCCGGGGTCTCCAGCTCCAGTACAGGTTTCGAATCTGGTTTTGGAGTAAAGGCCCAGTGGGACGTGATTTTTCCTTTGCTGCCCCAAAGAGTATATTTACACTGGTAGTAATGATCCATGCCGAAAGCCAGCTGTGCATCCGTGCCGGCATTGTTTGTCAGGAAGGCGCTTCCGTACCGGTTAGTTCCCCCAACCGGTCCTGAGTACAACGTAGCTGCCTTCACCTGAAAGGTATCACCCAACAGAAAGTGCAACGTCCTGACAGTATAGCCTGCCGCGTCAAGGAGA
>JAJTEZ010000215.1 GCA_021298335.1 Saprospiraceae bacterium | reverse complement strand
TTTACTTCTTCTGCCATTGTTTTGTAATCATTCTGCTACAAATTTATAGCAATTTTGCTGGTTTGTCAAGTCCCGGCATCATTTTTTTTAAAATCAATTGATCCTATGATTTGTGATTATTGCTCTGACAATACGAAAAAAATAAGAAGTTGCAGGGCTTTTGCGTCTCATATCCATAGGCACCCCGCCGAAATGCCTGTTTTAGTCAGGATTTAAACTTTAATCTATTCGAAAAATCTTCACAAAATTTTTTAGATGGCACTATTGATTTTGCCCTCTTTAACCATTTTTTTGATCAGCGCCACTTGTCCGAGGTGATAGTAGGAATGCTCGATGACACCTTCGATATTCCGTAGGTAGGTCCCGTATTTGGGATCGACAAATGGCGTGTCCAGTTGGTTTTCGGGCATATTTTCCACGGCTTCAGCAAATTTGGAGGCGTTGGAGATGAAAGTTTTTACCAGTGTCTGCCATTCTTCTTCTGATTGAAGTGGTGGGAGGTCGAAGCTGTATTTGTCCCGGATGTCGAGTGTGCCTCCACGCAGTACTTGTAGCAAGCCTGCGAGATAGTAATTGATGTGGTACGTCAGCAGTGCAATACTGTTGAGCTGATTGATCCGCATGTTTGCCTGATCCAGGTTGAGGTCCTCAATCAAATCCCGGAAGTTTGTATTGGCAATCCAGTGGCCATCGAGGAGAACTTCCCGCAGCCGGTACGCGAGACTTAAGGCGTGTGTGGTCATGATCTGTGATGTTTTTTGAAGAATTCTGATTGGGACATTCGATACATGATAGGGTGAAAAAGGTCCCATTCAGATGCAAATATACCATAGCACTACAAGATATTCCCGATGATTTTGGATCCTTTTTAACGGCTCGGTTTTCTTTTGGTCTTGTCAATAGATTTTACCATGTATCCATGTCTACCATATCAAAGACGAAACAGGGTGGAAAAGTTTAATGCGGCACACAAATTATGGATAGAAGCATGGTCCGCAGAAGAAAATATGTCTTTTTTTGGGAAATGTGCCAATAAAAACTGGCATGGCCATAATTATACTTTGTCTGTAACTGTAAAAGGGGCCCCTGATCCGGTCATTGGATTTGTGCATGACGCCAAAAAGTTAAGTAAAATTATCCGTGAGCAGGTGACAGACAAACTGGACCATTCCAATCTTAACCTGGATGTGGATTTTATTCCCAAAGGAATGATGCCTACTACGGAAAATATGGCAGTATTAATCTGGCAACAACTGGAGCCTCACATCCAGGGATGCGCATTACATTGTGTAAAGCTACAGGAGACGGATACCATTTATGCCGAATATTACGGCGAAAATTAACTTCATGGCCTACCATAAAAACATATATTTTGACTCTGAAGCGACATCGGCACTATCAGAAAAGTATGCCGGAATTCTACAATTAATAGAAAGCGATATTGAGAGGGAAGGATTGGCCAAGACACCTGAGAGGGCAGCCAAGGCGATCCAGTTTTTGACCCAGGGATATCAGCAGGATGCCTCAGAAATTCTTCGGTCAGCTCTGTTTAAAGAGGAATATAATGAAATGGTCGTTGTGCGCGATATAGAAATGTATTCACTTTGCGAACACCATTTGCTGCCTTTCTTTGGGAAAGCCCATATCGCGTATATTCCGGACGGATATGTCGTCGGTTTGAGTAAGCTGCCCAGGGTCGTGGATGTTTTTGCCCGTCGGTTGCAGGTGCAGGAAAGATTGACACATGAGATATTGCACGCCATTCAAGAAACCCTGAAGCCCCAGGGAGTGGCAGTAGTCATTGAGGCTTCGCACATGTGTATGATGATGCGCGGAGTGGAAAAGCAGGATTCTATGACGACAACTTCTGCATTTACGGGTGCATTCCGACAAATTGAAACGAGGACCGAATTTTTAAGTTTGATTACTTCCAAGCGAAAATAATTGATATGACAGCATTTGTTTTTCCGGGTCAGGGTGCCCAGTTTGAAGGTATGGGACTGGACTTGTATGAGAGTCATCCCGCTGCAAGGGATGTCTTTGATCAGGCCGACAGCATCCTCGGTTTTTCTCTGTCAGAAGTGATGTTTCGTGGTACCGCAGAAGACCTCAAGCAAACCAAAGTGACGCAGCCTGCTTTGTTTGTTCATTCTATTGCGACACTTCGAAGTCGCCAGACGGACCTTCCTCAGGCGGTTGCCGGTCATTCATTGGGGGAGTTTTCAGCACTGGTGGCCAATCAGACCCTCAGTTTCGAAGATGGGCTTCGCCTGGTGTATGCCAGAGCAATGGCCATGCAGGCCGCTTGTGAGGCATCTCCCGGCACGATGGCAGCCAACCTGGGCCTCGAAAACGAGGTTGTAGAAGAGGTTTGTGCATCCGTGGACGGCATTGTAGTGCCTGCCAATTACAACTGCCCCGGCCAGCTCGTTATCTCTGGTTCGATTGAAGGAGTTGAGAGGGCTATGGAAAAAATGACGGCCGCCGGCGCAAAAAGGGCGATCCGTCTTGAAGTTGGCGGTGCGTTCCATTCTCCATTGATGGAACCCGCGAGAAAAGAACTGGAAGAGGCCATCATGAATACACGTTTTTCAAAGCCGCTTTGTCCGGTGTACCAGAATGTCACTGCTGCACCTGAATCCGATCCTGCCAACATTCAGCGAAGGCTGATTGAACAGTTGACGGGGGCAGTTCGGTGGACTCAAACAATTCAACAGATGGTATCAGATGGATATACTTCATTTACAGAGGTAGGTGGTTCAGGAAAAGTGCTTTCAGGATTAATCAAGAAAGTGGCAAAAGACGCTGAAACATCTACGTTATAAGCCTATGAAAATTCAGGCAGGAACAATTCTGGTTGCGGAGCCTTTTATGCTTGATCCCAATTTTAAGAGGTCGGTCGTCCTGTTGTGCGAACACCATGATCAGGGTACAACCGGATTTATTCTCAATAAGCCTTTGGAAATGCAAATTCAGGAGCTGGTTCCCGACTTTCCTGAATCAAAGGCCAGCGTGCATATTGGAGGTCCGGTAGGAATGGACAGTCTCCACTTTTTGCATAATGTAGGTGACATGCTCGATCAAAGTCAGGAAGTGTGCCCGGGTGTTTACTGGGGAGGCGACTTTGAGAAGCTGCGTTTTCTCATGGAGAATGGGGTGATTCGGGATAACAATGTGAAGTTTTTTGTCGGTTACAGCGGCTGGTCAGAGGGCCAGCTCGAAGAAGAACTAAAAGAGGGTTCGTGGTTGACTGAAGAGATGGATGCAAATTATCTGTTTAAAGTCAAACCGTTCGTGATGTGGCAAACGGTACTGCACAATAAAGGAAATATTTACTCGGTGATTGCGCAGATGCCAGATGCCGTCAGCTTAAACTAAATCAGATTGTATTACGTACGCGATATATCAGTAAAATACGGAGAGCGGACACTGCTCGACGAAGTCAGCTTTATGATCAGTCCCAAAGACCGCATCGGCCTCATCCACCATTGGCTATCTCCGTCAGGAGTTTGAACTCAATGAAAACCGGTCCGTTCGCGATGAAGCGATGTCCTGCCATGAGGAGGCTGTCGCGTTGCAACGACAACTCGACGAACTGAATGCCGAAATAGCCCTTCGAGAGGATTATGAGAGTGACTCATACCACCGATTGCTAGAGGATCTGGCCTCAATCACCGGGCAACTCGAACATTTTAACCTGAGCACTCTGGAAGTGGAGACCATCCGGATCCTGAAAGGGCTCGGCTTTACCGACGCTGATCTTCCACGGCAGGTAGCAGAGTTTAGCGGGGGGTGGAAGATGCGTATAGAACTGGCCAAGTTGTTGCTTCGAAATCCTGATATTCTGATGCTCGACGAACCCACCAACCACCTGGATATAGAATCCATTATCTGGCTGGAAGGATACCTCACGACCTATCCGGGCACCGTCATCGTTATTTCCCACGATATACAGTTTCTCGAAAATGTCTGCAATCGCATATTGGAAATCGAATGGGGACAAATTTCAGATTACAGGATGGGATACAAGCGGTTTTTGGAAGAGAAGGAAAAACAGCAGTCCGTTCGCTTGTCTGCTTATGAAAATCAGCAACGGGACATTGCGCAGAAGGAAAAGACGATCAACCGGTTTATGGCTAAGGCCACCAAAACCAAAATGGCTCAGAGCATGCAGAAGCAGCTCGACAAGGTGGAGCAAACGGTATTTTCGAATGTAGACATCACCATTGAACGGGGCGACCGCGTGGCTTTCGTGGGACAAAACGGACAGGGCAAAACAACCATGGCAAAAATCATCGCCGGTGTGCTCCCTCCATCCTCAGGAAAAGTGGAAACCGGCTCCAACCTCCACATGTCCTATTATGCTCAGAACCAGTCAGAATTGCTGGACTTGAAAAAAACAGTTCTGGAAGTCATGGAAGACAAGGCTCCTGAAGAAATGCGTACGAAAGTTCGCAGTATTCTGGGCGCGTTTCTTTTTTCCGGCGATGATGCGGATAAGAAAGTTTCTGTGCTGTCGGGCGGTGAAAGGGCAAGGCTTGCCATGGCCTCACTGATCATGCGTCCCTGCAATTTTTTGATCCTGGACGAGCCGACCAACCACCTGGATATTTACTCCAAGGAAGTGTTAAAACTGGCATTGGCCGAGTACCAGGGCACGCTGTTGGTCATATCTCACGACCGGGAGTTTCTGGAAGGGCTTACTTCCAAAGTGATTGAATTCAGAAGCGGCTCAACCCGGGAGTTTCTTGGCGATATCAATTATTTTCTGGAAAGACGAAAGTTGCAGGACATGCGGGCCATTGAGGAAAGTGGTTCCAGGAAGGTCGATGAATCCACGCAGGCAAGTTCAAAGCCGGAAGGTGAAGAGTTGCGAAGAATGCGGAAGCTTGTGCAGCAGGCAGAGCGGGAAATTGCAAAGCTGGAGCAGGAAATTGCCCTGATCGAAGTAAAACTTTCAGACCCCGACTTTTATGCAGCTCCGGAATTTGTCGACACAAATAAAAAATATGCTGAGTTGCAGGATCAGTTGATTGGGAAAATGGAGGAATGGGAGGCCCTGCTTACCCGACTGGAGGGCTAAGTTTCCTTTGTTGGGTTTGCTTCAATGCATCTGCCGCTTTGGCTAATTATTATTTTCTGACCTTTTCACCTGCCTCAAGCATCTTCCAAAACTTCTGAAAAAACGCGAATGTAGCCTGGTCGGTGATGGAGCAATTGCTATTGGATAAGAGAACAAATCCGATATCTTCGACCGGATCATAGGCGATTTCTGAGCGAAATCCATTGACATATCCCCCATGGAAAATCAGGCTATGTCGGCCAACATTCAGTCGCCTCCACCCAAGTCCATAACCGCTGTACGTCAATCCAGGCCACTGATTGAAATGCCTGTCTTCAGACAGAGTGGAAATGGTGGGTTGTGTTGCCAGCCGGATGACTTCTGCGGATAGTACCTCTGGGCGGTGGCCCATTACCGCTTTCAGCCAAATGGTCATATCTGACAGAGTCGAATGTATTCCCCCGGCAGCTACCGCATTGTAATAGTTGGCTTTGACGGGCAGTGGGTGTGTCTGAAGAAGGTATCGATTGAGAAAATGACCCTGACAGGCAGCACTGGAGCTAAAAAAATCCTCAAAGGAAGCACCTGTATGGCCCATTCCGAGCGGAGTCAGTAAGAATTTCTTCACTGCATCCTTGAAGGGCATACAAAGCACATCCTGTGCTATGTGACAACAGGTGCCGGATCCGAATCACTGAGTCCGTGGGCATGCCCTGTAAGCTACAGCCGGGCAGATATCTGGCGATTGGATCCTCCAGTGAAAAATAGCCTTTCTGTATTAGCACCGCGCTCAGCATACCTGTAAAACCTTTTGAAAGTGAAGCAATGCGAAACACACTTTCTGATGTCACAGGTAGGTAGGTGCCTACTGACTGTATCCCTTTTGTATTGCTGACCAGGGTTTTACCATGTTTTACTACGGCATATGCCAGTCCGATGCATCCGCTATCCTGCCATGCTGTCCTGATCAGTGAATCTGCAAGAATTTGATCCTCGGATTTACGGGGTTGATTATTGGGTTTGTGGCTGACATCGCCAGAATGGCTGCAGGACCAGTTTGTACTGATGAAAAACCAGAGGATCAGGGAAACTAACCCGGCTATTTTACTTGAATGATGGAATTGGGACAACTTGTGAAGATGATATGTAATTCGGCCTTGCATGGATGCCAAAGGTAGTAAATTATCCTACCGTGGACAATGAATTACAGCAAACTAATTCTGATGCCCCCAAACGCTCTGACTCCCTGCATGGGTGCATAATTATAATTGGGATCGAAGGTATAGCCGTTGGGGTTGTTTTGATCAATGGACTTGTCGAATGGATCGAAGGGCCTCAGGATAGGGTCATCCGGAATAAAATTGAACAGGTTTTTTACGCCGCCATACACTTCCACTGCCGGGCGTGCCTTCCAGGTGAGTTGCAGGTTGTGGATGCTGAACCAGGGGCTGTATTCCGGGCGGTAGTCATTGGGCACAACGGGCAGTCGCATTGGGGAGGTCAGTGTACCTGTGTAATCGATGGTGAGGTTCCATCGGGTTGCGGGTACGGAAAGGCTCCAATTGCCGGTGACGGAGGGTGTCTGAATCTGAACTTCTTTTCTTGTCGCGCCGGAGGCTGCTTCGGTTTCGATAGTGAAGACTTCCATTAAAGACGTGCCCGCCTGAAGCGACCACCCATTAAGGAAGCTTGCATCGGCGGTGATGGAGACTCCCCGGGCGATGCCATGTCCGCTGAGATTGTCGAAGATGATTTGGTTGGCATTGGTGAAGTAGTCTGCGATAATGCGGTTGG
>JAJTEZ010000061.1 GCA_021298335.1 Saprospiraceae bacterium | reverse complement strand
CCATTGTCCTGCAGTCCGCCGTAGACTTTGTAAGGGATTTGGTTGTCAGTGGAGACGTGGTAAAACTGCGAGACGGGCAATCCCTTGACCATTTCCCAGACCGTGCCTCCGTCCCAGCTGCGGTACACACCGCCATCGGTGGCGGCATAGATGCGCTGGCTGTCATTCGGATCAAACACAAAATCGTGCAGGTCGGAGTGCATGCCTCCTCCGATCGATCGGAAAGTATAGCCACCGTCCTTACTTATATATCCGGACAGGCCTGCCTTGAGGACGATATCCGGATTTTTGGGGTCTACGACGAGGCGGGAAAAGTAAAAGGGCCGCACCACAAGCTCGAAGTCACTGCTGGTATGTTTCCAGCTGGCACCGCCGTCATCGGAACGGTACATGCCCTTGTCTGTATTCTTTTCGGTTTCCAGCACGGCATACAAGCGCGATGGAGAGGATGGGGCAACGGCGAGGGCGATGCGTCCGAGTTTCCCGGCAGGGAAGCCGGCATGTATTTTTGCCCAGGTCTTACCCCCATCTGTCGATTTGTAGAGGGCGGAGTTTTCGCCGCCTGAGGCAAAGGAATAGGCGGTACGGCGGAACTGCCAGAAGCAGGCATAGAGAATATCGGGGTTGGCGGGATCCATAACCAGTTCAGAGCAACCGGTATTGTTGCTGACAAACAGGATGTTTTCCCAGGTCTTGCCCCCATCTGTTGATTTGTACACACCGCGTTCACTGGAGTCTGACCAGAGGCTGCCCAATACACCCGAGTAGACTACATTTTCATTTTTTGGGTGTATGACGATGTCACTGATTCGTTCAGACCGGGAGAGTCCCATGTGTTGCCAGTTCTGCCCGCCGTCGGTCGATTTGTAGATGCCATCACCGACGGATACGCTGTTCCGCGTCCAAGTTTCGCCGGTACCCACCCAGATGACCTTGTCGGGCTGTGTGGGGTCGAGCCGCACGCAACCGATGGACTGGATGTGCTTGTCAAACAGGGGATTGAAGGTCACGCCCCCGTTGGACGAGTACCAGACACCGCCCCCGGCTGTGCCTGCATATATATTTCTGGAATTGGTGGGATGAACTTCCAGGTCAGAAATCCGTCCACTCATGAGGGCCGGCCCGATCTGGCGCGCCCGAATTCCACTAAAAATTTCCTCCGCTTTGAGCGGGATGGCCTGCTGGGTTGATGATGAAACAGCTATACCCAACAGAAAACACAAGGCTGTAGCCCTAAGAAGCAAATACATAAGGTAACATTTACATCATGAATGAAAAAAGACTTCAATTTACGGGCATCAATTGCCAGCAGGATAGGCAAAAATAGCGTCGTCGATGGTGGGGTTGATTTCCACTTTTTCCATGGTGATGGCTGCCTGAACGGTGCCGTTAAACTTTTGCTCGATGGTAAACGGCCAAAGGAGTCCGCCCACTTCCTGATAATCTGACAATACTGTTTCAGACATCATGCCTTTTCCTGGGCCCTTGGGTACTACGCTTTTGGTCAGGATAGGTACGTAATTCTCTTTTTCGAAGAAATAATATGTGACGTTTTCTTCTTCCTTGCCGTCGATGATGTATGGTTTTTTGGTCAGTTTGAGCTTGAAGCAGTCGGTTCCTTCCACAGTTTCGCTGCCTTCGAGGGAAATTGAATAGCCCCGCTCCTTATACTTCAGGAATGCATCCGGGAAGTCTTCAGACTGTTGTTTCATGAGGGCATTGTCTTCGGCTTCCATTTTTTCTGCCTTCATGGTCATGAAATTTGTCTGCCATCCGGTGGTGCCATCAAAGCAGGGCTGTACCATTTCGATGCCCTGGAAGGAAAAGCTCACTTTTTGTTTTCCGGTAGCTGTTTGTACCATAGTAGCCGGCAGTTCCATGCCCTGGGCTTTGATTTTGGCTGTGGTACGGGTGGCTACGACTTTCGACCAGGCCTCTTTTCCGCCGGTATTTTCATAGTATTTTGCGAGAATTTCATCGACGGATTGGGCTGAGGCGGAAGTTATGCTTAGAAAAAGCAAGGCAATGGCATGTAAGGATAAAAGTTTCATTGTATCTGATTTAGGTGGTAAATAATTGTTTCAAAATCTTAGTTGTGGAGATGGATATTTTGTTACAAAGATGCAGGCGTGTCGCCGCTAAAACCTAATTTTATCGACAAAACCGGAGAAAAACGAGACGGGAGAATTTATAAAGTCGAATAATGTTGCTTCAGATTTCTCATTCAGACTACGATTCAGCTTTTCTTTTGGTTTCCCTAATACTCTAACCCAAATGTTGGATTTCGGTGTTTTCTTATGTACCCATATTTGTGACGTAAGGTAATCCCTTGTTTCTGGTTTATGAAAAATAATGAAAGACACCTGTTTCCACAAACAATAGTCATTCCATCTCAAAATTAATCAGGTCATAGGATTTTCTCATTTATGTTGTAATATCAGTCTCTTAAAAAGCCGGATTAAGAAGACCATTCTGTCATATTTCTCACAACCAAGTGCATAATTTAAGCACCTAGATTGAGATCACCCTTACTATGCTTCAGGAATCCTGTTGATTTCGAAAGTAAATTCATGGAAGACTGGAGGCTCATTTCATGAATTACCAAGATGCAAAGTGATATGTAGTCGCTCCAATTTACGTCAGGATTATGCAGGATTAGATCAAAAATATGAACCAAGTAACTCTTACTTTCCATTCTGAAACCCTAAAATTATTCGAGTTACCGCCGATTTTGGTACGTATTTCCGATTTTGATACAAACTAAATCTGGTGAATGGCGGGGTATTGATATTACTTTGTGTCAAACATTTTGAATGTGCGAATATAAAAAGTTTTTTCCCAAGTGGACATGTAGTTTTCTCCGCTAAAACCGATATCACAATTATTAAATGTGCATGAGGCGATCACGCAAAGCAAGATGATTATTTCTCATGCGAATTCCATATGTCCTAGATAATCAGTCACTAGGAGAGTGACAAACTAAAAATAAACATATGAAATCGACATGAGTAAAAGAATCATTTACACACAAAAGGTAATGATTATTTTACTCATCAAAGATTCCATATGACTTTGATAATCAGTCACTCAGAGATTGATAAACTAAAAATAAACATATGAAATGTGCGGGAGGCGATGACACAAAGACGATGAATATGTTTTAAAAACATCAAAGTAATCTTTACCCACATGATGACACTTGAAATTTATTGTGAAATCCTCGCGTCGTCGATTAACCATAAAAACAAAGTTCGATGAATGGTCAGCGTTACGAAAATATCAAATTGATGCCGGCTTCGATTTTCATTACAAGTCACGCTGAAATTAGGAGTCGGGCTGCATCTTTTATTGTTTCAATTCTGGAATGATACTAATAAAGATTAATTTTATAACATGATTACCCACCCGATTGTATTATTCTTGGTACTGCTTTGTAGTTACAAGGCAATGAATGGCCAAGCCACCTATTTTTCCAGAATCAAGGAAGCATCCAGACTTATACCGGCAAAACCGATTGAGGCTGATTCAGTATACCGTGAAATATTGCAGGAACTTTTCTCAGAACAGATTACTAACGATTCTCTTTATGTCCTGACATATTTCAAACTGGGATTAAGTAACCTGTATCAAGGTAAACTGAATATCGCACTCGGTTATTTTGACAAATCTCTCTATCATAATCGTAAGAATATTCTACCCAATGAGGTTATGGACTGTCTGGCCAATACGGCTATTATCTACGAAAAACAATACAGGTTTAAGGAAGCATTGCAATCCTATCAGAATGCGCTGGAAATCGCAGAACAACGCAGGGACTCATCGTATATTGCAGGAATATGGCTTAACATTGGCATTCTCAGTCACCAGATGAATGATGATGAAAAAGCGTTGGAAATACTTGGGAAAACATACGCTTACTATTCATCTATACATGATACGCTCACTATGGGCAATATCCTCAACAATATCGCAACGTGTTATTTTCCAGCAAATCCTCTGAAGTCTGAAGTCAATCTAAAGAAATCCATAGAGTTATACAAGCTTGTAAAGAATGAGTTTTACCTTGTAATTTCCATCAATAATCTGGCAGAATTGTATATAAGCCAGAAAAAATTCAATGAATCCCGTCAATTGTTACGCGATAACATCGTATTGTGCGAAAAAAAAGGATTTTTAGAAGCGTTGTCGGTTGCACACCGTCTATTTGGGCAGTGCGAAATCGAATCAGGAAGCAACCTATTAACGGCTGCAACAAGTCTCGAAAAAGCTCGTCAGCTGGCACTAAAGACCGGCAGAAAGGATTACCTTAAAGATATCAGGGAAGTTGAACTTCTTTTGCAAGTCCGCGAAGGAAATTTTGAGGGGGTAAAAAAGGTCTTGGATGAGTATAAATTGATGAATGATGAGTCGGCTAAGGAAAGTGCCCGTATACTTAACATAGAATTTCAGACTTTACATGAGGTAGAAGAAATTACTCGGCAAAAAGATTTGCTGGAGGAAGGTGTATCGCTCAAAAATAAACAGTTGTTGCTATCATTGCTGACACTCCTGGCCGCTGCTCTGGCCATTGGTATCATCACAGCTCAATACATACGGTTGCGTAGGACAATGAAAACCATGTACCGAATGAATGTAGAATTGACTAACAATTCTGTCATTTCGATAAAAAGCCTGAGCCAGGAAGCTGTGCAAGACGACGACACCGACATCAACGGTGAAAATAACATCAACCTGTCAAATCTTTACTTTGCAGTTCTCAGTCGCATTGAACGTGACAAACTTTATCTCAATCCGTCATTTTCAATGCAGGAACTGAGTGAACTAATGAACAGAAGGGAACGGTATCTATCTCAGGCTTTAAGCGAAGTTGGAAAAACTTCTTTCCCGAATCTTGTGAATAGTCTTCGAATCAACGAAGCAAGGAGACTTATGGCTGAAAACCCTGAACTCTCTGTTTTTGAAATAATGAAAAACACCGGTTTTGGCAGCCGACAGTCATTCCACCGCAATTTTAAACAGACCACGGGATTTACCCCGTCAGAATACCAGCAGCGGGCGAAGGGGGCACTTAATTAAGAATATTCTGAATCCAGTTTACCGATCAGTCATTTCATGCAGGCACCTCGTATAAAATCAGCCCGGGCGATGCTCCAATATCGGGTGAATGGTGAGGTAATTGTATTCTTTTGGGTAAGTGTAAAGACAAAATTGGTGTTTTTTCATTGAACATATTGTTTTCATCATAATCGTAAATTGCAGATATGAGATCATTTTTCACCTCCTTGATGACAATGGGCTGTGTGCTACTCTTCTTTTTTTCAGATCAGGTTTTGAATGCCCAGGGAGCGAGGCTTGGCGTTCAGGGTATTCTCAAGAAATCAAGTGGAGCTGCGCTCGATGACGGCACTTACTCTATCACCTTTAAACTTTACAACACAGAGCAGGGAGGAACTGCGCTTTGGACAGAAACACAGGCAGATGTGGAGGTTACCAGCGGTATTTACACAGTAGCACTCGGTTCTGTAACCAGTCTTTCTCTCCCATTCAACGAAGATTATTTTCTGGGTGTCAAGGTAGGTTCTACACCAGAGATGTCTCCCAGGGCTAAACTTACCATAGCGCCATATGCTCTTTCGCTGAAAGGCAACAGCAATCTGTTTCCGAGTAGTGGGCCAGCAGGGACAGGGACATTGACACCCAACAGTAGCTACTTGCTGCATCTATACAATGCGTCGGGAGCAGCCGATGAAAGACTGGAAGGTACCACAGGGGCACAGCTGATATTTAAAAAGGGAAGTGCTGAACCTAAAATAGGTTATTCTTCTACTGATAACAAGTTCAGGCTATCCTCAGGTACCAGCGACATCAATATCGTTCACACGTCAACCAATAGACTATCAATTCTTTCTGGAGGAGTTTCTATAACTGGTTCCGGGACATATTCCGGAGGACTTACTTCCTCCGCAGGAAATTCAAAACTGAACAACGTGGAATTATCGACATCGTCGTTAAATAACACTGCAAATACGAGATTTCAGCGTGGAGGAAGTACAAAATTTGAAATCAGCACTGATGGTGTCGGAGTAACGGGCCTTTTAAATGTGGCTGGTTCTAAGTTATACAACACGTCATACACCTTCTACGCCAATGACGGAGGAACTTCCTGTGAAAATAATGGAACACCGAGTGGCAGTCAACCCTATTCACTATCAGCCACAAGCAAGATCAGAGCGACAGAGTTTAATGCAACATCAGACAGACGCATAAAAAAAGATATTGTCCCGGCAAACAGTCTTGCTGATCAGGAAATACTGCGCAGGTTACGCGTGTGTAATTACCGACATATAGATACGGTCAATCATAATGCTGCCTTAAAGAAGGGCTTTATTGCCCAGGAAGTGCAGGAGGTATTTCCTGAGGCAGTGAGTTCTAGCCGCGGATTCATACCCGATATATATGACAGACCATTATACTACACTGTACGTGCTGATCAATTGTATATATCAATGCCGGGGGAACATAGACTGGTAACAGGAGATTTGGTGAGACTAATGCTACCTGAGGGGCATCGTGACCTGCATGTGGCAGCTGTTCAGGATAGCAGGTCATTCAGTCTGTCTGACTGGACGGGTATTCACCCAGAGTGGGTTTTTGTTTTTGGAAAACAAGTGGAAGATTTTCTTCAGGTTGACTATGATCGGATACATACGCTGAATCTATCGGTTACACAGGAACTTGTACGACAGATTGATTCTGCTGAAAGCGATACAAAGTCTGTGAAGCGGGATATCGAAGTCAATAAATTAAAAATGAATCAACTTGAGTCGCGCATGCGATTGATGGAAGCGAAGGTATCCAACTGATAACAGATATAACATAAAATTCAAAAAAATAATTCACATGAGAAATAATATATACAATTTGATCCGAGTGATGATTATTGTAATTTTCTACCTGCATGCAGGTTTGTTATTGAGTCAAAGTACGAAAATCGGAGTACAGGGTACCGTAAGAAAGGCTGACGGTAATTCCCTGGATGATGGCAAATATGCCATGACCTTCAGGTTGTATGATGCTTTAACTGGTGGGACAGTCCTTTGGTCTGAAGTCCAGCCACAGGTTGAAATAGCCGGAGGTATATACAGTACGCAGCTTGGTAATGTAAACATATTGTCATTACCTTTTGACGCTGATTATTTCCTATCGGTTCAGGTAGATGATAGTCCGGAAATGACCCCTCGTCAGCAGCTCACTGTAGCTCCCTATGCGCTCTCGTTCAAGGGGACAGGAAATATTTTTCCCAGTTCCGGTACGATTGGTATCGGAACTGTTAGTCCGACCTTAGGCCACAACCTTCATATAAAAAACACTTCAGGACAGGCCAATCAATTAGTAGAAGGTTCGACTGAATCTAAAGTTGATTTAAAGAAGGGGTCCAGCACTGCCACTATTGGTCTTAATACAGCTAACTTTCTGCAATTGAATAATGGTGAAAATACATCAATACAATTTAATGGGAGTGACAGGCTGGTAGTGAATAGCAGTGGTATCAGTGTTACGGGTACGGGGACCTTTACCAGCGGCGTTACTGTAAACTCGGGTGTGGTATCAATGGGTAACTTTACTGTAAATGGTTCCGATATAAACAATGCCAATGATACAGATATTAAATGGGGGGGATCCACTAAACTGGGTGTGCGAAGCAATGGTACAGAAGTTTTTGGACATCTGAGTGTTAGCGGTATCAAGTCCTATGCCAGTACCTATGCTTTCTATAACGGCAGCAACAATCAGGGATGTCAAACTAACGCCAGCTTTGCAAGCGACTACTCTATCAGTTGCGAAAGTAGAGTAAGGGCTCCGGAGTTTAACGCCTTTTCTGACAGACGTATCAAAAATGAAATCACTACCAGCGATGCACCCAATGATCTTAAAATATTACGCGCCTTGCAGGTTAGGGATTACCGGTATAAAGATATTTTGGCGAATGGAACTGACATCAAAAAGGGATTTATTGCTCAGGAGGTTAGGGATGTTTTTTCTGAATCAGTCACTAAAACCAACGGCTTTATTCCCGATATATTTCAGGAGGCTGTCGGCGTGAAGCAATTGGGGAATCAACTTTCTATAAGCATGCCGTCGAAGCAAGGAATGAAGGTAGGCGAAACAGTAAGACTTATACTTGATGGCCATCAAATGGATTATCCGGTAGCCGGCACAATGGATGAACAGACTTTTGTAATTGCGGACTGGAATAAACCTGTTCCTAAGCATGTATTTGTGTATGGCAGGCAGGTCAATGATTTTCTACAGGTTGACTATGATCGAATCCACACATTGAACGTATCAGTAACGCAGGAGTTGCTGCGCAAAAAAGACGCTCTAGAGAGGGAGCGTGCAGCTCTAAGAATTGAAAATGAATCACTCAAGGCCTCCCTTGAAAATATTGATGTCAGGATGCAACATATTGAAGCAACACTTCCTCGCTAACTCAGGCAGTTTACTCATTTTTTAATCATTAACATTCCATAATAATCGAAAATAAACACATGAAATGAGCAAGAGGCCATCATAACAATGAAGATGATTCTTTCTCAAGCGAATTCCATGTAATCTTGATTACCATTCACTCAGAGAGTGACAAACTAAAAATAAACACATGAAATGAGCAAGAGGCCATCATACAAACGAAGATGATTCTTTCTCAAGCGAATTCCATGTGATCTTGATTACCAGTCACTCAGAGAGTGACAAACTAAAAATAAACACATGAAATTATTAATTTTTGCATCGAAATTCTCGCTGTCCGTACTATTCCTGTTTTTTTACAGTATTATCGGCGCACAGGGAGTCAAACTTGGCATACAGGGAATTCTGAAGAAAAGTGATGGTGCCGCCGTGGCTGATGGTAACTATTCTCTTACATTCAGAATATACGATGTGTCTGAGGGCGGTACTGCCCTTTGGACGGAAATTCAAGCCAGTGTGCCCGTGAGTAGCGGGCTTTATAATACAGTATTGGGTTCCGTGAATCCGCTTAACTTGTCTTTTAGTACGGACTATTTTGTCGGAGTAAGTATAGGTTCCACTCCTGAAATGTTACCCAGGCTCCAGCTAAGTACAGCACCGTACGCACTATCTGTGCGGGGAAGTTCTAATACCTTTCCCAATACAGGTGCTGTGGGTATAGGCACTACATCTCCTTCCGCTGGTTACCAATTACACCTGAAAAAAGGAACAGGAAGCGCAGCACAACTGGTGGAAGGCGCTACCGGCGCCGGGCTTACTTTTGTCAAGGGCACGGCGATAACCACTTTGGGACTTGGTAATACAGATAATGTTTTAAGGATTAATCCAAACACTCTAGGTACTGTATTCCAACGCAACAATACGGACGTAATGGAAGTAAACAACAATGGAATGAGTGTTTCCGGTCAAGGTACTTTTTCTAATGGACTGACAGTTTCCTCAGGAACAGCAAACTTCAGTAATATTTCTTTTTCGGCAAATTCAATTGACTGTCCCGCAGATCTAAACATGAAATTCAATGGAAGCAACAAACTTACAGTGAATACTGAGGGAGTAACTATCCCTGGCCATTTATCAGTGTCCGGTACCCCCTGGGACTATTACAATAGTGGGAGGATAGCTTTCTATGCTAATGATGGTGGTGGCACTTGCCATAACATAGGGTGTACTACTGCAGGTCTCACAACACCGGCTTCCATCAATTGTGATAATCGCGTTCGCGCATCTGAGTTCAACTCCTATTCCGACAGACGAATCAAAACCGATATCGTGCTCTCCGACAGCAGAAGAGATTTGAAAATTCTGCAAAGCCTCCAGGTTGCCAATTACCGTCACCGTGATTTCATTGCCAGGGGAACTGATTTCAAGAAAGGATTCATAGCGCAGGATGTAGAAACAGTTTTTCCTGAAGCTGTGACTGTAATTACAAACTTTCTGCCGGATATATATCAATACTCAGTATCCAGGGAGAAGGAAGGTGTCAACCTGTCAGTGGCACTGGCAGAAAGTCACCAGCTTATTGCGGGAGATAAGGTACAGGTAATTTTCCCGGGTGGACAAAAAGAGTGCGTTATAGGCCCGATTACCAATAATCACCAGTTGACACTGTTGAATTGGGAAAGTGAAATACCTGAATGGCTGTTCGTCTTTGGCAAGCAGGTCGATGATTTCCGTCAAGTTGATTACGACCGCATCCATACCCTTAATGTATCGGTAACTCAGGAACTCATTCGCAGTATGGAAGCACTCGAAAGTGAAATTGCTGACCTGAAAAACGAAAATAATAAACTCAAGGAGAGAAGAGACCGCTTGGATGCCCAGGTCACTAAGCTGGAGTCAGCGGTATCAATCCAGCAAGCTTCAACAAAAAACAGCTTGCCCGCAAAGCCCGAATTTTCAACGATTTCCGGATTTTAACACGCAGATTTCACTAGAATAAAAAGCAAATAGCATTTATCATGAAAAATCATATATCCATTATTTTATTTTTCTGGGGTATCAGTCTTTTTCCCTTGATGCTATCATCGCAGGTAAACTGTGCTGATGGTTCCGTTACCACGGGAACAACATATTCCGGACAGGTTTTTTTCAACTATGGGTCTGTCAATAATGCCTACAGCACAAAAAATCGTACTACGCTGACCATTGGTGAACCTCTGGCGGGTGTATTTGCTGGTCAGCAATACAATGGTTTAATGGGTTTCTACGGCCGTTTTCTGTTACCGCCGTTACCGCCAACCGTGGTAGCTTCGCAGGGTGAGCTCCTGGATCGTATTCAGGTCACCTGGACAACCGATCCGCTCAGCCCGGATGCCAGCGGAGGATTCAACGTGTACCGGGATAATATATTCCTGTCTTCGGTAGGAAAAAATGTGCGCAGTTACAATGACTTCAATGTGATTGCAGGGAGGCCGTATGTTTATAAAGTTACGGGTATTAATGAGTTTGGTGAGGGAACAGGCGGTGAGGGTATTGGCTTTCAGGTACCTAACGGGGTAGTAACCGGAAAGGTAGAAACCATAAATCGTCAGCCCGTTGCTGATGCTGTAGTGACAATGACACCCCTGCAGGGGTTTTCAGCTGCTTTTACCAATAATAATGGCGCATTTTATGACTTGGGTGTCTCCGCAACAAGTTTGATGCCTGCTGCGGGTGGCTCCTGGACGATGGCCTTTTGGATAAAAACTGACTCTGCAGCCAACAATGGAGGTGTAATCCGGCTGAGAGATTCAAATCTGTATTTCAGGGCACTAAACAGTTCTGCTGGTAATGACGGAATCGAAATCAGTACCACAGCAACAGGTGCCTCTATTTTTTCTGCCACCTTCCCTGACAGTACAAGACATGGCTGGCACCATATTACGCTTAGCTACAGCTCAAATGGAGGTCAAGGAAGACTCTATTTGGACGGATCGTTAGTTGCCATACACGCAATGTCAGCTTTGGGGAACATCAACGGCGTCGATATTGCCGGGCTGATTGGTCAGGGCACTTGGTCGGGCAAACTGGATGAACTTAGAATTTATCATAAACTGCTGGAAGAAGCCGATCTGGGTGAAATAATGATGAGTACAGCAACCTCATTAACGCCTGATCTTGCCTATTACTGGAAGTTCGACGAAGAACAGGGTACAGGTTCTTTCGATATTGTAAACCGGCAAAAAATGCATCTATGCGGTGCCGAATTCAGTGCTGACCGGCCAAATGTCAAAACAGCTGCTAAGACAAACGAGAGTGGGTACTACAGGATAGAAGGAGTCAGTTATGGTACAGGTACGACTTTCCTTGCCACGCCTTCCAAGGACTTTTACGCTAACAGGTCTCTTCGCTTCGATCGCAATGAATCGGATTACGTCAGTATACCTGACTTTTCCCTGACACCCATGGCCACACTAGAGCTGTGGGTAAATAGTTCAGGTCCGGATGGTATACAAACGATTGTGGAAAAAAAATGGGGAAGTAATGAATTTCGGTTGAATATTGAGCAGAATGGTAATAACAACGATATCGTATGTCACCTAAACGGCAGTCAACACAACTTTGGCACACTCGGAGTGGGATACCAACTTCTGGCACTGACCATAGACAGTTCCGGAACCGAACGGACTGTTTCAATGTATAAAAATGGTATGCTGTCTGATACGCATATCTTTACTGGGGTAACGGGTAACTGGTCTGACACAACGCAAACATGGATATTGGGTGGGCACTTAAACGGGAGCACACTTACTGATGCGTATAGTGGTTTTATTGATGAAATTGCCGTATACGATACCATGCTAAGCCAATCAGACATTCAGTCACATTATGAAGATACAAGACAAATCACAGAAAACGGACTGAGGGTCTATTTCACATTGAATGAAGGAGGCGGAATGAGTATCAACAGTATCGGATCACTGCTCCTTCCCAAGGGTACGGTACATGGGCCGGCATGGTCTTCCTTTACCGCCAAACAGGAGACGACTCCGCATGAGTTTTCGCCCACGACGCGACAGGTAACACTGAATCCGAGCGTAACCTCGGTTGACCTGGTTGATTTCATTGATAAATCAACCATACCGGTATCCGGCTACGTCAGGTATAAGAATACGGATTGTTTTGTGTCTAATGTGG
Source organism: Saprospiraceae bacterium (assembly GCA_021298335.1). Lineage (GTDB taxonomy): Bacteria > Bacteroidota > Bacteroidia > Chitinophagales > Saprospiraceae > OLB9. The sequence continues at coordinate 5,906 of JAJTEZ010000061.1, read as the reverse complement.
AAATCACCAATGATGGTATTTCTTTTACACCTAAAATATTAACGGATTCAACCGGTAAGTTTACGTTGGATGCTGACCCTGGGCAATCATTTAGCCTTGTGCCAAAGTTTGAGGATCATCTTTTTACACCGGCTTTTTTTGAGGTTGCCAACTTGACCACACCTGTTGCCGGTATTCTATTTAGCGATATCACTACACGAAGCATTGAGGTTTCCGTGGTAGGCGGGATGTGCAAGGTCAGTACGTTGGGTGATAATCTGGGCACGAACTACAGCAGCCTGGTTCTGCAAATCCGCAATGCGCAGAATGATTGTTTCGAACGATACGGCACTATGACAAGTGGTACCACATATACATTTACGGAGGTTCCACCTTTCGAACAAGTGAGCGTAGGTTTATTTTCACATGAAAATAATGATATACAAAATGCTATCCAGTCACTGGGTGCTATCACAGTTGATATAACCAAAAAAGACACGGCTGTTGAGTTTATCTATCTTGCACCTGACCCCGAGGTGGAAATATACGAAGGCTTACCAAATGACTGTTCCGATCTGAAATACTGGGAACCTTCGTTACCGGTGGGTTCATTTGCCGATTTTACGGCAAATAAAGTCAGATTATGGGAGCCGCCACTGCCATTGGGTGCTTCAGTCAATTATACTTTATCCAAAGTGCTGTATAACAATGTTGAATATTCCATTGTGAATCAAAGTGTATCCTTCAACGATACTGAGTACAATTACAGTGAATATCCGATTAATGTTACGAATGAAACCGTCATGATCGGTGCAGACTTGCACTCGCTGGTGCTTTCGGATGCGAGTACGGTTTTGGAAAAGCAGGATGAGGTGACAATTAAGGTGAGAATGAAGGAACAATATCCGGGAGGTACCTGTGTATTAAATGAGGCGGCTCTCAGGTTCGTGAATGGCTTTGCCGACGAAGTCAAAGATACGGTTCTGGCGGCCGCAGTATATTCCCGTTCAGGTACTATTTCGAGAGCCAACGCCACGCCATTTGCCAATAAACCAATCCGTGTTCGTGCCACCCTCCAGCCTTCTTCAACATCCGCTCTGTCTGGCGCATATTATCGTGAAATACATACTGTTTCTACAAGCAGTTCAGGAGGGTTCAAAGTCAGCATAGGTGCGGGCATGAGAGATACACAGGTTGGCGGAACGTTCGACCAGGTGCCATGGTATCCAAGTTCGGAAGCACCTTTCCTGAAGATTGAGGTGGATACATTGCTCAACGAAAGCTACACGCAAAATGGGGCCATCACCAGAATCGAGCATCCCCAGACTTCGCTTTCTTACAAATTCAGGGTGGGGGACGCAAACCCGGTGAGCCCCTATTACAAAACGTTACAGGCCATCGGAACAACACCGGATGGCCGCAAGGGTACTACCAGCAAGATTGCCATCATAAGCGGTACCCGACCAAATGGAGAGCGATTTACCACCTACTTGCCCGAGCGTCCCATGATGATTTTACGTGATCCGCCGGGGGATGCCAGCTATTCCTATATTTCCAAAGATTCAACAATTTGCGAGGTACGTTCATTTACCACTACCGATAATTACTCGAATTCAGTAATTGCAGATTTTGATGGTTCGACTGAAACAACACAATTGATTGGTATAGGTGTTGCGGCGGGGGGAGCTGCCGAGGGAGGGCTCGATTTTGGGGCAAGTTTAAATTACACTAGAACAAAAGTGGCTCAGAGCGAAATGCAAACGTGTATGACGTTCAACCAAACAATAAGTACAAGTGATGCCGACCTGATAGTAGGGGGTGAGCAAGGGGGAGATGTGTACATCGGGGTTGCCGAAAATATGATTTTTGGAACCTCCGATCGCATCCAGGTCAACAACTGCGTGGTTATGGCTGACCAGGTGCTCTCTGTAAAACCCGGAGGTGCGACAGGGTTCCGCTACTCCGAATATTACATTAAGCGATACCTGATCCCATACCTGGATCTATTGGCAACAGAGTATAATCTGATGGGTAAGGCTGATAGCGCTGCAATAATGACTGCTTCCCGTGATAGCTGGAAAACGTGGATCAAGCTGAACGAAGAACTGAAGCAGGGTGCCTCATTCAGTGAAAATGTATCGTTTGATGCAGGGGTAGTTTATGAGGCTGAGTTCAGTTCATCGAGCGATTCACTTGAACTACTGCAATTTACAAATTCCGTGAGTGTTGGTGCTTATTTAACATGGAAATTTTTCGCGTTCGGAGCAGGTGCATCGGGTACGGGTCAAATCGAATTTACGTTCAATCGGGACAGTACGACATCAAAAACCTATTCAAAAGCAACCACAATAGGGTATTCTTTATCCGATGATGATCCCGGGGATGCGTTCAGTGTGGATATTCTGGATGATCCCATTTTTGGGGCTCCGGTATTTAAAATCAAGTCTGGCCAGTCGTCTTGCCCATGGGAAACAGGTACCGCCTCTCGGGACAAGCCGGTATTGGAGCCACTTGCCGGGTACCCATTACAGGCCATCAACATCCCATCGAAAGAGGCTGCAATATTCAGGTTTAATCTGGGCAATAATAGTCAGTCGTATGAAGCGCGACACTATAATATAACAGCAACCGGAGAGGATAATCCAAACGGAGCTGTGATAAAATTAAACGGTGCAGTACTCAACAGTGACGTAGATTATGAAGTGCATCCCAATCAATCCGTTCCGATTACAATTACAGTTGAACGAGGACCTGTAGAATATGAATACAATGACCTCGTCCTGGAATTTACTTCTGGTTGTGAAGTGGCTCGTGCCGATGTGCTTGGACTTGACCCGGCAAAAAATCCTACTGATTCAAGTACTATCGTGAACACCCTCGCGTACTCAAGTCAGAAAATCAGTGTTAGTTTTGTGCGTCCATGCAGCGAAGTAGATATAGATTTTCCTCGTGATAATTATGTTGTATTGAGTGAGGATCCTTCCCTCACCCCTGTAAACTCAACAGTCAGGAATATTATAGTCAATAATTACAGCCTGATTGATCCGAATTTCCAGGCAATCCGCGTGCAGTCTCGAAAGTCTGATGGCAATGGAATATGGACCAATATACTCGCTCCTTCAACCGTCACTGCCTCCAATCCGCATGAACGATGGAATACCAAAAATGCCGCATATCAAGGTTGGACCAGCAATGCCAAACCGGATACACTTGGTCCGATTTCCACGACGTTTAAATGGGAAACGGCAGGACTTGAAGATGGAAATTATGAACTCAGAGCGATATCCGTTTGTACAGGTGCGGCATCAGGGATGGAAGGTACTTCTTACTATATACCCATACGTATAGACCGAGAACCACCTTCACTGCTTGGTAATCCTGAACCTGCTGACGGTGCATTATCATCCCAACAATGTCGGACTTTACGATGTAGAAACCGGTACACTGATCGATGCCACTATTTCATGCTACGAAAACAAACTCATCATTGTTCCCACTGTGGACAACCACGAAATAGAGAACAGAACTCTGCGGGTCGAACTCCACGACATCGAAGACAGAACCGGAAACAAACGGGACTATCTGGCCTGGGAGTTCAAGGTCGACAGGAATGAATTGGCCTGGCTGACAGATAGTGTGGGCGTGACATTCGATGTGCATGATTCCAAAACGATGACGGCCAATATTCTGAACCGGAGTGGTTCCACCGTGCCATTTAAGATCGACAACTTCCTGCCGTGGGTACGCATAGTACCTGATACCGGGGTACTTGTAGCCAACGAAGTAAAACCCATTAAGTTCATCGTGGACTCATTACTGGCAATTGGATCATGGAACGGGGAAGTGATTCTTAAGACGATTCATGTGGGTACATACATTCAAGGGGGAGACGAACCTCTCAAAGTTGGCGCCCGCGTATTGTGCGACCAGCCAAGGTGGGAACTGGACGCAGGTTTGTACGAAAACACCATGAACCTTGTACTGAAATTAAATATACAGGGGAGAATTAGCGTTGACCCCGAAGACAAGGTGGCAGCCTTTATCGGAGATGAACTTCGCGGCCGTTGTAATGTAGAGTATGTGCCTCAGCTCAACTCCTATATTGCTTATTTAACCATTTACGGAAGTGTGAGCGATTTACAGGCTCCGATCGAACTACAGGTATGGGATGCACAACACTGTCTGATTTATGCCTCTGTCCAGGAAACATTCAATTTTGTGCCGGATGTGGTCATCGGTACACCTCTGTCACCTCAGGTGATACACACCAACAGCTACATTCTGCGCAGACTACCATTGGGAATCGGCTGGAACTGGATTTCATTTAACCTGAAGTTTCCTAATAACAGTACCAACAGCGCACTGGCCTATCTCCTGCATCCCCAAGATGGTCTGATCAAATCACAGAACTCATTTGCTTCGTATGTGACGGGTACCGGCTGGGCCGGATCTCTGGCCACTATTGATAATAAATCCATGTACAATTACAGGTCGGAAGTTGCTGATACACTCAGAATGATAGGTAGCCTAATTTCTCCCGACACGATGCAAATACCCATTGTTCAGGGATGGAACTGGATCGGATACGTACCTAATTACGCACTTCCGGTAAATGATGCCCTCGCTTCATTACCCTCAGCTGTGGGGGATATTCTGAAAAGTCAGGAGGCATTTGCCCAGTACATCGGCCCACAATACGGCTGGATTGGAAACCTGAAATTTATGGCCCCTCCGAAAGGGTACCAGATTAAGGTCGCCAATCCAGGTACCCTGACCTATCCGGAAGACCCTGATTTCCAGGGTGGAGGAATCGCTAATCGCGGGGAGAAACCCTCTCAGGCTTCTTTCTGGACAGTCAATCCGTCACAATACGAATACGGCTCCACATTTATTGGAATGCTGTCTATTGAAGGCGAAAACGGCACAACCGCCAGTCTTGAGTTGGGTGCCTTCCACGGAAATGAAGTTCGCGGATCGACTACGGCCGTGTATATTCCCCCTCTGAATTCATATCTTTTCTTCATGACGATGTTTTCTAATGTGGCAGGTCAGCCAATTCATTTCAAATTGTACGACCATGAAACAGGTGAAGTCCTTTCACTATCGGAAACGATGACCTTCACGCCGGATTTGCATCAGGGTTCAGTGGCCAGTCCGGTGCCATTGTCTCTTTTACCTACAGGAATCATCGAAGGGAGTCTACCGGTCAAATCATTCAAAGCGGTACCTAACCCATTTGATTCTGATACATATTTACAATTTGTTACCAATAAACAGGAATCTGCTGAGGTAATGATTACGGATGTGTGTGGTAATCTTGTCACAAGACTAGAGTTGAATACCGTCGTGGGATTAAATACAATACAGTGGAATAGCACAGGTGTGCAGGCGGGAGTCTATATGGCGCATTTGAAAACTCCATCCGGGGTCTTTAGTTGTAAACTTATGAAGCAATAATTGACTTCGTGGCCGTGACAGTACTCTGTAGTGTCATAGCCACGTGTTCATTTGTATTTAGTACCGAATAAGCCATAGAGCATCCCATAAAATCCAATTCGCATGTTCATTCAAATGTCTCCATATTTCAGACGGGTGAATCACTCAGTAAGATGGACTCTGCTATTACTTATGCTGATCCAAATACCAGCGTTATACGCATCTGCACAGTCCCAACCCGATTGGAGTATTAACCCATCGGACTATCAATATAGTATGCAGGTTATTGCCCGATTGGAATACGATGGCAGCCCGGTCAACGGTAGTGGAACGCTGATCGGTGTGTTTTCCGGTACAGAACTTCGTGGATTCGCTTCGCCTGTTTCGATTCATGGCAACAGTTATTTTTACATCACTGTTTATTCCAATAGTGTATCCGGTGAAACATTGCGATTCAGGGCGTACTATCCGTTGAATGATCGTGTGTATGG
>JAJTEZ010000060.1 GCA_021298335.1 Saprospiraceae bacterium | reverse complement strand
TTTGGGTCTTTATTATACTGAAAATACCCCCCGGGATATACATCTTCAGAGTAATATAAAATGCTCCCATCAGGGGAAACACTGGGTTCATTGACATCCTGCTGGTCATTCTTGCGTTTTGTCAACTGTATGCCATCTCCTCCGCTGGTGTGATACATCCACAATTCTCCGGCACCGAGAGACCGGGAACTGGTGAAATGCTTTCTTGCAATGATGTATTGTCCGTCAGGTGCCCAGACTGCATTATTGAGGAGCCGAAAGTTTTCTTTAGTGATCTGTGTTGCTCCTGTACCATCAGCCTGCATCACAAAAACATTATCACCTCCTCCAGCGTCACTGGTAAACAGTATTTTTCTGCCATCAGGGCTCCAGCGAGGTTGTACCTCCCAGGCTAGACCAGATCTCAGACATGTCGCCTTCCCACCTTCAGCAGGCATAGTGTAAATGTCGCCTAGAAGATCGAAAGCCAACGTTTTTCCATCCGGGCTCAAATCGAGATTCATCCAGGTTCCTTCCTGTGTAGTGAAAGAAACCTGCTTTGATGTGCCTGGTGGATGATTCACATCCCATTTCGTTTTATCCTGGGAAAATCCGGAGTATGTCAGCAGAATGGCCAGTGAAAGGAGTGGAATTCGCATATTATACATTTTTGTACAGTCGTAAAAATAGCGATTTTAGGCTATTATCAAGGAAAGTTCATGCGCATTTCATGAAATTCATAGTGATTAGTACTTGACAACTGACTAGTTATACCAATATATTTGCATTTGATCTAAAACGAGTCAAAGAGTATACTTAATTTTAGAAGAATAAACTACAACGAAATTTACTGCTATGAAGTATTTTAATCCAAAATTACACCATCGAAGGTCCATCCGACTGAAAAAATTTGATTATTCACAGGCTGGATTGTATTTTATTACATTGTGCTGTGAGGGTAGAGCACATTTGTTTGGAGAGGTGAAACAAGGTCTGATGCATCTAAATTCATACGGACGTATAGCGGCACAAGAATGGGGAAAAACACTTGAAATCAGAAGCAATTGCAGGCTTCATGTATCGGTGATCATGCCTAATCATATACATGGGATCATTGAGATAACTTATTCTCACCATCAATCGATTACAATTCGCCCCCATCAATCGATTACAATTCGCCCCTATCAATCGATCGCAATTCACCTCCAGCAATGAATTGCAATTCACCCCCGGTAATACCCCAAAAATGAGCGAATTGCAATTCGCTCCGACTAGGATAACCGAAAAAATAAAAAGCCTGAATTATAGAATATGGCAGCGAAATTATTATGAGCATATAATACGTGATGAAAAATCTTACAACAATATATCTAATTATATCCTAAATAATCCCCAAAACTGGAAGGGAAAATAAAAAGGACGAATTGGTAAGGGCGAATTGGTAAGGGCGAATTGGTAAGGGCGAATTGCAATTCGCCCCAACCACTCGCCCCAACCACTCACCCAACCAGCTCAAAAAGAGCATGGCGGCTTATCCCAAATTCCTTCATAATGGCTTCGGCCTTTTCAAAGGCAGTTGAATCAGGTTTCCCTTTGACTCCAGTGATCATCAGATTTTTACCGGTGTGCTCGCTGGAGATGAATTCAAATACCTGAGTTCTGTAACCGTGCCCTTCCATGATCAGTGACCGCAAGCCATCGGTGAGGATTTCTGCCATTCTTTCTTCCAGAATGCCATGGCGTAAAATGTGACTTAACGTATTCTCATGGTCCATGCTCTGCCTGATTTGCTTATGGCAACAGGGTGAGACAACAATGTAGGAGGCACCAGCCTGAATTCCTTTGGCTATGGCCATATCCGTAGCAATATCGCAGGCATGCAGCGCAATGACCATATCTGTGTCACGCGCATCTACCTCGTCGATACTTTTTTGCTGGAAAGTGAGACCGACAAATCCTTCCCTGGCGGCAACCTGATAACAGAGAGTGACAAGATCTTCCCGTAATTCGTAACCGGTCATCTTCAGGCGTAGTTTTCTTGTTGTGACCAGGTGCTCATACAAAGCAAATGTAAGATAGCCTTTGCCACTTCCCATATCTGCAATAGTAAATAGCGTGTCTGGCGGCACATCTTTCAGGAGATGGTCCGTGATTTCTACATATTTGTTTATCTGCCGGTACTTATCCTGAGATTTGTCAAGAATTTTGCCATCCTGTCCGGCAAGTCCCAGTGTCTGCATCCAGGACGCTTTTTGCGTAACAAGGTACTGTTTGGGTCGGTCGTGAGCAATTGAGATCGGTGAGGCAACCTCTCTCTGGCGGGTGATCATGGTGGCTTTGTCACTCTTGCTCAGCAGGAGTGTGGTTTCTTCAGTGTCAGTAAAAAGAACAGCGCTCAGAAAGCTGTGCATCAATAAATCCTGAATCAAGGCCGTCGCTTCCTCAGCAGTATAATTCTTTACCTCATCCTTTGTGCGATAACGGTACGTGGCTGAGTATTTTACTTGATTTTTTATTAAAGCTGTTTTCAGGTACACATTTTTTACGTCTCTGTTGGTGGGGCGCTGCCGAGAAAAGGTGATCCGAAAACTTTGATTTTCAGTCATCAGCCTGTTTATTTTTTCATCCCATAGGCGCCTGTTGTCCTGTAATTCACTCATGCCTTTGATTTTGTACAAATGTACGATGCCTTCTGTAGCTAACATTCCAATTGTCTGAATTTGATGTACTTTTGCACTAAAATCACATCCCGCTGATGGAAAATGTTGTCTTTACAATCTCTGGTTTTGATATTACCTGGGTTGAGTTGATTTTTTGTGGTCTGATAGGTGTTACTGCAGCAGGAATTTATCTTCGTTACCGGAATTTTGCATTTTATGAAGACGCCGGTAGCCGAAAATACCGCACTACCCAGGCAATCTTTCGATTCCGCCTGGCCATGGCATTATTTTTCATCAGTGCAGTGCTCGTCCTGAGGCTCCTGCATTTTGACATCGTACTTTTTGAAATCGGCGGTTTTGGCTTGTATATCAGCCAGTTGTCAGAGTTACTGAGTTTGTTTTTTGTGGCTTTATTACTTGACTGGGTCATCAGCCACATGGTCATACGCAACCGCTATTTTAAAAGAGAACATCCGGTAAAAAAACCTGCTGAATCCGCACAGTCAGATGAAAGCAGGGCAACGCGCAGTGTACGATATATTGTGTATCTTTATATTCTGCAGGTTTTGCTGCGCAGATTGTATCTTGATGCACTTCTGTTTGAAAGGGATATCAAAGGCGAACTTTTTACAGTACATTTATCAGACGTAGTGATAGCCGTGATGATTGTATTGGCTGCGCAGGTCATGGTCTGGTTTATTACACAAATTACATTGTACCGCATGTACCGCAGGAATGATATGGATGAGGGCATTCAATTTGCCATCAACCAGATCGTGACCTATGTGATTTATGTCATCGCCATCCTGCTCGCACTCGACAGAATCGTATCCGATATGAGCATCATTTACGGCGGAGCCGCTGCACTGCTAGTGGGAATAGGTTTGGGGCTGCAGCAAACATTTAATGATTTTTTCTCGGGTCTGATTTTATTATTCGAGCGCTCGGTCATGGTGGGCGATGTGCTGGAGATTGAGGGGCAGGTTGGCAGAGTGACTAAAATCGGTCTCAGGGCCTCCCGCATCGAAACAGTCAAAAGTGTTTCCATGCTGGTACCCAATAGCAAACTCGTCAACCAGGCTGTCGTAAACTGGACGCATTACGACGATATTGTGCGCTTTGAATTGCCTTTGTTGGTTCCGTTCGGCACCAATACAGCTCTCGTAAAAAACCTTTTGCTGACGATTGTCCAATCTAATCAGGATGTATTACAGCAACCGGAACCTTTTGTTCGCCTCCAGGATTTTACTGAAAAAGGATTAGGTTTCGTCCTGTATTTTTACCTGAACCAGCCCATGAGTGGGGAAGAGCTGAAAAGTGAACTTCGTTTTCAGATCGACGAAGCCTTTCGAAAAGAAGGCATCCTGATGGGTGGTCATGTCAATGAAACGTTCAACACAGGTCTTTGATACTATGATTAAAATTCTCATCACAGCTCTGTTTATTGGCATTCTGGTGCTGACTATCATATCAAAGATTGGAACATTTTTTGGCTTCAAACCTCGGAGTTATGCAGGGCTGGCCAAAACGAGCCTGATATTTACAGCTATTTTGTTTTTAGGCGCTGTAAGCTGGACCTTGTACGGCCCACAACCCCGGGATTACTCGGTGATTGCAGGACCTGCGGTCGTATTTTTAGTGGCACTGGATGTGTTTGTCCGACAGCGGAAAAACAATAAGTACCGAACTAAGTAAAAAACGGATCAAAGGTGAAAGATCCTGATTTTCTTCAATCACCGCAATAAACCGCAGTAATTTCCTGTTTTTCCAAAGCATGGTTTATATTTGAAGCAGTTTTCCAAGCAGGCAGTGGCGAAAAGTCACAACCTGTTGGATTTCTAAATGTTATAATCAGTATGGAACGACTTACCCATCAAATGAAAGCGATCTTTGTCCTATTGATTGCAGTACTTTGTTTCTCCAACTCTGCGAGCGCACTGCACATTATCGGCGGGGATGTAGTGTATAGATGCAAGGGCATTGATACTGTCCGCAAAGAGGTCAGGTTTGAAATTACATTCACCATGTACCGGGACAGCAAAAGCAACGGAGCTCAATTTGATGATCCCGCAAGTTTTGGCATTTATCGGGGCAGTGGCAATAGCTGGTCGTTTTTTAGGGCAGTGGCAGGCGTGCGGGTACAGAACATCAGAGATATTGACATTCAGACAAATAATCCCTGTATCCTCGTTCCTATCAATGTAGGCGTGCAAAGCGGGCAGTACATCTTTGACATAGTGCTACCCATCATCAATGAAAACTACATGATTTCCTTCCAGCGCTGTTGTAGAAACAATACGATCTTAAATCTGGTATCTCCTGGCACCACCGGGGCAGCCTTCACGACGGAAATCTCCGCTGAAGCCCAACGCACTTGTAATAATAGTCCGACCTTCAAGGATTTTCCACCAGTTGTCATCTGCGTCAACCGCCCCATCGATTTTGACCATTCTGCCAGAGATATCGACGGTGACAGCCTGGTGTATGAATTCTGTACTCCACTCACTGCCGGGGGCACAGATGGTTCTACGACACCGGGTTCGCCCACTTCATGCACAGGTGTAACTCCCAGTCCGCAGAATTGTCTTCCGCCTTACGAGGAAGTCACGTTCGCTGCTCCCAACTTTACATTCAACAAACCTATGGGTGGAAATCCAGTGGTGGCAATCAATTCCGCAAGCGGCATCATTTTTGGTTCTCCCAACTTACTGGGGCAATTCGTTGTTGGCGTCTGTGTAAAGGAATACAGAAAAGGGAAATTGATCGGAAACCTGCGCCGGGATTTTCAGTTTAATGTGACAACCTGCGAAACGGCAGTTCAGGCCGATCTGAAGGCCTCCTTAAAAAACAACGGTGAATACACCATCAATTCCTGCGGCGAATTTACCATTGACTTTTTAAATCTCAGCACCGACATCAAATATATCCAGAACTATTTCTGGGAGTTTGACATTCAAGGCAAGAAAGAAACATTCAATACCCGAAATGTGAGTTTGACATTCCCCGGCTTGGGAAAATATACGGGCACAATGATCTTAAACAAAGACTTGCCAGGACTCTCAAGTTGCTCAGATACAGCTTCCATCACGGTCAACCTGTATCCTTCCATCCAAGCAGATTTTACTTTTGAATACGATACGTGCATTGCTGGTCCGGTTTTGTTTGTCGACAAGTCAACGAGTGGTGCAGGCCCCATCCAAAAATGGTCTTGGAATTTTAAGGAAGGAAAATCTGTGCAGCAAAATCCTCTTTTTCAATTTGAAAAGCCCGGCCTGAAGTCGGCTTCATTGCTTGTTGAAGACCAAAATAAATGTATCGATACACTGACAAAAGCGATCGACTATTTTCCGGTTCCAGCCTTGGTCATTGTCGAACCAACCACATTTACAGGCTGTGTGCCTGCAGAAATATTTTTCAACAATCTGAGCAAACCCATCGACGAGACCTACACATTCCAATGGCAATTTGGTGATGGAGGATCCAGCAATAAACTCAGCCCCACACACACATTTGCCGAGACAGGTACGTATACGGTAGGTTTGGAAATTACTTCTCCGTTGGGTTGTGTGACCTCAAAAACATGGCCGGGCCTCATCAAAGTAGTTCCCAGTCCTACAGCAGGCTTTAGTTTTACGCCTGAAGATCCCAATTTGCTGAACAGCACACTCACATTCACCGACGGATCTGCAGGAGCATCCTCCTTTGTCTGGCTTTTTGATACCATTGGTGTTTCCATAGAAAAGAATCCTCGGTTTACGTTCAGAGATACCGGAACATTCACGATCACCCAGATCGTATTGCACTCGTCCGGTTGTGCTGATACTGCCTTGGCCACTGTGCCTATTTTTCCGGTGGTCACAGTATATATGCCTAATGCATTTACACCCAACAACGATGGTTTGAATGATGCCTTCGCTCCCGTCGGCATCTTTGAAGGAATCCGGTTTTATTCTATGGTGGTGTATAACCGTTGGGGGGAACTGGTCTACGAAACAGATAATGTCATAGCCGGATGGAACGGCACACGACAAAACACAGGGGCTACTGCTCCTCCGGGAGTTTATGCATATGTTGTCACCTACCTGGATCCGAAAGGAGTGCAACAACAAATCAAGGGACACTGCACCCTGCTCAGGTAACAAGGATCATTTTTGTGCCTTTCATTGCCTTGGGCTGTATCACATGCCCGATGGTAATACGACACTATATTGAACTAGTATTTGTTATATTTTGCTCAAAGTAGACAATGATTTCCCTGGCGATATTGACGGCAGTTGTCGCCTCGATGCCCTCGAGGCCTGGAGAAGCGTTGACTTCAAGTACCAACGGCCCATCGTTGGACTGGAGCATATCAATGCCAGCAATGGAAAGCCCCAGGGAAGACGCCGATCTGACCGCAGTTTCTTCTTCTGCACTGGTCAGCCTGATAGAGACGGAGGTGCCTCCACGGTGCAGATTCGATCTGAACTCACCGGGTCGGGCAATGCGCTTCATTGCAGCCACCACTTTTCCATTGATGACAAAGGCTCTGATATCCTGTCCTTTGGCTTCGCCGATAAACTGCTGCACCATGACTTTCTCTCCTGTTGCATGAAAAGCTTCGAGGATGGAAATGGCATTTTGTTCAGTCTCAGCCAACATGACTCCCATGCCCTGTGTCCCCGAGACCAGTTTGATAATGACAGGGTAGGGCCGGATATGGCGCAGCATGGCAGGAATTGTTTCGCTGTGGGCGATAAAAATTGTTTTTGGAATCTGGATTCCCTGTCCTTCGAGTAATTGAAGACAGGTGAATTTATCCCGCACTTTGAGCAGTGGATCTGAACCTAAAGTGGTGAATACTCCCCGATTTTCAAACTGGCGAATCACGGCAGCACCCTGGGTCGTTGCAGTATAGCCAATTCGGGGAATTAATGCATGGACAGGATTGAATGATTCATTCATAAAATAAACGCCTGAAGCACCACTCCCTGTATGAATGTCACAAAGCATGTGGTCTATCACTTTTACTTGGTGATTTCTTTTTCGTCCGGCCTCTATGATGGCCTGGGTGCTGTAAAGCATCGTGTTTCGGGAAAGTACCAGGATATTCATGGCGTACGGGTCGGTAGGGCAAAGATAAAAAAAACCATCTTTTTCAAAAAGCAGAAATTATACTCAGGAATTTGTACTTTGGACTATAAAACCAACCCCATGAGTTTGATTCAACAGAACCACAAGAAAACGATGCACGCCTGGGCAATGTTTGACTGGGCAAATTCTGCATATGCTTTAGTGATATCTACGGCAATATTTCCGGGATATTTTGAAGAATATACACCTGAAGTTATCCAAATTGGAGGCATGGAAATATCGAATACTGCATTGTATTCTTACTCAGTGTCATTTGCTTTTATACTCATCGCCCTCTTATCACCAATGTTGTCGGGAATTGCCGATGCGAGCGGCAGGCGATTGTTTTTTCTTAAGTTTTTCACTATTTTAGGTTCACTGGCATGTTCGTCGTTGTTTTTTTTTGATGGACCTGGCAATTGGTGGCTTGGTACAGGAGGATTCATTATTGCCACTGTCGGATTTGCCGGAAGTCTGGTGTTTTATGACTCTTTTCTACCTTTGATTGCTACAGAGGACAAGTACAATGAGCTGAGTGCACGAGGATTTACACTTGGCTACCTGGGCAGCGTGATACTGCTTATTTTTATATTGCTGATGATCATGCAGCCAGCCTGGTTTTTACTTCCTGACGGACAAATGGGTGCCAGAGTTGGATTCTTGCTTGTGGGTTTCTGGTGGTTTGGTTTTTCACAATACACCTTTGTACATCTGCCTGCTGACCAGCGATTGGAGACAGACAGGGGACTTTGGTTTTCAGGATATAAAGAGTTAAAGCAGGCGTGGGCCAAAGTAGAGGATAATATAGAAATTCGGACGTTTTTACTGGCATTTTTCTTTTATAGTGCCGGTGTGCAGACTGTGATTTACCTGGCCACTTTGTTTGCAAAAACCGAGCTAGGTTTTGGAACCAGTGAGCTTATCTTTGTGGTCTTGATTTTACAACTTGTAGCGATTGTCGGAGCAAGGCTATTTTCCTGGCTGGGCAATCGGCGTGGCAACCGATTTTCTATCCTGGTAATGATATGGATATGGATCATCATTTGCGCAGGAGCTTATTTTACTTATGACAAAAATACATTTTACTTCCTCGCAGCCATGGTTGGTATGGTGATGGGTGGCATCCAGTCTTTGTCGCGGGCGAGCTATTCCTTTTTAATTCCCGAAAAAAGCCACGACACAACGAGTTATTTCAGTTTTTATGACGTGGTATACAAGGTAGCCATTGTGGGCGGAACCTTTTTATTCGGACTCGTTGATCATTTAACCAATAATATGAGGTACTCAGTACTTGTTTTGGCATTGTTGTTTGTCGCTGGCATGGTTTTTATGTGGAAAACCAAGATCTTGTCCTCTTCAGGTCCTGTAACTCAGGAGGGATGATGGGTGTAAATTGTAAAATGTTATTTTTCATTGAATTACAGATTACGATTCCTGTTTATTTGAGTGGTTTGACCGCTTTTTATAGCACAATTACAGTCACATCTTAAAAAAATATATATTATTTAAAACATTACATATCAGTGTATTATATGTTATGTATAAAAATATATGTAATTTTATTCTATAATATTTTTCATAATATATAAATGCTTTTATATTTGTACCGGAATAGCGTGAGAAACTATCCTGAACCTATCAATTTATTCCACCTGAATTTGTAAATAGAATCATATCCAAAGGATAATAAATATTTATCCTTAGTATATGTATTTTTTTCTGGTATGGATGTGTATTGATTTACGCATTCAAACTATGTATATATATTCAACCTGAACTGAAATAGATCCGAAAGAGACAAGGCTAAGTGCTTTGGAATGCAAGTAACTCATGATGCTTTCAACTGGCAATGGCTAGTGGGAAGTACAAACAATACTTATTTCATTAAACTCAAAATTTGGATCTTATGAATGGAACAAATTCGACACGTTCTGGCACAATTTTCCATCTCTTATGGATGGTGGTTGTGCTGTTCTTTGGTTCCGGTACAAAAGGAAACGCCCAGACTACAGGCTCTTGTGCCTGTAAAAGTGCCATCCAGGTATCGGTGGATCAGGTGTGTGAAGCCAGTATTTCTGCCTCTGCCATCCTGGCCACGGGTGCTACCTGTGGTGGAGCAGAAGAGGCGCTGGTTACCCTGATGAAAAATCCGACTGGTGATATCATCAGCCAAGGTACCGGAGCTGCTCTTCTTGAAGAGGGGCACCTATACATTGGAAAGACCATCTACGGAAAGGTGACCAATGCGCAGGGAACAAATTCCTGCTGGACATCCATCTTCATTGAAGACAAGATGGCTCCTTATTGGGAAAGCAATCAGCCGATAGACATCGTGCTGACCTGTCCGGCAGCAAGTACCTATGCACCTACGGCCTACGACAACTGCGAGGTGCCTCGGCGCTTTATTGCCAATGAAATCATCACGCTCAATGATTGTAAGCGTCCTGATATTTTTAAAGGTCCGGATACAATCAAACTGATTGAGCGTTATTATCTGGCAGAGGATGCATCCGGCAACGTTTCGGAAACACCTTGTAAAGTGAATTTGTGGGTCGTTTCACTCGATGCGCACGACCTCATCTCACCAGCCAATGTGCAACTGCAGTGTGACGCATCATTTGCGACTTTATCCAACGGGAATCCCTCTCCCACACCCGCTGTGGTTAATGGAGTGACACTGCAGGGTACAGGTGTGCCTAAATTGAAACCATGGCTCCGTGCAACATCAGGTAATGGGTCTGTGGTGTTCAACCCAGCAGGCACAATCTCCATGTCAGGAGGCACTACAGGTTCTACTGTCGCCGGACTCGGAGCACAGGCTTGCATCACTGCCCAGGCAAACGGCAACATTTCCTTCACCTGGACAGCAACAAAATCAGGGGGAGGCAATAACTTCTCTGCAGATTCGATACGGTACACCATCAATGGCAGCCTACGAACCGTACTCGCCAATCAGGTCAGCCAATACCCTGTCTCTGGCACAGTTGCCATACCTGTAAAGAAAAATGACGTCCTCTGTATACAGATATTTACAGATAATTCAGGCGATCATGCCCAGTTATTGCTATCCAATATCAGTGGTTCTACAGATGTAATGTTGCCACCAGATATGATAACACCCTGTAATATATATACTACCTACACAGACACACGTTACCCTGCTATTGGCTGCGTGACAAAAATTTTCCGTCAGTGGCAGGTGCTGGAATGGTCGTGCGAATCAAGGATTACTAATTTTATCCAGATGATTGAAATCATTGACTCCAAAGGTCCTGCAATATCAGGTCTGCCAGAGCTCGACAAGATTTCGACAAACGGCAATACATGCGCTGGAAATTACCTCCTGGGAAAGCCGCAGATTGTGGACAACTGTTCTTCAGATTTGAGCTACGCTGTAACTTATCCGGGCGGTTACACGGGCATCATCAAGCTGACAGCCCCTGCAAAGGTCATCAGTCTGCCTTTGGGATGCAACGAAATTCTTTACACGGCCTACGATGAATGTCAGAACAAGACCGAATACAGCATGACGGTAGTGGTCGAGGACAGAACTTCTCCTGTGGCCATTTGCGATCAGAATACAAACATCAGTCTGACACTGGATGGTAAAGCTCTCGTACCAGCTACAGCCTTCGATGACGGAAGTTATGATGACTGCGAAGTTGGCAAGATGCTTGTCAGAAGAATGGACCAGAACAGCTGTACTCCTTGCAAGACTCCGGCATTTCCAGGATTTACCTACCTGGGTGAATTTGTGAACGCTGGGAAATCAAAACCCAATTATTATTACATCTCGAAGCATAAAGTGACGCCGGACATCGCAATCAAAACTGCCTCAGCTATGGGCGGATACGTCGTCGCAATTAATAATTCCAGTGAACAAACCTGGTTGTTTAACAAAGTTCAGGATTGGAAACTCGATGAAAATTATTTGATCGGACTGCGGGATACCAAGCGTATCGGCAAGTTTGAATGGCTGAGTGGGGAAACATCCACTTACCGAAACTGGGCATCCGGAGATCCGAAAGATGTGAATGATGGTTACAATTCCTACGATTATGTACGTGTTCTGGATGCCACAGGAAAATGGGATGACTTCGGAACATATACATGTGACGAATCAGAAATGCTATACGTTGTCGAAATTACAGATCCGTGTGGGTTTAGTGATTATGTGCAGTTTTGCTGTACTGATGTAAGTACTACACCGCAGATGGTTCAGTTCAGGGTCATCGATAAATCCGGAAACTATAATGAATGTATGGTCAACGCTTTTATTCAGGACAAGCTGGCTCCGACCCTTTCCTGTCCGGTCAATATGACGGTTAATTGCAATGGTGCCTGGGATGTCAAAGACATTTTGGCTGGCCGGTAGCAACTGACAATTGTACATCAAACATCCGTATTACCACTGACTCCGTGATTTCAGTCAACAGCTGTCGCATCGGAACCATCACGAGAAATTTCACCGCTACAGACCCCGGAGGACGAAGTGTCAAGTGCACACAACATATTACAATCGAAGGTCTTGAAACGCCTTTTGAAATGACAGAAAACCGTTGGCCAAGGGATGTCGAAATATCTGGATGTGAAGATCCGACCGACAGCGCTTTTGGACCGGACAAACTTGGACGCCCGGATCTCTCTGCTGATAATTTCTGCAGCCTGGTGGGGGCAGAATACGACGATGAAATTTATACTTTTAACAACAGTTCAGGTGATGCCTGCTTTAAAATTCTGCGGCGGTGGACAGTCGTCGACTGGTGTCAGCGTATCAATCAAACGGGAGGTGGACATGAATATGCAACCTGGAGACATACGCAGGTCATCAAGGTTTATGATCCGGTCAAACCGGAAATTACCAGCAGCTGTGCAGCCAAGTCGGTGTGTACCTACGACCCTGAGTGCAAGGATGGGTATATCGAACTGACAGCTTCAGCTAAGGATGAATGTACAAAGGAATTACGATGGTATTATAAAATCGATGCGTTTAACAATGGCTCTTTCGACACAGGTCTCTCAAAATCAGGAAACGGCAATACAGTTAACGCAAGCGGTGATTACCCCATCGGAACACACAGAATCGTATGGACTTTTGAAGACAGGTGTGGCAACGCAACCAGCTGCGAGCAGCTATTTACCATTGCCAACTGTAAGGCTCCGACGCCCTACTGTATCAACGGTCTGGCTACTAGTCTGATGCCTGTAGACTCAGACAATGACGGTACACCCGACTCAGGAATGGTCGAAATCTGGGCCAAGGATTTTGATAATGGTTCCTACCACACCTGCCAGTATCCTGTAATATTCTCATTTGCCCCTATTAAACTGGATGCAAAAGGCCAGCCAGTGCTTCAGGCAAGCAGGACCTTTACCTGCGACGATCTGGGAAAGGTCGATGTTGAAGTATACACGGGAGTCGTGACTCCGATGGGCAACCTAGTTCAGGATCACTGCAATACATTTATTACAATTCAGGACAATTTTGATGCCTGCGATGAAGACAATGGAAGATTTACCATTCAGGGACTCGTGGCAACCGAGGATAAGACTCCGGTAAGTGATGTTTATGTTGCCCTGGAAGGTGGGGAAATGAACGTGACCACTGGTCAGGAGGGTAAATTTATGTTTGAAGACATAAAGAAAGGTGGCAATTTCATGGTCAAGCTGCAAAAAGATGGCGATTACCTGAATGGTATTTCTACGTTAGACCTTGTCATGATTCAGCGACACATTCTGGGAGTAGAAAAATTATCCTCACCACTCAGACAAATTGCTGCAGACGTCAAAAAAGACCAGAAAATTGCGGCATCTGATCTTGTAGAATTGCGCAAACTCATCTTAGGAGTGTATCCTAAGTTTAATGACAACACTTCCTGGAGATTTGTGGATGAAGCATATCGCTTCCAGGATCCAGAAAATGCTCCATCTGAATTGTTCCCTGAATTTGTCCCGGTCGCTGATATTCAGGAAAATCTGCAGTTCAGCTTCCATTCTGTAAAAGTTGGAGACGTAAGCGGGAATGCCAGTGCTGGCTTTGGGGATATTCGTACGGAACCACGTTCGCAGAAGGTACTTGCTCTGGCAGTGGATAACGTGTCCTTTACTTCAGGAGATCGCATTTCTGTTCCGGTTCGGGTTCAGTCTCCGGCCTCTGTAGCAGGGTTCCAGTTTACCTTCCATTTTGACCCCGAGCTGTTCAGTCTGGAAGCGGTCAACGGAGGACTGCCAGGCATGGTGGATCATCATTTTGGATTTACACAGATTGCCGATGGGACGATGTCAGTGAGCTATCACCAGGCGACAGCTGTGAAGCTCAACAGCAATGACATTGTATTTGAAGTAGTACTCAGAGCCAAGGACAAAGGTTCCTTGTCAGAAGGACTTTGGCTGGATTCATCCCTCACGCCAGCAGAGGGCTATACACCTGAACTTGATGTGATGAATGTACGGTTTGCTGTCATGAACCAAAATTTGGCTGTACCGGTCTTGTATCAGAATACCCCAAATCCATTCAAAACTGTTTCGAAAATTGCTTTCGATCTACCTGCAGATGCACCGGCAAGACTCAGCATTTACGATGTGTCAGGTAAGCTGGTCTATCAGTTAGAACAGGAATTCCAGAAAGGATTTAATGCCATAGAGATCAATAAAAATGAGTTGGGTACATCCGGGGTGATGTACTACACTCTTGAATCAGGATCATTTAGAGCTACCCGTAAGATGGTGGTGATCGAATAAACGAATATAAGAATTTACTGTTTTTGGGATGGGACCCCGCTTCGAAACGTCGGAGGGGGTTCTTTTTTTTTATGTCATTTTCCATTCTTCATAAACATTTCTCCTCTTTTCACTTTTTGTATACAAAACCAATTCTTATGCGGTACAGAAAACTGGGAGCAACAGACCTCGAAGTGAGCGTCATTTGCCTGGGCACTATGACATTCGGACAACAGAATACCGAAGCAGAGGGTCATGCCCAACTTGAATATGCACTCGATCAGGGCATCAATTTTATCGATACAGCAGAGATGTATTCAGTGCCTGGAAGAAAAGAGACACAAGGGGCTACCGAAAAAATCATTGGGACATGGCTGGCTTCCGGTAGCAGGAGGGCAGAAATCATCCTGGCCACAAAAGCCACAGGTCCCTCACCCAATTTTAGCTATATCAGTCCGGAACTCGGATTTAGCAAAAAGCGACTTCAGGAAGCTCTGCACCACAGTTTACAACGTCTCCAGACGGACTATATCGATGTATATCAGCTGCATTGGCCAGAACGTAAAACGAACTGCTTCGGTGTTTTAGGATATACAACACATGATGTACAATGGCAGGATAATTTTGAAGAGGCACAGCAGACGCTGGATGATTTTGTTCGCGAGGGCAAAATTCGCTATTGGGGATTGTCAAATGAGACACCTTGGGGAGTCATGCGAACATGTGCTGAGGCTAACAAAACAGGCACTGCCCGTCCGTTGACCATTCAAAATCCCTACAACCTTCTGAACCGGAGTTTTGAAGTGGGGCTGGCAGAAATGGTCCTGCGGGAAAATATCTCACTGCTTGCATATTCTCCATTGGGCTTTGGACGTTTGTCAGGTAAGTTTCTGGAAGGAACAGACACTCCGGCTGACAGGATCAACCAGTTTAAGAATCTGGCAAGATACAATGGTGCTAATAGCCTTGAAGCTACCCAACGATATGCAGCAATAGCCGCAGAGGCAGGCTTGAGTTTTGCACAGATGTCGCTTGCTTTTGTGAATGACCGTCCATTCACCACCTCTACCATCATTGGAGCTACGACAATGGAGCAACTTGCAGAAAATATTGGCAGTATTCACGTGACATTGTCTTCAGACACGCTCGAAGCGATAGATCGGGTACACGCTGAAATCAGTAACCCGGCCCCTTGACAAAGGTGTTGGTGATGCTCTGAAATTTATCTATTTTTGTACCTGATGCGGTATTGCACCATTTGATCAAATCGTTGATTTATGATTCGTAAAACAGTCGGATCACCCTCTGAGGCTTTGCAGGGTGTAAAGGATGGCATGACATTGATGCTCGGTGGCTTTGGTTTGTGTGGAATTCCGGAAAATTCCATTTCTGAATTGGTAAAAATGGGAATCAAAGAGCTGACTTGTATCAGCAACAATGCAGGAGTGGACGATTTTGGTCTCGGTTTGTTGTTGCAGGGCAGGCAAATAAAAAAAATGATATCATCGTATGTCGGTGAGAATGAAGAGTTTGAGAGACAGATGTTGAGTGGTGAACTGGAAGTAGAATTGATTCCTCAGGGTACGCTTGCGGAGAGATGCAGGGCCGCGCAATCCGGATTTCCAGCGTTTTTTACGCCAGCAGGCTATGGTACGGAAGTCGCGGATGGAAAAGAAGTTCGTGAATTTCACGGCAAAATGTACGTGATGGAACAAGCCTTTGAAGCAGATTTTGCCATTGTAAAAGCCTGGAAAGGAGACGAGGCAGGGAATCTCGTATTCAGAGGTACGGCCAGAAATTTCAACCCATGTATGTGCGGGGCGGCAAGGATTACCGTGGCAGAAGTCGAAGAACTGGTTCCTGCGGGTACATTGGACCCTGACTCAATCCATATTCCCGGCATATTTGTTCAGCGTATTTTTCAGGGGAGCCGTTATGAAAAACGCATCGAACAACGGACAGTTCGTCAACGACAGGCCTGAATTTTTCCAATTATGCAACATATTTTTCTTGCGCTTACCCTCAGTTTACTGACTTATACTTCTTTTGGCCAAATCTGGCCTGTTGCACCGCATGTCAGTGACGATGCCCCCGACTGGATGCATAAACTTGCATCACCCACTCCAAATATGTTTGAAATCCAAAGAGAGTACAGGGAATATTACAGGTCACATCCTTTTGTAAAGAATACATATACCCAGTTTTATAAGCGTTTTACACGTTGGGCAAGACCATTCACTCAGGGAGATGGAAAGATCGTCATACCTCCCCCTGCAGAGGAAGCAGCTCGGGAAAGAGTCATTACTCAGCTCAGGAAAAACGCATCCCGCACCGCTAATTGGTCGTATGCAGGTCCAAAAGAGACATGGCATACAGACGGTACCACCAAAGTCACCTGGCAAACAAATATCTATTCTCTGGACATTGCGCCCTCTAATGCCAACATCCTGTATGCCGGAGGAGAAAGTGGGGGGCTATGGAGAACTACAGATAAAGGACTGAATTGGGAACTTAAGACAGCTTCTTTATTACACGGTGCCTTTGGTGCAGTCAAAATACATCCTGCTAATCCCGATATCGTATTTGCCTGTACCGGCGGCAAAATTCTTCGTTCTGTCAATGGCGGTCAGGCCTGGACTTCTGTCTATACTGAAAATAATCTTTGGGTCAATGAAATGGCGTTTTCCCACACAAACCCACAGATCATCCTGGCTGCCAGCGATGGTGGATTGCTTCGCTCTACAGATGGGGGCAACAATTGGACTAAATTGTTTACTGCTACGACGTGGACCATCAAACGAAAGGAAAACAACGGAAATACATTTTATGCCGTGCCCGACAAAATCTACTGTTACATCATTGGCAGTGGGGGAAGCCTCAATGGCTATGCAGGTGTATTTGTCAGCAATGATAGCGGAGCATCCTGGGCGAATACAAATCCGTCAAACCTGATCGGAGGCACCTATACCATTCCTGCGCACACCAACCTGATGGCGCACAACGGCACTGATGGATTCAATCAGGGATTTTACGACATGGCTATTGTCGTAAACCCAAACGATGCCAATCAATTGATAGCCGGAGGAACTTCCTGGTTTAAAAGTACGGATGGCGGGGCAACCTGGAATTCGCTTGGCGGCTATGTTGGCGGCCTGTCGTGGAGTCATCCCGACATTCAATGGTGTGCTGCTTCCGGCAACGATCTCTGGATTGCCTCAGACGGCGGTTTAAATTATTCCTCCAATTTTGGTCAAAGCCATGAAGCCCGTATGAACGGTATTTCAGGTTCGGATATGTGGGGCTTCGGTTCCGGATGGAATACCGATTTACTGGTTGGTGGCAGGTACCACAACGGAAATATGGCCAGGCACGAATCTTTTTCTGCCAATAAATATTACCGGATGGGTGGGGGAGAGGCTGCGACCGGCTATGTCAACCCGGGACCCGGCAACAAGGTCTACCACTCTGATATTGGGGGGCACGCTGTGAAGCCGGGCTTTGGCAATGGACTGGAATCATTTTCTGTTGGTGCCTGGCCCAACGAGAGCTACGCCTATTACGCCAATAGTGAGATGGTGTTTCACCCCAATTACTACAACATTGTCTTTATCGGAAAAGACAACCAGATCTGGAAAAGCGAGGACGGAGGCACGACGTATTCAATCTTATCCACATTTCCTGGTTCTGCATCCAATGATGTGTACGAAATCCAGATTTCCAGATCACTACCCTCCGTCATGTATTGCTCCCAGTGGGATGGTACCGATGATAAAATCTGGCGGTCAACTGATAGTGGAGCCACATGGACAGCTGCGACGGCGCTGCCGCTACCCAATAACAACGACAGGGTAAAAATGGCGGTAAGTTCGTCAGATCCGAATGTGCTTTGGGTTGCCGTGACGTATGGGTCAAACGGGAAAAAAGTGTACAAATCCGTCAATGGAGGCTCTTCCTGGACAAACCTGACGACAACAACGCTCAATGGCATAACAGTCCAAGGAATTAT
>JAJTEZ010000059.1 GCA_021298335.1 Saprospiraceae bacterium | reverse complement strand
GGAAAAGTTGCCGGTTTGCAGGTTACAACCAACGCTGGTGGTCCGGGTGGTGCTGCGAGGGTTGTACTTCGTGGAAACAAGTCAATTTCCGGTTCCAATAACGCACTGATTGTTGTAGACGGAGTTCCGATTGACAACTCTAACAGAGGCCAGGTTGGAAACGACTTTGGTGGTTACAACAGCAGTGACGGGGTATCCAACATCAACCCTAACGATATCGAAAACGTAAGCTTCCTCAAGGGAGGTGCTGCTGCAGCTCTTTACGGTAGCCGCGGTGCCAACGGTGTCATGTTGATTACCACTAAAAAAGGAAAGGCAGGAAAGGTTTCTGTAGACGTAGCCTCAAGTGTCACAATGGATTCACCTACATTGCTCCCTGAGGTACAAAATACATATGGACAAGGTAACGGTGGCCAGAGTAACACTACTTCCGGCGGTAGCTGGGGAGGTAAGTCAACCACTTTTGCAAACAATATCAAAGATTTCTTCCGCACCGGTATCAGCTTGAACAATAGCATCGGTATTACAGGAGGAACTGAGAAAACTCAGGCTTACTTCTCTTTTACAAACAACAGAGACCAGGGTATCATTTCTAATAATGACCTGAACAGAAACACGTTTAACCTCCGTATCAACCAGAAATTAAGCGATAAGCTGTCTGCTGATGTAAAAGCAACCTATGTGAAGCAGGTTATTGACAACAAGGTAAAAGTAGGTGAGGAAAGTGGTATCGTACAGAACCTCTACAAAATCCCAAGATCTGTGGATCTGGCTACTTATGCCAATTTTGAAGATGCTGCAGGAAATCCAACGTACTGGACAACCTCTTCTATTTATACAAATCCTTACTGGACTTTAAATAGAACTTTGAATACAGACAACAGAGATCGTGTAACGTTCCTGGCCGCTTTGACATATGATTTGACAAGCAAAATCAAACTGGTGGGTCGCGCGTCTTTGGATAAATCAAATGATGCAGAAAACAGAAAGTTCTATGACAGAACGTTATTGTTTGCGGGTCCGGGTGGTACTTACCAAGAGGGCAGTGGCTACTTCAGAGAGGACAACTTCGACTTATTCCTGACAGGATACGAAAATGTAAATGATGACATCCGCGTTGACTTTACTTTGGGAGCATCCAATAACAAGAGAGATTCCAAATACACATTCATCAATGCGAATGGATTGCTTGTTCCAAACAAGTTTTCCACTGACTTCGGTAAAAACGTATCCACTTCCAGTTCTTTGAGTGAGCGTGAGTACCAGTCCGTGTTTGCAACAGCATCATTTGCTTACAAAAACTTCCTGATTGTGGATGGTTCTGCCAGAAATGACTGGTCATCTACATTGCCTTCACCTTATTCATTCTTTTACCCTTCTGCAGGTGCGTCATTGATCTTAAGTGAAATGACAACACTGCCTGACTTCCTATCTTTCGCTAAGTTGCGTGCAGCCTGGTCAAAAGTAGGTAATGATGCTGCTCCGTACTTGCTCCAGAACACTTTCTCAGTACAGCAGGGTGGAACAAACGGATTTATCGCACAAAATTCCACGAAGGCGATTCCTGATCTGAAGCCGGAATTGACTACATCTATCGAATTTGGTGCAGACCTTCGTATGATGAATGGAAAATTAGGTCTTGATGTGACTTACTACAAGACGAATTCTGTAAACCAGTTGTTCTTTGTACCACTGCCTCCTGCTTCAGGTTTCTCCAACGAGTATATCAATGCCGGAAATATTCAGAACAAGGGATGGGAGATTATGGCTACCTGGAAAGCAGTAGAGGGTGATGATTTCTCTTACACAACAAGCATGAACTTTACTCGTAACGTAAACGATGTAATCGAATTGTCTGAAAGAACCAAGCGTGTATTCCTGGGCGGCGGTTATGGACGTACTGCCGGACCACTGATTGAAGAAGGCGGCCGTTATGGTGACCTTTGGTCAGAAGGTTGGAAGCGTGACGCACAGGGAAGATTTGTCGTTGATGCGAAAGGACTTCCTGTAGGTTCAGGAGCTGGTAATACATTTGTTGGAAACTTCAACCCTGACTTTATGCTGGGATGGAGAAATGAGTTCAACATCAAGGGAGTGACAATTTCTGCCCTGATTGACGGTCGATTTGGAGGCGTAATGGTTTCCGGTACAGATGCAAACCTTGCATTTGACGGTACTGCTGCTTACACTGAAGCATTCCGTGAAGGCGGACTTGTCCTTGACGCAGTCAATGACAAAGGGGAGAAAAATGCAGTTGCTGTTACAGCAGAACAGTTCTGGACAAGAGTTTCAGGAGGTAGATATTCTTTCGGAGAATTCTTCACCTACGATGCAACAAACGTAAGAATCAGAGAATTAGGAATTGGGTATAATTTCAACCTTCCTTCTAGTTTAGGTGTTAAATCATGCAGATTGTCTCTCGTCGGCAGAAACTTGTTGTTCCTGTACAGAGGTAAGGCAATCCTGGATATTCCTGGTGTACCTCAGAGAACGATGGGCTTTGACCCGGATATCCAGTTGGGTGCAGGAAACTTCCAGGGTGTTGAATATGGTAACTTACCATCTACAAGATCCATTGGTTTGAATCTGCAGCTTGGATTCTAATTTTTATAATTAAACTTTATAAATAAAACATCATGAAATACATTCAAAATAGCTTTTTCAGGTTGGTTTGTCTGGCCCTTGTAGTTGTGGCCAGCTTCAACGCATGTACGAGCGAATTTGATGAGCTGAACACCAGTAAGACGCAGCTCGCTTCGCTCGGCAAAAATGAGTATCCGTTTCTTTTTAGTAAGGCACAAACTGAGGCTTCCTATGCATTTTGGAAGTACCAGGTTGCGCAAAACCTGTTCGCTGACCTGTATGCACAGTATTATGCAACAACAGCAACTTATTTCCCTTCAGACAGAAACGTCATCCGTATGGACTGGATGCAGTGGCACTGGAGACCGATCTATACAGACTGTATGCCGCAGTTGAAAGTACTCCTTAACGAAACTGAAGCAGGTAGTGCTGAAAATGCACTCGCTTCAATTATGTGGGTATACGCTTTCCACCGTGTGACTGACTATTACGGTCCGATTCCTTATTTTAAGGCTGGCGAGGCGTTGCCTTCTATTCCTTACGATGCACAGGACAAAATCTATGACGACTTCTTTAAGAGACTTGATGCAGCAACTAAAGTGCTCGCAGGAAAAACTTCTGAGAAGCCTTATGGTAATTTTGACCTGATTTATAAGGGTGATGTGAGCAAGTGGATTAAATTTGCCAATTCACTCAGACTCAGACTGGCAGTTCGTATTTCAAACGTAGATGCTGCACGTGCCAAGTCAGAGGCTGAAGCAGCCTTGGCAGGTGGTGTTATGACGACTACTGGCGATGATGCACTCATGTTCAAAACTGAGGCAGGTACAGACGTCAATGGATTGTCAGGTATTTCTGTATGGAATGAATTCCGTATGAGTGCTTCTATGGAGTCAGTCCTGAAAGGATATGGTGACCCACGTATTGGCGTTTACTTCCAGCCTGCTTCTGCAACAGGTACATATGAAGGTCTGAGAAACGGATTGAGCACAACACAGCTGGGAGATGCCAAAAACTCCAACAATGCAAATTCAAACGTAGGTTCACGTTGGGTTACAGGTGCAGGTTCTGCATGGGCTCGCGTTGGTACAACAGGTCAGAATATCCTGCATGCTGCTGAGGTATATTTCCTCAGGGCTGAAGGAGCACTGAAAGGATGGAACATGGGTGGAGCAGCAGGTGACCTTTATAATAAGGGCATCGAAGCATCAATGAACCAGTGGGGTATTGCAGATGCAGCAGCTATAAACGCCTATGTAAACTCTGACAAGAAGCCGATTGCACCAGATGATGCGCTCAATTCACCTGCCGTTTCTGACACACCGATCAAATGGTCGTCAGATGCTGCAGTTCAGAAAGCACAGATTGCTACACAGAAATGGCTGGCTTTGTTCCCTGATGGAATCGAAGCATGGGCAGACATGCGTAGGTCAAAATTGCCTAAATTATATCCTGTTGTAAACAGCGATAACGGAGATATTCCTGCTGGAGAAAGACCGCGCCGTATTCCTTTCATCGATTATGAAAAGAATACCAACAAGGATGCTGTAGATGCCGCAGTAGGACTGCTGGGTGGCCCGGACAAGGCAACCACACCTCTGTGGTGGGATAAATAATCTTTCCCGTCACTTAGATAAAATGCAAAAGGGTTTCCGTAAGGAAGCCCTTTTGTTTTTGTGTCAACTGATAAATTATTCTTACCTTTCCTTTCTATTTTTATCGAATTCAAAGCTCTTTTCAAACTGGATTTCCAAAACTGAAAATATATGCAACGTTTGACCTTTTTTCTTCTCTTTCTGTGCCATGTAATGTCACTGACTTCTCAATCTGTGACTATGACACCCAAAGACCAGCCATTTGTAACATATGGTTTCTCTGATCCCAGTCCGGTAATGCCGTTGGGCAGATTTTATCCATACCACAGGTTTGACGGTTTTTCCATGCAGGGAGAATCAAAAAACTGGAAGGCGATCGACATGGAAAACGGATTGATTCAATTGCGCATTTTGCCGGAGATTGGAGGAAAAATTTGGGGAGCTTTCCATAAAAAATCTGGTTTTCCATTCATCTATCACAATGATGTAGTAAAATTTCGCGATGTGGCGGCCCGTGGTCCCTGGACATCCGGTGGAGTAGAGTTTAATTTTGGTGACTACGGCCATGCCCCCAGTTGTGCGACTCCTGTGGATTACACTCTTCGTACCAATGCAGACAGCAGCATTAGTTGTTTTTTAGGGGCTTATGACTGGTCATCCAGAACACACTGGACAGTCGAGGTTCAATTATCTGCCAAACAGACATTTTTTACAAGCCGAAGTACATGGGCAAACAATACTCCTTTTGCAGTCTCCAATTACCAGTGGATGAATGCAGGATTTCGGGCATCAGATGATTTGCAGTTTTTATATCCGGGGACTGAATATATTGATCATGATGGAAAACCGTTTTCATGGCCAATGCATGAAAATGGCAAGAATCTGGAATATTACAGGGAAAACAACTTTGGCGGGTATAAATCCTACCATGTGTTGGGTAAAAGTACAGACTATTTTGGGGGCTATTGGAAAAATCCGGATGTCGGTTTTATTCATTATTCTCCATACTACCAAAAGATGGGTAAAAAACTTTGGATCTGGGGTCTCTCCAGGCAGGGTATGATCTGGGAAAATCTACTGACCGACAAGAATGGACAATACGTTGAACTTCAATCAGGTCGATTTTTTAATCAGGCGGGGCCTGCATCTATCCAGTCGCCTTTCAAATACAACCTGCTCATGCCACTCCAGACCGATGCCTGGGATGAGAAATGGATGACTTTCTCCGGATTGCACGGCCATTCGCATGCCTTTGACCAGGGAGTCCTGTATTTTTCTAAGGATTCAGTCAGGATCTTTTTTCACCAGCCCTTTTCAGGCAGTATCAAATGTGTCGATAGCCTCGGCATATCATTTTCAGCAAATGCTAACGTCGGTGCCGGCACTGTGACCTCGCTAGGTGCAACAAAAAATCCGGTGCTGAAAGTCTTTTTAAACCACGAACTGGTATATGACCAAAGTGATTCGAAAATCGTGCAGCGACCTCTGGAAAATGATCGTTCTTTTGCATGGGATTCTGAATATGGTAGGTATCTGAAAGCCAGAAGCCTGTTTGCCCAACGAGACATGCCTGGAGCGGCAGCTGTTTTAGATACATTATTGAAAATCAATCCCAACCACGTCGATGCATTGGTCTTATTGGCTTCGGTCCAAATTCAGCAGAATCTGCCTGAAGCCAAAACATTACTGCGTAAGGCACTTTCCATCAACACTTATGACGGATGGGCAAATTTCTATTGGGGTTACCTGCATTTCTCCGAAGGAGATTTCACCAATGCTGAAGATGGATTTAGTGTAGCTGCCAGCCAGCAGGAAACCAAACAGCTTGCATTGAATTATCTTGCACTCACTGCATTTCGGCTAGGTTTTCATGGCAAAGCAGAAAATATCGCCAAAGAATGTCTTTCATTTTTTCCTAAAACAGCCGACTGCCAATCCCTCATGCTGGTATTGGCAAGAGGAAAAGCAGATCATAAATCCAGACTCGACCAACAATTGAAGGAAAACCCGTTGGATCCAATTGCGCTGGCAGAACAATGGCTTGTGTATAAAAATAATCAGCTTCAGAAAGTCTGGGTCAACGAAATGCCCCACCAGAATTATATTGAAACAGCCCTTTGGTATGCACGCCTTGGCTTGTGGAAAGAAGCTGTTACTATCCTTGAAATCGCCCCCGAAAATCTGATGTCTTCACTTTGGCTGGCCTACTTCCAAAAGAAAACCGGAGCAGAGTTTCAGACAACTCTGCAAAAGGCGGCTTACATGGATAACCAACTTGCGTTTCCATTCCGAACGGAAGAGTTTGCCCTTCTGGGTTGGGTTGATCAGGTTTCTGATCTGCCTCTGTGGGACTATCTTCTTGCAAAGTTACAATGGTCGAAAGGGCTGACTGACCAGGCAAAACAGAGTTTTTTACGTACAGGTCATTCCAGTGATGCCCATTTTTACCTCAATAAAGCTTTGTTATGGAAAGGAAGTAAGGATTCTGTTCACGCTTCACTGGAAACCGCCTTTCGTCTTGAGCCTGACAACTGGAGGGTTGTCAAGGCATGGACACAATTTCTGCTGCGAAATCAGCTTTCTGAAGAAGCACTCGAAGTCATTAGTCATTTTCAGAAATCACATCCTGCCAATTATATCACTGGACAGGTTCTTGCAGAGGCAATGTTTGCCAATCGGCAATTCAGGAAAACAGCTGATTATTTGCTTACTTTTCAGAGTCTACCCAATGAAGGTGCGTCTGGATTACAGCAGCTATTCCGGGAGGCGTGTCTATTTGCCGCACTCGAAAATTTAAAATCCAAAGGGAAAAAGTCTGAAACAAAGAAATATATCTCACTTGCAGATACATATCCGGAAAATCTCGGGTCGGGAAAACCCTATGACCACGATTTTAGTCTTACTACCTATCTGAATCAGCTCCTTTATGGCGCAGATACTACTTCCCCTTGGCCAGCTTCTTCAGGAATATCTTCATTTTCTGAATATTCATTCCTTACCGAAGTAAAATCACGGGAAGCTTTTATTGCTAATCAATTTTATCAGGCTGCGACATCTGGCAAATGAAAATGCACTTTCTACGGAGGTACATGACATGTTATCTGATGATTCAGTTTTCAGTCCTCTACAGTCAGGGCACACGTGACCTTGATGCTTGGATTCATTCACAAGATTCTGTAGTTTTTTCAGTCCTCGTACAAAATACAGCAGGTGATGTATTGTATGAGTATCATTCCCAACGATCAGTCATAGCAGCAAGTATAATTAAAATATCCATTATGCAGGTCTTGTTTGACCGCTTTGGAAGTGGAGATGGCTTACTTGCAAGGGAAGAATACCTTCTGGAAAGACATGATATCGTCGGAGGCGCGGGGTCTCTGCAATTTGAACCTCCTGGAAAGAAGTTTTCGTTGAGTCAACTCAGCCGGAAAATGATAGCAGAGAGCGACAATACTGCCACGAATGTTATTATTTCAAAATGTGGCGTTGAAAACATCAATGCATGGCTAAAGCACCACGGTTACAGTCATACACAGCTGAACCGGAAAATGATGGATCTGGACGCTATTCAAAAAGGAATTCAAAACAGAACTACTGCCACTGAAATGAATGCCCAACTGTTACAGATTTACAACGATGCCCGGAGGGGAAGCCGGAATGCATGTGCAATGTTATCTATGTTACAGGAGTGCGACGATACAGCAGTTATACCTGCTGGTCTGCCTCTGGGAACCGTGATTGCCCATAAATCAGGGTTGCTTGATGGAATGAGGGCGGATGCGGGTATCATTTTTCTGAATAAACCCCTGATTATTTCTATATTTGTGGAGGGCTGCCGCAGTCAATCTTCGGCTGAATCAATGATCGCTGCGTTGACAGCCCGTATTATCCGGCTGTTTTCAAAATAAATAGATATGTCATGTACATTCCTTCGTTACGGTTGTTTTTTGGTTTTAATATCTCTTTTTTCAGCCTGCACTAATCAAAAGGGAGATACGCTTTTTGAGCGATTGTCGGAAGATGATACGCAAGTCACTTTTGTGAATGAGCTATCTGATTCACCGGAGTTTAATGTCATGAAATACGGTTATTTTTATAATGGAGGTGGCGTTGCAGCGGCAGATTTTAACAATGACGGGTTTACCGATTTGTATTTTACGGGCAATATTGTACCTGACAGATTGTACATCCACAAGGGTGGGGAAGAAATTGAGTTTGAGGATAAGACAGCAAAGGCTGGTCTGGGAAGATCTCAGGGATGGAAAACAGGAGTGAGCGTAGTCGATATCAATAGCGATGGTTGGATGGATCTTTATGTATGCCGGTCGGCAGCTGAAACACCCGCAATGAGGGCCAATTTGCTCTACATCAATAATGGAGATCTGACATTTACGGAAAGTGCGGAAAAGTATGGGCTAGCTGACAGGGGATACTCCACTCAGGCAGTTTTTTTTGATTATGATCGGGATAACGATCTGGATTGTTTCATTCTAAACCATTCTGTTCAAAGATATGCAGGATTTAGTCAGCAACTTGCTGCCTTAAAAAAGACAGATGATCCCTATTACGGCTCCAGACTTATGCGAAATGATCAGGGGGTATTTACGGATGTGAGTAAGGAAGCAGGTATGATTTCGAACGTGCTCAGTTTTGGACTGGGAGTGGCGGCATCCGATCTCAATGGGGACGGCTGGATTGATTTATATGTGTCTAATGACTATAATGAAGAAGACTACCTCTATATTAATCAGCAAAACGGCACCTTTGCGGAGCAGGTACGCGATGCTACATCGTATACATCTCTTTTTTCCATGGGTTGTGATGCGGCCGATGTAAACAACGATGGCCGAATGGACATAGTGACACTGGATATGTTGCCCAAAGGCAATACAAGAATAAAAATGACTTCCGGAGATGACAATTACGAGAAATTTCTCAATTTGGTAAATTCGGGTTTTCATCGCCAGTTTATGAGAAATATGCTCCAACTGAATGGTGGAAATCAAAACAATGTATTGACCCAGCATGGACAGTCAATACCCCAGTTTCAGGAAATGGGTCAGCTTGCAGGAATTTCCAATACAGATTGGTCATGGTCTGCTCTTCTGGCAGACATGGACCTTGACGGCCAAAAAGATTTATACATCACAAATGGTTATGAAAAGGACTATACGAATATGGATTTTTTGAATTACACCGTTTCTCTGCAAACAAGGGTTCAAAGTCAGCAGGAAAAACTGGATGAGCTTGCCGTCATAGGCAAAATGCCCTCCATCAGGGAAAGCAATTATATGTTTCAAAACAAGGGCCATGCGCAATTTGCAAATGTGACACAAGATTGGGGCCTCCAGGAAATTGGAGTAGCTGCGGGAGCAGTTTACGCAGACTTGGATCATGACGGTGACCTGGAACTCATCGTCAACAACCTCAACGCACCGGCCTCCATTTTTCGGAATCATGCTGTTGAGATGTCCGGCAAATCCCTCAGTATTGCACTCAAGGCACAAAACAGCGCCTCGCTGCATGGTGCGCGTGTCGACGTTTATGCTGATTCATTGGTGCAGACACAAGAGTATATGCCCGTGCGTGGCTTTCAGTCCAGCAGCGCCGGACCACTCATTTTTGGTTTAGGTTCCGCCGGTAATGTCGATTCGATCAAAGTGTCATGGGCTGATGGCACTACTGATATATTTCGGGGACCATTCGCTAAGAATATGTTGGAACTTCGTCAAAAAGGGGAACGACAACTTACAGAGGCTAAATCTGATCCTGTTTCTCATTTTCAGATTGCGGATGCGCCATACACTTATATTCAAGACCCACTTAACGATTTCAAATTCCAGCCTCTTCTGCCCACCATGCTGTCGCAAACAGGTCCCAGGACTGCCATCAACAAGGATCACACCCTCATGTACGTGACGGGTACTGCAAAAAAACCGGGAGAACTCTTTCAGATGACCTCCGGAAAGCTGGCTCCTGTCAAACCAGCTTTTAAACCTCAGCCAGTACCTGCAGATGAGGCGGATGCTGTTTTTACTGATCTCAACAATGATGGCGAGGAGGAACTGGTGGTTGTATTTTCTTCATACCAGGGCGATCTTTCAAGTCAGGTACCCATGGTTTATTCCCGGCAAAATGGTGTGTACCGCCATGCTCCATCCTATATGAATAATGCTCCAGGTGTGTGCGCGAGCACGGTAGTACCGTGGGATTATAATCTGGATGGCTTCAAAGACCTGTTTATTGGATCCAGAGTCATGCCAGGGCAGTATCCGGAAGGTGGAAAATCACTCATACTTACCAATTCAGGAAAGGGCTCATTAGAGATCAGGGAATCTTCACATTTTTGGGATGCCGGCATGGTTACCGATGCGGTGGTTGCAGACATAGTAGGAGACGCCTCTTCCGAATTGATCCTCGCCCGTGATTTTGGCTCGCTTGCATATCTGAAACCAGGGAAAACAGGATCTCCTGTAAGCTCTCTGACAGAAATCAGCCTTACAGGATGCTGGAATACGGTCACTGCTGCTGACCTGAATGGAGATGGAAAAGCAGACATCATAGGAGGCAATCTGGGATTGAATCACCAGCTGGCGGTGGAAACCGATGACGGGTTGGCAATGTATTCCGGATTATATTATGGCATTTCGAAAGCCATTCCTGTCGTCGCGATTCAGGAGGGGGGGAAATGGTATCCGTTTGCTGCTCGCGATGAAATGCTGGCTCAGATTCCTGTTCTGAAAAAAACATATAGTGATTATTCGACATATTCCTTTTACCGGAGACGGTCAAACAGATCTTTTACTTGGAGGAAATCAGACCAGAAACAGGGTGAGAATCGGCGATGTGAATAGTTCCTTCGGCACGTTACTTACCGGCAAAGGGAACGGAAGATTTTCTTATGCAGGTGAACTGGGTCTTAAAGGGGAAATTCGGTCTATCACAAAATTGGATTCAAAATCCGATTTTCCCTTATTTATAGGATTGCAAAATTCAACTTCAAAATGGGTATATTACAGAAAATGAGCGAATGGAAGGAATCATTTGAAACATTAGGCTTTGTCAGAATAGACGAACTGGTTGACGTTGAGGAATTGGATAGTCTGAGAAGAATTTATAATGATTTTCTGGACAATAAATACGATCTTTCCGGAATGAGGGGGGACCTTTCAGGGGACACAGGAGAGGGGAAAAAAGTGGAGAAAATCACCCAGATTATGAGGCCTTCACTGGTGCTTCCAGCCTTGCAGCAAACGCGTACATACGAAAAAATTAATTCTATCGCCCGCCAGCTGATGGGAGAGGATATGGCACTCGATTTTGATATGATGATTGATAAGGCGCCAGGTACAGCTACCATGACTCCCTGGCACCAGGATGCGGCATATTGGCCGGATATGGCCGATAAACGAGCTATGTCGTTTTGGATCGCCCTGGATAACGCGGATGAAGAAAATGGTTGTATGATGTATGTGGCTGGTTCACATCTCAAACCAATACAAGCCCACAATCAGCCCACACCAAACGCTGCGCTGCAATGCGCTGCGCCTCCTGCCGCTGATATTTCATTGGGTCAGAT
Source organism: Saprospiraceae bacterium (assembly GCA_021298335.1). Classification (GTDB taxonomy): domain Bacteria; phylum Bacteroidota; class Bacteroidia; order Chitinophagales; family Saprospiraceae; genus OLB9. The sequence continues at coordinate 2,585 of JAJTEZ010000059.1, read as the reverse complement.
TCCCGCTGGGAGTTGTATAGCCCACCATGGATATACACTTCATGGAGCCCTGGGGAATCATTCGGAAAGCAGGCACCGAAGGGCACTCATCCTGAATCTTCGGCCACAGGCAATGATTAGTTATATCCGGTCTCTTGGCTACGACCATCTCGGAAACCGGGAAGTAAAAAACAAACAAGGGCAAAACCAATAAATGCAAGTAAATCTTTATAAAATGAAATCATTTTTCACATTGGCAATTTTTTTATTCAGTTATATTTTCTCAGCATCCGGCCAGTCAAATGTTCTTCCTTCCTTTGGAATCATTCCAGCTCCTGAACTGGTGAACATGCAACCAACCAAAGGTCCTTCGCTCAACCGCATCAGAGTATTTTTACCATTGGAGGTAAGGAATCCTTTCCTGGAAAGTCTAATACAGACAACTCCTGGAATTGAAATTTCAGCAAGCCTTGACCAAAGTGATGTAGACTGGAAACGGGACAATAAATTGTCTTCCGAAGCATACTTGATCAAAGTGACGAAAAAGAAAATTCTGATCAAAGCCGGAAGCAGTGCAGGTTTTCAACATGCAGTAATCAGTCTCATACAGATGCTTACACATCATGGATTACCACTGCCTCAGGGAATAATTGAAGATCGTCCGACTTTTGCATACAGAGGAATGCACCTGGATGTAGGAAGGTATTTTTTTTCAGTAGAGGATGTCAAGAAGTATCTTGATTACATGGCTTACTATAAGTATAATCATTTTCACTGGCACCTCACAGAGGATCAGGGCTGGCGGATAGAAATCAAAAAATACCCCCGGTTGCAGGAAGTGGCTGCCTGGAGAAAAGAAACGCTGGTCGGACATTACAATGATCAGCCGCAGACATTTGATGGCAAAAAATACGGAGGTTATTACTCACAGGAGGAAGTCAGGGAAATCGTCAGATACGCAGCTGAGCGTAATATCACCGTCGTGCCTGAGATAGAAATGCCAGGGCATGCACTGGCGGCTATAGCAGCCTATCCTGAACTGGGTTGTGGGTCAGGGCCTTATGAGGTAGGTACAAAATGGGGCATTTATGACGATGTGTTTTGTCCGAATGAAACCACATTTGCGTTTTTAGAAGATGTGATTGATGAAATAGTGCCTCTTTTTCCCGGGAAATATATTCACATCGGCGGTGATGAATGTCCCAAAACTGCATGGAAAAACAGTCCATTCTGCCAGGAACTGATGAAAAAAGAGGGCCTGAAAGACGAGCATGCGCTGCAAAGCTATTTCATCACGCGCATGGAAAAATACATCAATGCCAAAGGAAAACAGATTATTGGCTGGGACGAAATTCTGGAAGGGGGACTTGCTCCCAATGCAACCGTGATGTCCTGGCGAGGCATTGAAGGAGGCGTGGCTGCTGCAAATGAAAATCACGAGGTCATCATGACCCCAACGTCTTTCTGTTATTTCGATTATTATCAGTCTGAATCACCCGATGAACCTCTCGCTATCGGAGGATATCTCCCTATGGATCAGGTGTATCACTGGAATCCGGTGCCAGAGTCGTTGCCAGTCGATAAACAAAAGTATATCATTGGAGGACAAGCCAATGTATGGACAGAGTACATCCCGGATTACTCTAAAATTGAGTACATGGTCTATGCAAGAGCGATGGCGATGTCAGAAGTCTTGTGGAGTAAGAAAAAGGATTATGCTTCATTTCTCCCTAGATTTGTCAGTCACCAGCAGTTATGGAAAGCAAAAGGTGCGAATGTAGCCAACCATATCTATGACCTGAAGCCAGTCATTAAGGCAGGCGATGGCAAACCAGTACGAATCAGTTTTTCTGTTCCCCAGGGTGCGTCCATAGCCCATAGTATCAACGGACGGGAAGATAAGGCACTTGCTTCCGGAGAAGAAGTCCGAATCGAACATTCCGGTAACCACATCTTTACAACCATGCATTCTAAAGGGAGTGGTAGGCCTCTGGAATTGCTCTTTGACCTGCATTATGGGACAGGTGCAGATATATCTATCAATCCCGGTCCTTCTCCCAAATATTCAGGTAACGGCCCCGGTAGCATCATCAATGGCGTCAAAGGCACCATCGAAAAATATGGAGGTACGGAATGGCTGGGTTTTGAAGGAACAGATCCCGTCATCACCCTTGACTTTAAAAAAGACCTGAATTTCAACTATATCGAAACCCTATTTTTTAAAGCTGAAGGCCAGTGGATCTATCTTCCACGTGAAATTGAAGTTTCCATGTCTGATGACGGCGTCAATTATAAGCGCATAGCAGGCATTAAAAATATTGGGACACACGATAAAATAGCAGATGTCCGGTTTACTCCACACCAGGCCCACGGGAGATATATGCGATTTACAATTAAAAATTATGGTGTCATTCCAGAAGGGAAGCAAGGCGCAGGACATCGGGCCTGGCTGTTTATGGATGAAATCATAATCTATTAAATTTCGGAGGCAAACCTAAACATGTTTAGAGTCGTCATTCGCTCACCCTGGTTGTTGTCGCAAGTTTCCTTAGTGATAGTTGCTTTTGGAAGCAGTGTGAAAACAGGTTTATCGCAGCCGACTGCCG
>JAJTEZ010000058.1 GCA_021298335.1 Saprospiraceae bacterium | reverse complement strand
AATATGTAAAAATTATTATAAAATATTTTAATATATGAAACATGACTGATGAATTGCTTACATATTAAAAAAATATCATTTTCGAACTCATGGTGTATTATTTCTGTAGTTGTTGTGGTTGGAACTCCGGAAAGCGATTGTATGAATTCTGGTTTCATTTGACTTACTTTTGTGATTGATTTGTGAATACTGCCGTTTTCAGCCGGATTGGATGCGAATATTTTTACCTTTGCGGCAAAATTTAACTTATGCTTTCTACACAGAATGTGTCACTGCAATACGGCAAACGGGTATTGTTTGATGAAGTCAATGTCACTTTCAAAAGCGGGAATTGCTATGGCATTATTGGGGCAAATGGGGCAGGCAAATCGACATTTCTCAAGATTCTATCTGGTGCCCTGGAGCCAAACAAGGGCAGTGTCCACCTGGAAAACGGAAAAAGGATGGCGGTCCTGAAGCAGGACCATTTTGCCTACGATGAAGTGACGGTCTTACATACTGTGCTTATGGGGCATCAGCAGTTGTGGCAGATCATGCAGGAAAAGGATGCGATTTATATGAAGGAAGATTTTACCGATGAAGATGGAATGAGAGCGTCAGAGCTGGAAGAAGCCTTTGCAGAAATGGATGGCTGGAATGCCGAATCATCTGCCGCAAGCCTGCTCAGTGGCATTGGAATTCCTGAATCTGACCACTACAAATTGCTAAAAGAACTTGACAGTAATCAAAAAGTTCGTGTTTTACTCGCGCAGGCATTGTTTGGAAATCCGGATGTGTTGATTCTGGACGAACCTACAAACGACCTGGATTTGCATACGATTCATTGGCTGGAGGATTTTCTTCTGGACTTCCAAAATACTGTTCTGATTGTATCCCATGACAGGCATTTTCTCGATACAGTTTGTACGCACATCGCTGATATAGATTTTAGAAAGATCAACATATATACGGGAAATTATACGTTCTGGTATGAATCCAGTCAGTTGGCGCTGAGACAAAAACTGAATGCCAACAAAAAGGCAGAGGAGAAAATCAAGGAACTGCAGGCTTTTATTGATCGCTTTAGTGCCAATGCATCAAAGTCCAAGCAAGCGACCGCCCGGAAAAAGATGCTGGATAAAATCAATGTGGAAGAAATCGTACCTTCCTCCAGGAAATATCCCGGTATTATTTTCAAGCAGGCAAGAGATGCAGGCAAAGAAATTCTGGCAGTCAATGGTCTCTCCTACAGCCAGAATGGAGTTCAGCTGATCAACAAATTAAGCTTCACAGTAAATCATGACGATAAAATCACGTTTATCTCAAAAAATAGTCTCGCAACAACAGCTCTTTACCAGATTCTGGCAGGTGAAATACAACCGGATGGAGGGACGATTGAATGGGGTCAGACAATTACTCCGTCCTATCTGCCGAATGACAATGAAACCTATTTCAGCAATGAACCCCTCCCGTTAATTGACTGGCTGAGACAATTTTCGAAAGAAAAGGACGAAACGTACATCAGAGGATTTCTTGGAAAGATGCTCTTTAGCGGTGAGGAGACCCTCAAATTATCAAACGTTCTTTCCGGAGGGGAGAAAGTACGGTGCATGTTGTCGAGAATGATGCTGACAGAAGCAAATATTCTTATGCTTGATGAACCTACAAATCATCTCGACCTGGAAACGATTACTGCATTAAACAATGCTATGGTAAATTTTCCGGGCATTATTCTCTTTACTTCCAGAGACCATATGTTCACACAAACTGTAGCCAACAGAGTCATTGAACTGGGTCCTGGCGGAAACATCGACAAGCTAAAATCGTTTGATGATTATATGGAAGATAAGGAACTTGCCACACATAGACAGGCATTATATAACGTGTAATGTCTGAAAATTAATGTTTACATCATTGAAAAACATCAAAATGAGACTTTGGATTTTCATCATTATAACCGCATGGTGCGCATCTGCATGTCAGTCAGGAAATAATCGGTCCCAAACTGACCACCAACAAATCGATGAAACCCCACTCTATTTAGAGGTGATGGCGATTCACGATGCAGTAATGCCTGAAATGTCAACATTGCATAACCTGAAGAAATCGCTGAAAGAATTTCGGACAGAGGCAAACGAAGAGGAGGTGCTTTACCAGATTGCCAGAATTGAAAAAGCTGATGAAGCCATGATGTCGTGGATGGCAGCTTTTCAGGTTCCGGAAAATTCACGGGAAGCAGAAACCTATCTATCATCTCAGAAAATAAAAATTCAGGCCGTAGCAGACAGTATGAATATAGTGATTCGAGACGTGGAGGCAATTCTCCAGTCACCGGAGAAAAGATAAAACAATAGATGACCAATTGCATTTACCAATGATCAAGAGTCATTTCGATAGATTCGAAGCCGGAGCAATTCTTAGATAGAATCATGTTATACCAGAGACAAAAAAATCGAACCATGTACCTAGGACATTATATTTTACTTGCGACGATTTGCTTAGCATTGAGTTGTAGCTTGCAGTCGTGTCAGCAAACCAACGATGAATTACCTTACCTTGGACAGACTATCCCCACGGAGGATGGGGTAAAACACCATACTGTCGGGCAATTTAAACATGTAAACCAGGATAGTCAATGGGTGGATAATCAGAAGATGAGTCAATATATCTACGTAGCCGACTTTTTCTTCACATCCTGTCCGTCCATCTGTCCGAAAGTGACCCGCGAGATGCTGAAAATTCACGATGCGTTGCAACTTGACACGATGGTAAAACTGGTCTCCTTTACGATAGATCCAAAAAGGGATGACATTCACAGATTAAAACTATACGCCGATAATCTGGGCGTCAATCAAAAAAAGTGGTGGTTTTTAACAGGTGATAAAGACGCCACCTTAGAACTTGCAAATAGTTTTTTTGTGGCTGCACTTGAGGATCCTGATGCTCCGGGAGGTTTTGACCATTCGGGTAAAATTGTGCTGGTAGATCGGGAAGGGCATGTTCGCTCGTTTAGTGAAGGAACAGATCCTACCACAACCCCTGGTCTGATCAAAGATATCCAAAAATTGTCAGCATCATACCAATCAAAAAATTAAAGCTGTGATCCTTCTAAGTTTCATCCTTCGAAAATTTCATTACTGGCTGTTCGGAATAAGTGTAGTTGCTGTATCGTGTCATGAATCTCCCTATATGCAGGGAAAAAGGCTGTATGAATATCATTGCCAGTCATGCCATATGGAAGATGGTCAGGGTTTGTCCCGTATGATCCCATCGCTTGCTACCTCATCATTGCTTGGTAAACCTGAGTTCTGCTGTGTCATCATTCTTGGCAAAAAAGACACGATCAAAAATAATGTATCCTACCTTGCACAGGAAATGCCTGCTTTTCAATCATTCACGACCACTGAATTGACAAACCTTGTCAACTACATGCAACACCGCTGGCAGTCTGACTTTGCAGAAACAAGTATCCGAGAAATGGAGGAAATGGTGTCGTTTTGTAAACAAAAAACATCTGAACAACCTGCTATTCCTGAGAATTAGTGAAAATCTGGTGCTTTTGGGCAAAAAAAAATGTCAGAATCGTAAACGCTCTGACATTTTTGAATAATCATCCCGGGGGTGGGATTCTTAAACTCCGATAAAGTCTTGTTCTTCCTCCTGAGGAAAAATGACTACTTTTTTTGTTCGCGCAAAGACGCGTGTCAAAAAAGATTTGGTTGTGTTCCAAAATGTGTTCATGGGGGGTATAGGATTATATAATTAAATACGTTTTAAAACAAAAAATGTTACATAAACGATGATATTTTTTTATAAAATGATCGTATGGGGATTTTTTTGATTCAACGAAGGTATTTCTGGATTTCATCACCTTCATCATCATACAATTCATCCCAGAATTTATTTGACTTTACATTCACTTTAGAATCATTGGGCACCATTTTTTTTTTGGGTTTATTTGCTTCAAATTCTTCCAAAGGCTTACTCTTCACACTGGACTTTTGCTTATTATTTTTCATGACAATAGACAAAAAGAAACGAGATAAATAATTTTTATTTTAATTTAAACACAAATATGAAAAACATCTTATAAACGACAAAATATTTTTTTCAATTTTTGTGAATGATTTATATATTATATAAATACTTAAAGTAAATAAAAGTACAATATATAACGTTGCTTTCAAATGAAAAATCAAAAGGTAATTATATTCCGCCTAGATAGCCTCTTTTACTGAGTTTGCAATCATCCGGATAGTTTTCTTTCTGATATTGCGTTCTACCTCCCGATTGACCTCTTTTAGGGTAAACTGAAATTTTAACGAAAGGTAGTCATGATGGACATCTACGATTTTGAGAGAAACTGTTCCTGGTTCAATAAACTGTTGAAATTCAGACAAAGAGCCACTCAGGTGTTTTTCGAGTTTTTCAATGGTGGTATGATATGCCATTCCCAATTCGAAGTCAATACTGACTTTCTTAATTTCCTTTTTCGTGTAATTGATGATTTCAGCCATGAATACTTTTTCATTTGGCAGGTAAATGATATCATCATCATCATTTAAAAGTGTGACCTTATTCAGATTAATATCCAGAATTTTCCCTTTATTGTCTCCAATCCTGACATAGTCATCTATATTGATCTCTTTCGAAAAGCTAATGATAATGCCACTCATGATGTTGCCAACATAGTCCTTAGAAATGACTGCCAAAGCAGCAGCAACGATACTCAACGACGTAATCAGGTCTCTGAAATCGATGCCCCAGAAACCCAAAATCATCAGCACAACCCCAAAAGTTACAATCAGATAATATACGTTATTGATTCCGTTGATCACATTATCTGTATACTTATAAGGTATATTTTTCCTCAATCGATACATCATGACAAGGATTGCCGTAACGATATTGACAGTTGTGAACAGTAGGAAAAAACCAAGTACACTGCTGATAAAAAAATAAAATTTCCCCAACTCGGGCCGATAAATTCCAATCAGACTTTTGCTATACAGCAGGATCGCCAATAAAGAAAACCGAACCAGATATTTAATGAACAGATGCTTCATACTTTTATGTTTAATTATCAATCCTTGAATGATTGTTGATCAATATACCATGGGATACGAATTAGGTACCATTACTCGGGTTGGTTCACGGCCCTCGAACATGTAAGCCAAAACGCACCCCTAGTATTAACATGATGAAGTAGAAAAGTGTTTGACCCGGCAAGTGCCTCCCATTTTCTGCGACGTAAAAATGAAACTGCACCTCCCAAAATTACTGTATCTGGAAGAAATAAGCTGATCAGTACTTCTGGCGTAAGTTCAGACTGGCCTGTATCTATCAGGATGTCTGTATCACAAGTCAATTTTGAGGCCACAGATGAGGCATTCGTCCCCACAACCAATGTCAGTTTGCTACATAGACACATCAGAGCTGTCTGATCCGTTTCATTGCTATCAGAAGTGTATCCCTGCTTGATCCGGAAGTTTCTGCTGGCATTCCGGATTGATTTGTCACTTTGCAAATGTGTTGTCCATGTCATGCCTGAGCCAGAAGAAAAAATATCTACCACTGTTTTCTTGTAAATGTCGTATACGATCAGCCCAGAGTCTGTTGCCTGCTTCCATTTGTGCCCGTGGTAAGCAATCACAAGTAATATGAGGCAATATCCAACACCTTTCCACGCCCACCCTGCCCTGCCTGAAATTCCTGCCACAAAAAAGAACTGAAACATGAGCATCAACCACAGGCTCATCTCAGAAACATATATATCCGAGATGGCAGAAAAAGGCAAACCGGACAACCAGAGAATGAAGCTATTCATACACTGCGTCAATGAAATCCACACATGATAAAATATGGTAGGAAGCATCGCGTGAACTGACTCCAGAAGTAACAAAACTGTGCTGTAGTACATGATAACAGTGACGATAGGTACGGCAATCCAGCCACTCAGTATAAACGAACAGGAAAATTGATGGAAATACCACATGGCCCATGGTGTAATAAATACCTGCGCCGCAATAGAAACTGTTGTCAATTTCCAAAGCTGTGCCAACGGCCAGAAGGAAGGTTGACAAAGCCGACTAAGTTGCGGTTCAAAAAACAAAATCCCCGCCAGCGACAAATAAGAGAATAGAAAAGAAACCTGATGTATGTAATAAGGGTCATACACCAACATCAGAAATGCTGATAATGAAAGTATATGCATCGAAGATAGAGTCCGCTGAAATGATTTGGCGACCAGGACCATTGCAATCATCACTCCCGACCGAACGACAGATGGACTCAGACCCGTGATCATCAGGTAAAACACTATCATCGAAAGTAAAACCAGCAATTTGGCGACTACAAAATAGAATCGTCGGGTTTTCCACAAATCTGTCAACCACAGAAAAGGACCAATAAAAATCGCCACATGAAGGCCGGAAACAGAAAGAACGTGTACCGCACCTGTTGCGGAATATGCCTGATATAAAGTATCTTCAATCAGGGAGTCATCCCCGGTCATCAGGGCAATATTCACTGCACGCACTTCCGGATTCGCAATCAGTTTTATCATAATTTTCTTCATCCATTTGTGTACCTTTTGAGCATATAAATATGCAATACCAGCATCTTCCCTTTTGATTCGAGTGTGACAATCGGGTGATACGGATAAGGTTGCACCAATATTTTGATTCTTGAGATATGCCGCATAATCAAAGGCTTCAGGGTTGGTGGTTGAGCGAATGTTTTGAACGACACCTTTTATCTTAAGCTTGTCATAAAGACCATACTTGCGGGCCAATGAATCCCCTTTTCCAAACCGAACGAGTAAGTCAGGAACCGGAAACCGAAAAGAAGGCTCAAGGGTACCGGAATAACTAACAACGCCCCGATATGCCGGACCAGCGGAAGTATGCAGTTCCTCCTTCAATATGAGCTCCAGAGATCGTTCGTTGCCCTGATAAATCGCATCATTCCACGTCAGACTTTGGTCTGCCCGCCATTGATAGATGCCAGCACCGGAAAGAAAAAACTGTACCAACACGAAAAGTCCTGAAACCTGAGGGTGGATCCAACTGACCTTTCTTCGCCCGAAAAAAATGAAACAAACAAGAGCACACAACCAAAAAATCAACCAAAGCTGAGCAGGTATGGGGAAATAGATGGAAAACAGCATGCCAAATAACCAGGCAAACATAGGCCTCAAAAGAGGCTGTAGTGTCCAATTCATAGTTTGTAATTATAATTCAACCAGGAAACAACAGAAACTGGCAGACTGTTTACTGCTCAGCTCAAAATAAAAAAGGGCCTGGTATAAGACTACCAGGCCCTTTTATCTTCAGAATCCAGTTACTTTATCACGGTCACGTCACCGGAAAGTATTTTAGCACCAGAAATAGTTTCATATTCGACCACATAGACGAAAACGCCTGGCACCACATCTTCCCCGTTAAACGTGCCATCCCATCCCTCTGTTGGGTTATTAGGTTTGAAGTTTGATTTGACAAATACAAGATTTCCCCACCGGTCATATATTCTCATCTTGAGAATGTTCAGTACACTTTCATTTCCAAAAATGGTAAAGTATTTATTACTCGACCCACTTATATTGATGATATTCGGTGCGGTAATGATGGAATTTTCCTTCACACGGATGGAAATATTAATGCTTTCGGTACAACCATTGATGTCCGTGATCACAACAGTGTATGTCACATCTTTCTTTGCATCCACTAATGTCACAAGGCAGGTATCACAGGATAAATTCTCTGACGGACGCCACTGTATAGAGGCAATTTCAGAAGGTTTCAGGTTTGTGAGTACTTCGATGACCTTCTGCTGGTTGTACAGGATTTCCACCGGCGATGTAGCCAGCAAGGAAATATCAACACCCGGAGCGACCACAAATGTCGTGTCAAATGAACATCCGTTTTGATCCGTTACAACCAAATTGTAATTACCGGGGGAAAGATTTCCAAAAGCAGGTCCGGCACCTGCCGGCTTGCCGTTGAGTGTATACACAAATGGTGGTTTACCCTTATTCACAGCAGTAACAATAAATGCGCCATCTTTCTGTTCTTTACAGGTTTCATTATTCAATGACGCTGTCAATTGAGTTGGGTAATCTTTATCCACAATGACTTTGACATCATCGGTGGTTTTACAACCAGAATTCTGATACGTCACCTCAATGACATAAATGCCCTCACCAGTAGCATTTATGGCAGCCTGGGTGTTACTACCCTGAATTGTACCAGTAGTCGCAGTCCATCGAACGGTAAACGCTCCCGAAGGATTCTGAATTGAAGCAGTAATGGGCGTATTAGTCTTGCCACAGTATAAGGTAATATCCTCAGGAACTTTGACAGCAGGGAAATCACCGATGCTATTGACCTGGAAAGTATCCCGGTTGGAACAGCCATTCAGTGTATCCGTTAAAATCACATAGTATGTTCCTGGCTTCGCCACGTAAATCGAGTCATTGTTCACTGTACTGATCACTTTATTGGAAGCATCCAGCCAGGTGAAGACCAGGTTTGGACCTGAGGGTGAATTGCCCGCACTCAGAAATGTACCATTATTTACACAAGTAATCGGAGGTGCAGGACTTGTCACCAGAATGGGATAATCCTGCAAGTCAATGATTTCAATGCTTGCAATGTCCTGGCATCCGTTGATGGTGTCAATGGCTGTCATCGTGACGATTCCCTCCTTTGAAATAGTGATGGAAGGCTGATTGTTGATAAAGGACTCCCCTGTTTGCCAGTTGAAAATCACATTGGCAATCGGCTTTCCAGACAGAACTACTGTTCCGACGATGCAATCCAGCAAATTGCCTGGATCTGCCACAATTTCAGCATCCGGCTTAGTTGTATTCTGAGTGACTTTGACTTCATCCTTGCCGGAAGAACAATTATTTGTTGTGTTGATGACCTCAAAATAATAGACTCCCGGTGTCGTTACGTTGATGGTATTGCCAGAACCTACCTGAACACCGTTTGCATTTGTCCAGATTAGAGACAGGTTACCACCAGGTGAATTCGTTCCCACAAGTGAGACAGAGGTGATCAGACAATTCAGGAGTTTATCAGGTCCTCCGGAGGCAGTCGGTACATTCGCATCTTTATTCACCCTAACACTATCTTTGGCGACACACTGATCCGCGTAAAGTACGCTGATGTAGTACATACCGGGTGTAGAAGTCTGAACTGTAGGACCTGTAGAATTAAATCCGGATGGTCCGGTCCAGGTGAATACACCATTCTGACTGCTGGTAGCTGTGAGAGTGGCAATATTATCCTGACAGGTAATTAGCTTGTCGGAACCAGCATCTACAGATTGTGTACATGAAGAACAAGGAGCCTTCTGCACCGTGAAGCTGGTTTTACAACCAGTGTTTGAAGGGTCAGTGACACTAAGCACAATGATATTTCCATTTGCAGGCAACTGATCAATCGTCACCAGCTGGCCATATATAAAGGGCCCAAATGTGTTAGTACCATCTGATACCGTATAATTCGTAGCGCTTCCACTAATTCTGTTGACTCTGAACCTGACACCAAAATAATCATCTGCCGTTGTATTGCCGGTATTATTGTTATTGCAATCCAAAATCTGGATTTCAGCTGCCTGAAGTACGCAAGGCTCACTGCATACAGATGGGGCTTTCACCTGGATCACAAAGGAACAATCAGAATCTCCGCTATCCGTCAAGGTCAGCGTGATATTGCCTCCAGAAATGGGATAAGGTCCTAAATTAATGCGTTCATTGTAATTGAAAGAGCGTGTATCTCCATTGATCTTCCAGGTTGCAGAGGTATTCAGTCCTTCGGCAATCACATCAAAGAAGAACTTGTCATCAGCAGGGTCATTGATTGTTCCATTATCATTACACAGAATATTCGATACCGTCGCATTCAAGGTACAAGTGGAAGAACAAGGAATCAAGGCTTCAGCCGGCACCACTGCCAAACAAGCTGCAATATTCTTGTCCTGTAGCTGAATAAACGGCGTTGCCCTGTTTGCGGGCAAGGTCAACGTCACTTTGCTTCCGTAGGTGTAAGTCCCTTTATCGACACCGTCGACAAACACTATAAATGACTTCACTGCTCCACCATTGAGCGCGTTGACGACAAAGGTGATCGTATAGGTGTCATCTGTTTCATCGGACTCAGTCCCATTATCATTGCAATCAGATGTATACTGATCAAAGGAAATGAGACATGTGGTAGAACAGGATGTCAGTGGCCCTACCTTGGTAGATGTCTTACATCCGGTCACCAGGTCTTCAAACTCGTAAGTGCGTTCCTGGCCGTCGGCTGGTGCTGTCAACTGGACGGTTGTGTTGTAATTATACACTCCAACCTCCACGCCCTGATACAAAATCCTGTATTGGTTTGTTGCTCCCAGCGAATTCGCAAGGTTGAAGACTATTGTATAGATATCATCTCCCGAATTACTTGGAGTACCACCGTTGCTGCATGTCCATGTCTTTGTATTGAATGTCAACTGCTGATTGCGGTTGTACACCTCCACTTCATCCTTACCGGATTTACAATTGTTTTGTGTATTTGTTACTTCCAGGTAATAAAATCCGACCGCTGTCACATTGATGGAAGGCGTATTGCCAATCACCGTTCCAGCTGCATTTGTCCATGTGAAGATAACATTGGACGTCAGATTGGATGAACCTGTCAGTGTTGCAGTCAATTTTTTACAGGTAAGTTCCTGATCCGGTCCAGCATTCGCGACTGGTAGATTGGCATCTTTCAATACCATGACTTTATCCGTCTTCACGCATTGGTCGGGGAATGTCACCGTCAAGGTATACTCTCCTTCGAGCGAAGTAGTTACAGTCTGCCCTGTCTTATTGAAATTATTGGGACCAGTCCACACAAAAATCCCCCCTGTACCTGAAGACGTTGCTGAGAGTGTCGCAACATTTTGTGCACAAGTAAGCTGAATGTCGTTCCCCGCAGAAATCACCTGAGGACATGTGGAGCAAGGATCCTGTTTTGCAGTAAATTGTACAGTACACCCATTATTATTGGCATCCGTAGCTGTCAATGTCAGGTTTTGACCGGAAGCAGTCAATCCGGAAATGGTGGCAGTTTGACCATAATTGAATGGCCCAAATGACTGATTTCCGAGAGTTACATTATAAAAACTGGTACTTCCACTCACTGCTGTAACCACAAAAGTAATGGTAAACCTGT
>JAJTEZ010000214.1 GCA_021298335.1 Saprospiraceae bacterium | reverse complement strand
CATACCAGTCTATGGTATCATAAAAAGGTGACTTCCTGATAGGGGAATTTTTCAGGGTGGTCTGTATTATAATGCAGTCCCCGGCTCTCCTTGCGCATCTGTGCGGCTTTGGTGATCAGGTATCCAATGGTGATCAGGTTTCTGAGCTCGCATAGTTGTGGAGAAATGATGGTTGTATTGTACAGCAACTCTGTTTCACGATATAAGAGATGAAGGCGGTCAAGAGCTCTTTTGAGTCGTGCGTCTGTGCGGACGATACCGACATAACTGCTCATGATTTCTTTCAGTTCTTTCAGACTCTGCGTGAGCATCACCATCTCTTTCGGTTCCGTGGTCCCTTCTGCATCCCAGGCGGGAATGCTCGTTTGAAGTGGGATGGAGTCAATGGACTCCAGGACGGCCTGAAATACCCTTTCGCCCAGTACCAGGCCTTCCAGAAGGGAGTTTGATGCCAGTCGGTTTGCACCATGAAGTCCCGTATAGGTACATTCACCAGCAGCATAAAGGCGTGAAATACTCGTTCTGCCAAAGGCATCGGTCATGATGCCGCCACAGGTGTAGTGGCATGCAGGTACGACAGGAATCATCTCCTTCATTGGATCAATGCCGATACTTTTACATTTTTCGTAAATATTTGGAAAATGGTTGATGAACTGATGTTCAGGAATGTGCGTGCAATCCAGAAATTCAAAATCATCGCCGTGAAGCTTCATCTCATTGTCGATGGCGCGGGCTACAATATCCCTTGGTGCCAGCGACTGCCGAGGGTCGTATTTTTGCATAAACTCCTGTCCATCTGTTGTTTTTAAGATTCCGCCCATACCTCTTACGGCCTCAGAAATCAGGAAGGAAGGATTTTCTCCTGCCGGATTATACAGCGATGTGGGGTGAAACTGCATAAATTCCATATTTGCCACTCGTCCTTTGGCTCTGTACAGCATGGAGATGCCATCTCCGGTGGCAATGACCGGGTTTGTGGTGTTTTTATAGACTTGACCTGCCCCGCCGGTGGCCAGCACCGTAACTTTTGCAAGGAATGTTTCGATTTCGCGGCTTTGCTTGTTAAAGACATAGGCGCCATAACACTCCACTCCCGGCGTGAGACGCGTGACGTTGCGTCCCAAGTGGTGCTGTGTGATGATGTCTATGGTGAAATACTGCTCCAAAACTTCAATGTTGGAGAGCTGGTTAGCTCGTTCGTTGAGGGTGCGCTGAATCTCCCAGCCGGTGATGTCTTTAAAGTGCAGGATGCGGTTTTCTGAATGGCCTCCTTCCCTGCCGAGGTCGTAATCCCCCGTGTTATCTTTGTCAAAGCGTGCACCCCATTCGATCATTTCCTTGACACGCTGCGGACCTTCCTTCACGACGATTTCGACAACGGATGCATCGCAGATACCATCGCCGGCATCCAATGTGTCATCAATGTGTTTTTGATAATCATCCATGCGGCTGTTCCAGACTGCTGCGACACCCCCTTGTGCATAAGAGGTATTCGACTCGCTGTCGTGCGTTTTTGTCAGTACAGTGATGGACAGATCCGGCCTTTTTTCAGCCAGGCGGATGGCAAACGACAGACCTGCCACACCTGCTCCGATCACTAAAACGTCACTTTGTTTCACTCACGCTATTTTTAAGGAATATAAAAGTACTAATCCTCGCTGAAATGGTATAAAATAGTCGGCAGGAATCCGTTACCTTTGTATAGCAACACCGTTTCTGATGATTGGTTGGGATGATTTTCAAAAAGTAGACATGCGCACCGGCACGATTCTGGAGGCCAGGCCCTTTCCTGAAGCCCGAAAACCGGCCTACCAGCTGGTCATCGATTTTGGTCCGCTGGGAATAAAGAAAAGTTCAGCGCAGATCACTGCGCTCTACACCCCCGACCAACTGGTGGGAAGGCAAGTGATTGCTGTCGTCAATTTTCCGCCAAAACAAATTGGCCCGTTTATGTCTGAATGTCTCGTGCTGGGCTCTGTCGATGATCAGGGCGTAGTCACCCTTCTTCACCCTTCGCAGCAGGTCGAAAATGGTCTGCGCATTGCTTAACATCGTAAAATTCTGTCAAATATGCACCGTTTATTTTCTGTTTCGGTTTTCACCCTACTGTTTTCGTCTTTGCTGTTCAGCCAGAAGGAATTCACACTGGAAGACATTTTTGTCAAAGGCACATTTCGAACCAAATCCGTTCCGGGATTCAATTTTATGGCTGATGGCCGACACTATTCCATGCAAAAATCCGCCAATATCCTTGAATACGATATTACCACGGGTAAGTTGACAGACACCCTGTTTGCCGGCATGCAACTGGCAGGACAGCAGGGCTTTGGTGGAGATGCCGAAGGCTACACATTTACGGAGGATGACAGCCGCATGCTCATCGAATCCGAAAGCGAGTCGGTGTATCGCTATTCCACAAAAGTCAAGTGCCATGTGTACGACAGGCAGACAAAGATGTGGCAAGAGGTATTCTCCAAAGGAAAAATCAGCAATCCTACTTTCTCCCCGGATGGTAAAAAAGTCGCCTTTGTCTACGAAAATGATCTTTACATCTGGGTCTATGAGGAAGAGTTTGGATTTACAAAAGCCTACTGGTGGTCACCCGACAGCCGCCAACTTGCTTTTATCCGCTTTGATGAACGCGAGGTGCCCGAGTTTACCATGCAGATGTACAACGATGATTCCTACCCTGAGCACCGCACCTTCAAATATCCGAAAGTAGGTGAAAAAAATGCCAGCGTGTCGGTTTTTGTGTATTCCATGCAGCAGGAAAAGCTTCGAAAAGTACCCGTGGCTGAGGCAGCTGATGTATATGTACCCCGGCTGAAGTGGGCGGGTAGCAAGTTATGCGTGTTTGAACTCAACAGACATCAAAATGACCTGCAACTGTGGTTGTATAACCCCGAAAACCAGAAAGTGGATCCGTTGTACGAAGAAAAAAATCAGTATTACATTGATATCACAGACGACCTCACGTTTTTGCAGGATGGGCAGCATTTTGTGTGGTCTTCTGAAAAGGATGGTTTTAATCAGCTCTATCTCATGGGCATGGATGGCATGCAAAAGGCTAAGCTTACTGCCGGGGCATATGATGTAACTTCTTTCTATGGTGTCGATGAAAAGCGTGGTAAAGTCTATTTTCAGGCGGCTGCGCACTCTCCCATGGTCAAAACTGTGTTTTCTGTCAACCTCGATGGCACGGGACTCACAGCGCTGACCGAGAAAAAGAAGGGCACGAGTAGTGCGCAGTTCAGCACGACGTATGATTACTATGTGCTGAATACCAGTACTATCAATACGGCTCCAGTCTATGAGGTGTATGCCTATGGGGGGAGCTTGGTCAGGGTGCTGGAGGACAATGCTGGCTACGACAAAAAAATGCAAGAATATGGAGGCAGCCTGGCGGAATTCTTTTCGTTTACCACCTCGGAGCAGGTGCAGCTCAACGGATGGATGATTACGCCTCCCGGATTTGATGCTTCAAAAAAATATCCGGTCTTTCTCACCCAGTATAGCGGACCGGGTAGCCAGCAGGTCACTGATGCGTGGAAGGGATCATCGTACTGGTGGTATCAGCTGATTGCGGCGCAGGGATATATCGTAGCTTGTGTAGATGGCCGCGGCACGGGAGCCCGGGGTGAGCAATTTAAAAAAATGACCTATTTGCAACTGGGTCATTACGAGACACTGGACCAGATAGAGACGGCTAAGTATTTTGCGTCAAAGTCCTACGTTGATGGCAGCCGGATCGGAATTTTTGGCTGGAGCTATGGTGGCTTCATGTCGTCGCTGTGTATATTGAAGGGCAATGATGTATTTAAGGCGGCGATTGCGGTGGCGCCGGTGACGAGCTGGAAGTGGTATGATTCGGTATATACGGAACGGTATATGCAGACAGTGACCGAAAATCCTAGCGGCTACCGGGACAATTCACCTGTGTATTTTGCGGACCGGTTGAAGGGGCATTACCTGCTTATTCATGGATTGGCGGATGACAATGTGCATTTTCAGCACAGTGCGGAGATGGCGCGGGCGCTTATCAAGGCCAATAAGCAATTTGAGACCTATTATTACCCCAACCGCAACCACGGCATTTATGGCGACAATGCCACCATCCATTTATACACCAAAATGACCCAATTCATCCAAGATAATCTCTAGGGGCGAATTGCAATTCGCCCCGACAGAATTGCAATAATATTTCCGTTCGGGCGAATTGCAATTCGCCCCGACAAGTGATTTAAACAATTGCCAAAGATTCTCCCTCCGCTCATCAACACTCTGATTTTTCTTCCTTCGCCCAAGTTGCATCATACAAATCCTGCAATGAAATCATGTATGATACGGGTCCACATCAATCTGGATGCGAACATTCTTTGTGGCAGGAATGGTCTTAAGGAAATCCCTTTCTGCGAGGATCAGTTCCTTTATTTTCCGGACAGTTTTTGCGTCTTTTTCCATTTTGATCGTGATCTGTTGAATATATTGACCCCGGATGCGGGCTATTGAAGGCACTGAAGGGCCGATCAGCCTGTTGCCTATTTTTGCAGTGAGTCTGGCCGCCAGTTCGCGGGCAGCGTGAGCGCACACTTCTGCATTTTTGTGCCACAATTCCAACTGAATCATTCTGAAAAAGGGGGGGTAAATAAATAGTTTTCGCTCTGCGGCTTCCCGTTGGTAAAAAGACAAGTATAGATGATGTGTCGTTTCCGTGATTACCGGATGATCGGGAGAAAAGGTCTGTATGATGACTCTTCCCTGCTTTTTTCGTCGGCCGGCCCGACCAGCCACTTGGGTCAGTAACTGAAAGGCTCGTTCTGTGGCCCTGAAATCCGGGTATCGAAACAAGGTGTCGGCATTCAACACACCGACCAGAGAGATGTGGTCAAAATCGAGGCCTTTGGTAATCATTTGCGTGCCCACCAGGATATCAATCTGCCTGTCTTCAAAGTCCTGCATGAGCGTATCAAAGGCCACCTTTGTGCGCGCTGTATCGATATCCAACCGGGCCACTTTTGCAGCAGGAAAATGACTTGCAATGGCTTCTTCTATTTTTTCAGT
>JAJTEZ010000213.1 GCA_021298335.1 Saprospiraceae bacterium | reverse complement strand
GATGGCAGCAATAAAAATCTGCCTGACCGTCATGGGCAGTAACAACAGATAGCCATAAAACAAGAAGCTGAGGCCACTCAGTCCAATCAACAACACCCCCTCATTCTGACTCACAAAATGGTGGATCCACCAGAGAATTCCCCCCATCATTGCCACGCAGATCCAGACCAATCGGGATGTCGACTTATCCTTCATCCGAAACATAGGAAATATGGAAGAGAATCCAGACCAGATGCCCTACTGCAGCCAATAGATGGAAGTAGAGGAAAGGGTGGGGTGGTGTCAAAAGTGCGAAAACGGCTGTACTAAGATAGACTCCTGTCAGTATAATTTCCCACCGGACCAGCCTCAGAGAAGAGAAAATCAATCTTATTCTTTTCGAATCAGACAATTTACTTTGCAGACTTCCCGTTTTGGGTGTTCTCACAAAGGCGGTTTTTTTTCTTTTCCATCCCTCAATGACAGCACCGCTGTGGTGCAGCGCAAGTGCCATGGATACTCCCAGCAACAAGGGCATATATACCGCAAACCTCATGATTCTTCTCCACAAGGGCTGTGAAAGATTACTGCGTACAATATTGGCATAAGCATACACAACCAACCATATTGGCATGACATACACCGTCAAGTGGGTCCAGCCACCAGTGACCTTTTCAAAGAGTTCGGGACTGTATGAAGCAATCCAGGCAAGGGGCAGGCTCGATAGCCCCAGTGCCAGTACGAACAAAAAGACGGAACTCGCGAGAAGGTGGACGGTAGCCTGTAATCGCACACCTGGCGAAACGTTACTTTTCCAGATCGCAGGAATCAGCTTTCGTGCCGTTTCGGCCCCTCCTTTCATCCACCTGTATTGCTGTGAACGCAAGGCGCTTATGTCGGAAGGAAGCTCTGCCGGTACAGTCAGATGTTCAAGATAAATGCACTGCCAACCCTTCATTTGGGCACGAAAGCTCAAGTCCAGATCTTCAGTCAGGGTATCTGCCTCCCAGCCTCCGGCATCCGAAATGCAGGTAGTTCTCCATACGCCGGCTGTTCCGTTGAACTGTGAGAAAAATCCTGAACCACTTCTCGCCCCTTGTTCGATGGTAAAATGCACGTCCAGCTGCATGGCCTGTAGCTCCGTGAGAAAAGTGGCGTTCTGATTCAAATGTGCCCATCGACCCTGCACAATACCCACCTTTTGATCGTGGAAAAAGGGAAGAATCCTTCGCAAAAAATCTCGTTCCGGTAGAAAATCTGCATCAAAAATAGCGATGAACTCGCCCTTTACTCCATCCATTGCCGATTTCAAAGCCCCCGCCTTATATCCGCCTCTGACCGTACGCTGTAAACATGAAATGTCATATCCAAGCGTGCGGTATTCGCTTTGCAGCGCTTTTGTGATGACCGCCGTTTCGTCCGTGGAATCATCCAGGATCTGAACCTGGAGTTTATCTTTAGGCCAATCCATTTCCATCACGCAACGTATCAGCCTTTCTGCTACATTTTTTTCGTTGTAGAGGGGTAGTTGTATGGTTACAAATGGTTCATTTCCATTGCTTTGTAATAAGGATGTCTTTCGTTTGGACGTCAGGTAGCACACCAGAAGATACACCTGTGCCAGGCAATAGAGACTGACCATGCCGAGGCTCAACTGATACGCTGCACCGAATAAGTAGGCCAATATCTGTATCATCTCCGAAGTCATGAAATGCGTAGGGTGAAGATAGTCCATAAAATTTTGATGCCAGCAAGGACGGAGCCTTTGATGGTCCCTGATACTTTGGATGTTCCGACCCTTTTGCGATACCTGACGGGGAATTCAAGGGTGCGAAGTCCCATTTTTGCTGCTTTTGCCTGCATTTCCACTGTCCATCCGTAATTGCGATCTTTCATCTTCATTTGAAGCAATGCACCATAGCGAACCACGCGAAAAGGCCCCAGGTCGTAAAAACGGATGCCATAAAACAGTTTGATGAGTGCCGTAGCCAACCAGTTGCCAAAAACCTGTTGTGGCGTAAGTGAGCCTTTTTCTCTGTCGCCCAGCGTCCGGGCTCCCAATACGAGGTCGGCACCACCAAGTTCGATTCCTTCCAGTAGCATGCTCAACTCTTCCGGATAGTCTGAATAGTCACCATCCAGAAATGCGACAGCATCAGGTGCAGCACTTTGTCCGGCAATCCACTCCATGCCCTTGAGGCAGGCATTACCATAACCTCTTCTTGGCTCCGAAACCACCACAGCTCCGGCATCCGAGGCAACTCTGGCAGTCTGGTCTGTACTTCCATTGTCGCACACAATGACATACCTTACCAGTTCAGAGGGAATCTCTGCCAGGACTTTAGCAATGGACTTTTCTTCGTTCAACACAGGGATAATCACATCAACCATCACAGCTTTTGGATTTTAAGCCCTAAATGTATCAAATTTTCCCTTTGCATTTCGTCTGATTTCCAAAGTGCTTCATAAAATTGTAAATTTGCCCTTCCTCTCACAACGGGGAAATGGAACTTATGCACAACAAACCGGTGTTTCCTGGATTCTTATTGCTGCTGGGTGTAGCAGCATGCCTCGTCTGCCTCAGCGCATGTCAGAGAGAGGAGCCATACTCCGGCACTGATGCAGCCGTCACATTTTCAGTAGACACCCTGCGTTTTGACACCGTATTTACCACGCTGGGGTCACGCGTGTTTTAAAAGTATTTAATCCACAGGCTCAGCCTATCCTAGTGGATGTTGCTTTGGGAGTAGACTTACGATCTTTTTTTCGCATCAATGTAGATGGCCTCCGCGGCCCGGTGGTCAATGGTGTGGAGATACAGGCCAAAGACAGCATCTATATTTTTGTAGAGGTGACGATTGATCCCGATCAGCCTGAGAGTATTTCTCCATTTGTGATTGAAGATCAGCTTCGCTTGACTGTCAACGGAAACACATACACGGCCCACCTTGAAGCCTGGGGCCAGAATGCCAATTACATTCCATCGACCGCCGGTAAAGGTAAAGGAGCGTTGCTCAGCTGTGATCTCGGACAACGTTTCTGGGACGACCCGCGGCCTTATGTCATTTACGGCATTTTGTATGTCGATTCCTGTACACTGGTTTTGCCGCCCGGCACGCGCATTTATGTGCATGGCGGCATAGTGCGCAATGACAATGCCGTGTATAATGACGGCCTGCTGGTGTTTTTGAAGGAAGGCCGGCTGGATTCCCGGGGCACAATTGAGAAGCCCGTAGTGATCCAGGGAGACAGGCTTGAAATTGAGTATTCTGATGTAAGTGCACAATGGGTCGGACTATTGTTCTGGAAAGAAAGTAGGGGCAACCGGCTGGTGCAGACCACAATTAAAAATGCCATCTTCGGTGTCAGGGCTGACTCTCTGGCAGAAGTATCCCTGGATGGATGCAGGCTTTATTCTATGAGTGCAGCCGGCATTATCGGGAGGCATTCGGCCATCTACGCTGCCAACTGTCTCATCCACAGCAGTGACTCCTATGGCCTGCAATTGACGTATGGCGGCAAGTATGATTTTGAATATTGTACGGTAGCAAGTTACCAGGGACAAAATGAGGCATTGCTGATGACTGATTTTTATTGTTCAGATATCCTTTGTAGCCAGGGAGTGCGCATCAATCCACTGCGGGCAAATTTTACCAATTGCATCATTACCGGTTCGGATGCCGATGAGATCGGACTGGTCCGGGCATCCGAAAATTCAATCGATTTTCAATATTCACTGAAGAATTGTGTGGTGAAAGTCGACGAACTGACCGAGCCAAAGAATCACCCTGACTTCTTTGACAAATGCCAGAATTGCATCAAATTGGCTGCAAACGCAAAATTGTTCCAAAAAGTTCCCGCAAATGATTATTCATTGGATTCCATGTCTGTGGCATTAGGTAAAGGCTTGCCATTATCAACCGTATTTCAGGACATCAGGGGAAAGTCGCGGAAGCAGACTCCTGATCCCGGCTGTTTTGAATTTTGAATCCAAGATCCATGCTTTGCGATAACATCCTTTCGTTTTTTGAACATGTCCGTTTTGAGGGTGCTTTGCCGGAAGGAATCGCCATGATGAACCCTTATGCAGAAAGTGCAGAGGTGAGAGCCTTGTGCCAACTGTTTTACAGCAAATTTTATAACGACAATGCGCCACGACATCTGATTCTGGGAATCAATCCGGGAAGGCTGGGGGCTGGTGCAACAGGTATTCCATTTACAGATACCAAGCGATTGCAAACCGAGTGCGGCATTGTTGTGCCAGGACAGGTGACGCATGAGCCTTCCTCAGTGTTTATGTATGAGATGATCCGGAGTTTTGGGGGGCCTGAGGTGTTTTACAAAAGTTTCTACATCAGTTCCATTTGTCCCCTGGGATTTATCCGGCAAAAAGGAAGGTCAGTTGTCAATTACAATTACTACGACGATCCTGCGCTGGAATCATGCGTCAGAGAGTTTATCCTGGAGAATATTCGAACACAAATTCAGCTGGCTGGTCGTGCAGATGTTTGTTTTTGCCTGGGAACCGGCAAAAATTATAAATACCTCCTCAAAATCAATGAAAAACATCAGTTTTTTAGCTCGGTGATTCCGCTGGAGCATCCCCGGTATATCATGCAGTACAAACTGAAGGCAAAAGAACAATACCTGCGGGATTATGTATCAAAATTAAGCAGTGTCCTTTAACTGATTGCTTTATTTTTTTACAATCAGACTCTGAAGCTTGTCGCCTGCGTCAGGGTTTTGGGCACAAAAGATTGCAAACAGCTGTCGGCTGGCCAGAAACGAAATCTTGCTGCCCAAAGAGCTCTTACCTTTCAGGTCCAGAATCATCATTTGCAGTCGCCCTAATGGGTAGATGCGGATGCTGGCAATATCTTCGTATGAGAGCTTGTATGTGGCAAAGTAATTGGAGACATAGTAGTAGTCTGGCCCCATTTCTACTCGTTTGAGAGGCATCAGAGTGTACCGAAGCAAAGCAAAAAACAAGATGTATCCAACCAGAAACGGGAATTTGAACACTGGCGAAGTCAGGAATGGCAATTGCTGTGGGTCTGCGAGAAACAATGCTCCGGTAAACAGTGTGAAGAAAACTATCCACACTGTGGGTATAAACAACTTGAAAAAAAGGGTAAAATTGGAAGAAACTCTCATCATGGCTCAGGACTCCTTATCTGCTTCTGCACGCACGCGCTTGGCCACGTGGATGGACAATTCATATAAAATATACAATGGAATGCCTATCATAACCTGAGAGATAATATCCGGTGGTGTGATGATTGCCGCAACGACAAAGACTACCAGAAAAGCCTCTC
>JAJTEZ010000212.1 GCA_021298335.1 Saprospiraceae bacterium | reverse complement strand
AGGCTTGTATGATTCGGGTTTGTCGCATCGTCATAATTAGACTGGTGGCAACCTACACATGTTGTTGGGGTATTTGAATAATTACCATTGTGACAGGCATCGCATTGATTTGCAATATTCGCATGAGCTCCTGTAAGTGGGTAAAATGCATTATGATCGAAAATAACAGGAGACCAGGCTGACTGACTGTGGCAGATAATGCAATTTGTAGGATATTGAAGTGTCTGATGGTCAGGATTTGTTGTATTGTTGTATTCCTGTTGATGGCAGGCAACGCAGGTATTTGGGGTATTAGTATAGTCTCCTTGATGACAAGTGACGCACTGATTGGCTATATTTGAATGTGCTCCTTCAAGAACATAGTAATCATTGTGATTTGGCATTGCTGCTGGTGCCCAGCCGGCGGCAGTCGTATGGCAAACTGTACAATCTGTAGATAAATTTAAGGATGTATGATTTGGATTCACTGATTGTATATAACTTGTAGAATGACAAGAAATACATTCTGTGGGCGTGCCAGAAAATCCTGAAGCATGACATTGTATGCACTGCGTTGTAAAATGCGCCCCTGTCAGCGCAAAAGCAGTCGAGTTGTGATCAAATAAGTTGATTACATCGCCGGTTGGGTGGCAGGCAAGACACATTTGATTATCATATGAGTATGCATTGACACCGAAATGCAATTGATCAGTCTCCGGATTGATATGGCAGTTGATGCATGTAAATTGAGTATAGTCAGACGGGTTAGTATGACAGTCAAGACATTGAGTCCAAGCACCCTGATGTTTGCCTGAGTAAATTGGAAAAAATTGATTGTCATGGTCATATGTAGATGGTGACCATGAATTTTCTGAATGGCAACTTGCACAGGTAACGGGAAATTGAAGTTGGATGTGGTTTGGATCGGTTGTGGTGTTATAATCTGACTGGTGACAGGCGGTACAGGTATTTGGTGTATTGTTATAATCTCCGTTGTGGCAAGAAGCACAATTTTGTTTAATGGCTGCATGTGCGCCTCGCAGCACATAATAATTATCATGTATTTCAAATGAAGCAGGACTCCAGCCCGGGACAGTACTATGACAACTATTACATTCAGTTGAAAGCTGATGATCGATATGAGAAGGGTTTGAAGCTTCATTGTAATCCGTCTGGTGACAGGCATTGCAGGCAGTAGGAGTACCCGTGAAGCCAGTGCTGTGACATTCAATACAAGTTAAATCTATGTGAGCTCCTGTAAGAGGGAATTGCGTGTTATTGTGGTCAAAAACATCATCAGCGTCGCCTGTAGGATGACAGGCGATACAGGCAGAATTGTGATAACTATACCCATTGACAGCCGTATGGGCATCATCCGTTTCTGGGTTTGTATGACAGGCGATACAACTAAATTCTGATGGATTGGTAGGGGATGTATGACATTCAGTACATGATTGCCAGGTTCCTTTGTGCTTACCTGAATAAACAGGAAAATATAGTCCGTCATGGTTAAAGGATGAGGGTGTCCACGAAGTCTCGAAATGGCAGGAAGCACAATCTGTGGAAAATTGAAACCAACTGTGAACAGGTTGTTGGGTGCCATCGAAATCATCTTTGTGACATGTATAGCAGCTTACAGCATTTTGATTGTAATTGCCCTGATGACAACCATAACAGTCATTTGCAATTTTAGTATGTGCTCCGTTTAGTGTGTAATATAAATAATGGTCAGGGAACGCTGCCGGACTCCAGCCGGGAGAGGTAGAATGGCATCTCTGACAATCTGTGCCGATATTTAATTTCTGGTGGCTTGGGTTTAACGAAGAAACATGATCATCCTTGTGACATTCAACACAGGCTGTTGGGGTTCCTTTATATCCATTACTATGACAAGAAACACAGCTTTCCCCAATGTGTGCTCCTGTGAGAGGAAACGTAGTATTGTCATGATTGAAAGCATTGTTTTTCTCCCCTGTTGGGTGACAGATGAGGCACGCTGAACTTTCATACAGATATCCTCCCACCCAATCGTGTGACTCATCAGTTTCCGGATTCAGGTGACAACTGACACAAGTGAATTGTTGATAATTTCCTGGCGATTGGTGGCACTCTGAACACTGATTCCAGGCATTTTGGTGTGAGCCTGTAAAAATGGGGAAGAACTCAACATCATGGTTAATAGTTGAAGGCCTCCAGGATTTTTCATTATGACATTCTGCACAGGCATTGGAAAATCCATTTTGTTTGTGATCGGGATCTTTGGCTGACTATGAATGCTAAATGTAGCAGGAGCCCAGCCGGGAGCAGTTGTATGACATGTCGCACAATCCCTCGAAAGGTTTAGGTCAGCATGGACCGGATTGATTGATGCATCATAATCAGAGTTATGACAGGCATCACATTCCATGGGAGTTCCCTGATATCCATTTTGGTGGCAGGAAATACAGTCTGTCATAACGTGTGCCCCCGTTAAAGGAAATCGTGTTGCATCATGGTTAAACGCAGTTTCACCATCGCCCGCAGGATGACAACCCAGACAGGCGTTGTCATTGTATCTATACCCCTGTAGTTGCTGGTGTATATCGTCTGTGTCAGGGTTTTTGTGGCAAACGATGCATGAAAATTCCTGAAAATTATTCTCATTGATATGACATTCTGTACAACTTACCCAAACATTTTGATGAGCACCACTGTAGATCGGAAAAAATTCGGCATCATGCACTTTGTACTCGACAGGCTTCCATCCTACATCAGTTGTATGGCACTGAGTACATTCCTGGCTGAAACCACTGGCTGTGTGTGATGGCGACTCCGTTTGAAGATAATCGACTTCATGGCAACTGTAACATTGACTCGAAAGGCCTGAGTATGAACCGGAAGTGTGACATACAGTGCAGTTCATGAGGTCATGACCTTTTTCCAACGGAAAAAAAGAGTGGTCTACCTGCTCTGTATTCCATTCGGTACCTGTCAGGCTGTGACAGGACGCACAGTCTTCTCCAAAGTTGAATTTGGCGTGGTCGGGTCGTGAAGTTGCTTTGTAATCTTCTCGATGACAATCAATACAGTTGACACCTGTAGGGCTGAATCGCACATCCGATTCGCTATTGTGACATGACTTGCAATCAACCCCTGCGTGGACACCCATTAGGGGAAAACTCGTTTTTTCATGAAGTCGGGTCATGTCACTAACAGTCCAGTTTTGTGTGCCATGGCAACGAGCACAATCATTCCCAACAGTTTGCTGGTGTACATCCTGATGGCAGGAATTGCAATCAGTTTTCGCATCCTTAAATTGCAGAGAAACATGACAAAACCGACAGTCCGTAAGAACGTGTTGCCCGGTTAATGGAAATAGGGTAGAGTCGTGTGAAAACGTTGACTGACCATAAGCAAAATCCCAGTTTTCAGGAGAATGGCACTGAGCGCAATTGAGTTTAAAATCTTTTCCGTGCGGAGACTGTCCAGGTGATACTTGTATCAGAAGAAAAAAGAAAAAAACTATTGATGACAGTCGGTACAAGCTAATTTGCCATTTTTATATTGGACAATCGGTTTCCCGTTTGTTACAATCGTTTCATGGCACTTCTCACAGGCAACTTTAACGTGCGCTCCTTCCAACTTGAATGCGGTGTTGTCATGGTTGAACTGACTTCTGTCCCATTTTACAAAACCATGACATTTTCTGCAATCAGTAACCCCACCAATTTCAAACTGCGTTCCATGAATGTTGTCATGACAAAATACACAATTTTGGTCTAAACCGATGAATTTTTGGGTCAAAATTGATCCAACTGCAGTTTTTTCAATGTGACAGCTCGCGCAGGCTGTATTTACATGTGTTCCTTCGAGACGGAATGCAGTTTGTGAATGATCAAATTGAATCCGATCCCAGGCTTCATTGTCATGGCATGAAGCACAATTGTTTTCAGGGATATACTTCTCTGAAATATACCCCACGTGAATATTTTCATGGCAATCAATGCATCCTGATCCTATTTCTCTGAAGCTCCATTCTTCATTTTTCCAGTGACATTCGATGCAGGGAGTAGCAATGTGAGCCCCTTTCAAAGGGAAAGGAGATTTTTCATGCATTTCCGGTGTGAACAAACTCTGATCAAAACCAGTCACCTCGTGACACGACACACAATCAGAATAATTCGTTTGTTTAAACACTCCCTTATGATAATCCGAATGGCATGCGTTACACGTATTATGCGGCAACTCATCCGTCATTTTTGGTCCCGTATGGCACTTTTTACAATCAACATGTATATGTTTTCCCTGCAGTGAATAGCCAGTTAAATTATGATCAAATTGATTTTTATTTAAAAGATGTTTAAAGCTTTGCTGATCATGGCACTGCTTACATTCAGTGCCAAATTTTTTCTCATGGACATCCTCATGACAACTCTGACAAATGATTGGATCGATTGAGACAAATTCCTTATAGGGCCCCTGAGTACCAGGTCTGTCGTCATGGCATTTGCGGCAGTCAATTGTTTTATGCTTTCCTTCAAGCACATAGCCCGTTAAGGAGTGGTTGAAACTGGATGTCTGTTTCATGTCTGTAAATGACGTCTCATTATGGCAATTGGCGCAGTTGGTGCCAAATTGCCCTTTATGAGGATCCTGGTGGCAGGAGGAACACTGTTGGTGGGCAACCCCACTAAATTGTTGAAATTTCTTGCCGCTCTTCGTTTCCATCTTATGGCAGTCAATACATTCAACTTTCTGATGTGCACCCTTCAAAGGGAATGAAGTCTTTGCATGATTGAAAGCAGTGGCCGGTGCCCATTTTTCAAAAGTATGACATGTCGCACAATCCGCCGACATCGTTTTCTGATGGTAATCCTCATGACATGATAAGCATTTAACATCCAGACCAAGGAAGGTGCTTTTGTTTTTCTTGATATTGAAATCAGCAATGTAGTCCGGCTTGTGACATTCCCTGCATTCGATTGCCTTGTGCGAACCCTTTAGT
>JAJTEZ010000211.1 GCA_021298335.1 Saprospiraceae bacterium | reverse complement strand
GCCTCCACCGCTTGCCTGCAGGCTTCGGGCTCCGTAAGCTCGGCCTCCACCGCATGGACTCGCCTGCCTTCCAGGCTCAGCTGGTCTGCCAGCCGCTCATTGTCCGCCTGATTGCGGCCTATGATGACAGGGATGGCATCTTCCTGTGACAGCACCCTGACGATGCCTTCTCCAATGCCTTTTGCCCCGCCCGTGACGAGAATCACTTTGTTTTCAAGTTGTAAATCCATATTCAGTAGAGTCTGTAAAATGAGGTGGCAGTACCACTATAGATTTGTTGCTGCTCATTGATTGAAAGTTGCTCTACCCATGCCGACACCGGATACAGGACATGCTCCTCTGCTTTAGCTGCCAGCAGGCACACGGGCCAGTCGCTGCCCACCATCAGCCGGGAGGGCCCAAACGCCTCCAACAACACATCTACGAAGGGGGTAATGTCTTCTTTCGTCCAACAGCCCCAATCAGCCTCCGTGATGAACCCGGACAACTTGCAACATACATTCGGAAATTGCGCCAGCAGGTCAATTTCGTTTTTCCAGCAGATAAATTGTTCATGTTCAAACACCTTTCCGCCAGAGGCAATGATGCTTCGAATATCGGGCTTTCCCCCATGGTCAAGGACGAAGGCCTGGTGAGGAAACTGGTGTACAAAGCGCCTTGCAGCCGGCAATTGACGTGCATAGACCGGCAATTGACGTGCATAGACTAACAGATCATAGGTAAAATCAAATTGTGCCAGCAGGCCTATACCCTGACAGAATTTCTCATTTTGCAAAAAAACATCCGCATTTTCAGCCTGGATAATGTGGCGAAAACCTTTTACTACCGGAAATGAAACCATCTTTTCAAGCTCTTCATGAATATTGTCTGCCCGAAAGTCTACCCAGCCTACAACACCTCTGATGAAGTCATGTTCGGCAGCCAGACCCACCAAAAACAGGGTTTCATACAGCGACTGGTCGGCCTGTACTGCCACACAACCTGCGATACCCTCTTCCTGATAGATTCCCGCCAACTCTGACGGTAAAAAGTCTCGTTGTAAGACGGCCATTTCCTCCGTGATCCAGGCATCGCGGACGGCGTCATATTTCCAGAAATGCTGGTGGCTGTCGATGATGTGCATACGAAACCTTATTGTTGAAACGGAATAATTCGCTGACGGCTGCATCCCAGTCCATCGCCGCCCAGTTCGACAATATCTCCTGCCTTCAGATACCAGGGCTCAGGTTTCTGTCCCAGGCCTACCCCTGCCGGAGTACCGGTACTGATGATGTCTCCGGGAAGTAAGGTCATAAACTGGCTCAGGTAGTGCACCAGAAAAACCACGCCAAAGATCATGTTGGACGTATTACCATCCTGCATCGTTTTGCCATTGACGCTCAGCCACAATCGGAGGTTTTGTACATCATCAAATTCATCAGGGGTAGCTATCCATGGACCCAGAGGTGCAAATGTATCGCAGCTTTTTCCCTTAACCCACTGACCACCCCTTTCCAGCTGAAATGCACGTTCGCTATAGTCATTGTGCAGACAATAACCTGCTACATGTGACAGAGCATCCTCTTCCGACACGTACCTTGCCTCCTTGCCAATGATGACAGCCAATTCCACTTCCCAGTCCGTCTTTTCGCTTCCCCGGGGCAGGATCACATCATCATAGGGACCTGCCATTGCCGTTGTGGCCTTAAAAAACACCACCGGTTCAGCCGGAGCCTGCATCTGGCTCTCCAGGGCGTGATCGGCGTAATTCAGTCCGATGCAAATGATTTTTGAGGGCCTGGTAAGGGGACAAGCCAGACGGGTACTTTTGTCTATTTCCGACAGTTTAGGATTTCCTGCCAGCCACTCTGCCAGCCTTTTGGGCCCGTCAGTAGCCCAGAATTGCTCCGTATAATCTTCCCCAAACTGGCTGACATCCAGCCAGTTGTCTTGTAGAACAATACCCGGTTTTTCCATGCCCGGCTGTCCAAAGCGTATGAGTCGCATAGTTCGCGTTTAGTTATTCAGTTTGACAAATCCCCCATCAATCGGATAATCACAGCCCGTGATGAATCCCGCCTCATCCGAACACAAATACAAGGCAAGGGCGGCAATTTCATCGGGTGTGCCCATGCGACCAATGGGCTGGGTGGCAGCAAGTCGGGCAAGCATTTCTGACTCCTGTCCCGGGTAGTTTTTGGCAATGAAGCCATCGACAAACGGCGTATGGACCCGCGCCGGCGATATGGAGTTACATCGGATCTTGTAAGGCAAGTAATCTTTAGCCACAGACAGTGTCATAGCATAGACAGCGCCCTTCGACATGGAATAGGCAAGCCTGTCCGGCAGGCCTACCAGCGCCGCGATCGAGGCCATATTGAGGATGACCCCCCCGTTTCTTTCCATCATTCGGGGCAACACGGCATACATACAATTGTAGCATCCCTTGACATTGACTCCGTACAACCTGTCCAGGTCTACTTCGCTGGTCTCATGAAGCTTGCCAACGTGGGCTATTCCCGCATTGCCGGCTCACATCCACCTGATGTGCCAATGCACTGCCACCTTCCGCCCGAATATCGGCACTCACCTGTTCGGCGGCTTCCAGCGACAGATCCAGTATGGATACATGTGCTCCCTGTCGTGCAAAGAGCAAGGCAATTGCTTTGCCGATACCACTACCCCCTCCTGTGACGACTGCGTTTTTATGTTGTAAAGAAAACATCTCTCCTGTTTGAACTTCTTACAAAGATACCCCCCGTTTCCAGAAAATAAAATCTTCCTGTCCGTTTCGTTCTGCACACGTATCTATCTCTCCGGATGCGAGTCGAATGATATATTCCAGGATTTCTTCCCCAGACTGAGTTATGGTTTTTTCACCTGTGATGACACCGCCGCAATTGATGTCGATGATATCCGGCATGCGGCGTGTCAGAGTGTCATTGGTGGCAATTTTGACCATCGGCGAGACAGGATTGCCTGTAGGTGTGCCCAGGCCGGTGGTAAACAATTGGATAGTACATCCTGCACCCGCCATACCGGATGTGGATTCTACATCATTGCCGGGTGTACAGAGTAATGACAAGCCGGCTTTCTTTGCATAGTGCCCATAAGGTAAAACATCCACAATGGGAGACGTTCCTCCCTTTTTTGCAGCTCCCGCCGATTTGATGGCGTCTGTGATCAATCCGTCGCGGATATTGCCCGGAGATGGATTCATATCAAAGCCGGAGCCTACTGCAATGGCTCTTTCAGAATAAGTCTGCATTAAAGCAGAAAATCGCTGTGCCGTTTCATCGTCGACGCAACGATTGATCAGCTCCTGCTCCACGCCGCACAGTTCGGGAAACTCTGCCATGAGAATTTTTGAACCCAGTGCTACTAAAAGGTCGGCAGCGTGACCTACAGCAGGATTGGCAGAAATGCCCGAAAAGCCGTCAGAACCACCGCATTTTACACCCACTGTCAGCTTTGACAAAGGTGCCGGCTTGCGTTGCAGTTGGTTGGCTTCCATCATGCCAGTGAATGTGGTCGTAACCGCAGCTTCCAGCATGGCATGTTCTGTGCCATATTGCTGCTGCTCAAAGATGTACACGGGCTTGGTCGAAGTCGGCATCCGCATCTTCAGTTCCTCCTCAAACAGGGGTATCTGCGCATGCTGGCAACCCAGGCTGAGGATGGTTGCACCCGCTACATTAGGATTGACGACATAGCCGGCCAGTAGCTTGCACAGGTTGCTCGCATCTTCCCTGGTCCCGCCACAACCGCCGTCATGCTGCAGGAAACGGATACCATCAATTTGTGGGAATGGCCGATCAGAAATATAGTTTCCATCTTCAAACGATTTCAATGAATCTGGTCCACCTTGTTGCTTTTTGAGTAATGATCGCACCATCCTCCTGTACGGATTGGGTCGGGCATAGCCAAGCTCCTGAATAAAAGCGTCCCGCAATGTGTCCACGTTTTTATTTTCACAAAAGACAAGCGGGATGACCAGCCAGTAATTGCGTACGCCCACTTGCCCATCAGCGCGGTGATAACCCATAAATTGCATTTGCGTCCATCTGCCGGTATCTGGTTTTTGCCAGACATATTGACTGTTCCTGACGCCATAGGATGCAGCGGCATGATGCGTATTGTGTGTATGCATCAAACTTCCCTGGCCCACATCGACTACCGCCTTACCTACAAGCGTACCATACATGCTGATGTCACTGCCTGCCGAAAGGGGTGAAAGGAAAAATTTGTGCTTTGCCGGAATATCTTCTGGCAGGGTAAAATCCAGGCCCTGGAACTGTATCCGTGTGCCGGCATGTAAATCCTGCAGTGCGACTAGCACATTGTCAGCGGGATGCAACTGTAAATAAGGTTGATGAGACATATTCAGCTTACATTGAAGTGATGAGAAATAGGGTATGCTTTTTACTTCCCTGGGCACCGGTAACGAGGGTCTGTTCGATATCAGCGGTTTTGGAGGGTCCCGCAATAAAAACGCCAAATCCGGATACCACACCGGCCGGGTTTCCGCTGGCATGGTCCAAAAATCGTTGATAGGCGTGGTGCATCGGCGGTACCAGGTTTTCCAGAAAAAGAAGAACACAGAGATGCTCGCATGCAAACGGAGCAACGCGGTCCGGCAGTGCCTCCTCCGGCAGCCAGACCGAGCCGTTTTCGGCTACTCCCAACGTACTTTCCACCAATAGAGCTGTCAGCTGATCATTTGCAGATTCATGCTGAAAAACGGTCCTTTTATATGCTTTCGTGGCTTCCTCCCGGTCTGAAACCGAAATGATTTCTGTGCCATTGCGGCGGCAGGCATCCAGAAAACCGGTCAAAACATCCTGTTCAGAATATCCGTGTTTATAAATTTCCGGCTTAGTGACTTCCGGATACTGAGCCCTGGCAATGTTTTGGAGGATTTTATTTCTGCTGCTCATATTGCTGCTTATACCATGAATCAAACTGTCGCTTCGGTAATGGTGGTAAATCTCTGTGTCGAGTCCAGCCAGAAAGGTTCCTCATATATTTTGCAGACAACATCCTGCCTGCCAGGCCGCCGGCCACCAAACATGCTTTAAACAATGAAGGGCGTGTCAACAACCAGGCAAAGCTACCACCCAGCATTTTTTTTATAATAGAAATTCTCCCAGTCATCATCGCTTTTTGTCGCCAGTGCCATAGTTGCCCATGCAGGTCAATTTTAACAGGACACACCTGGCTGCAACTGCCACACAAGGTACTGGCGAAGGGTAAATCTGCG
>JAJTEZ010000057.1 GCA_021298335.1 Saprospiraceae bacterium | reverse complement strand
AGAAAGGACGCCAAATGATCAGGGAACTGCGAGAGGAATTTTACAAGGATGTGTTTGTGCCGGGTACAAATGAAGAATATAATCCGGAACTGGAAAAAGCAATCCGAGTGGCTGACTTCCTTGAGCTGGGTGAACTAATGATGGTGGATGCCCTCAATCGCAACGAGTCGTGTGGTGGACATTTCAGGGAAGAATCGGCCACTCCAGAGGGTGAAGCCCTCAGAAAAGACGATGAATTTGCATATGTAGCCGCCTGGGCTTGGGATGAAAATGAACCCGTTCTGAACAAGGAAGCTCTGATTTTTGAGAATGTTGAGCTCAAAACAAGAAGTTACAAGTAATTTGGTCAAGTATTAAATCAGCAAGTCATGAAATTGAATATAAAAGTCTGGAGACAAAAAAACAATTCATCCAAAGGGAATTTCGAATCCTATGCCGTACAGGCAAACGAGCACATGTCATTTCTGGAAATGCTGGATGTACTCAACGAAGAACTCGTGAGTAAGAAGCAAGAGCCCGTTGCTTTCGAACATGATTGCCGCGAGGGGATTTGCGGTACCTGCTCAATGGTCATCAATGGCCAGCCACATGGTCCTAACGGCGGAACTACCACCTGCCAACTGCACATGCGACATTTTAAAGATGGCGAAACCATTGTGGTTGAGCCTTATCGTGCCAAAGCTTTTCCTGTGATTAAGGACCTCGTAGTTGACCGCTCTGCATTTGACAGAATCATTCAGGCGGGAGGTTATATTTCTGTAAATACAGGACAGGCTCCTGACGGCAACGCTATTCCAATCGAAAAAGACAGAGCCGGTAAAGCCTTCGAAGCAGCCGCCTGTATTGGATGCGGAGCTTGCGTGGCCGCTTGTCCCAATGGCTCAGCCATGCTCTTTACCTCTGCCAAGATCAGCCATCTTGGTTTGTTGCCCCAGGGTGAGGTCGAAGGTGAAAAACGTGTTCAGTCTATGGTGGCACAAATGGACAAGGAGGGTTTTGGCATGTGTTCCAATGTGGGAGCTTGCGAAGCGGAATGCCCCAAGGAAATCAAGCTCGAGAATATTGCCTTTATGAATCGATCTTACTTCAAGTCCGTTTTTGGAGGAGAATAAACTCTATACCCGTCTGTTTTCTACACAAGCTTACTGGGACTGAGGTGCACATGCTATATTGACACCGATTTGACTGTGAGTTAGTTCTCAACTAGTCCATGGGTGTATTTAAATAACTAAATCCTCATGGCTGATGATGCCATAATCCACCCTTTGTCTCCCTGCATTGTTTCCACTTCCCACCATTCACCCAGCGATTCCTGCAATTCTACTTTTGTGCCTGCTTCGAGTTGCATCAGATCAGGACTTTGGCTGTCAGGACCCATTTTCAAAACACAATGGGACGAGGTGATGATCAGATTCTGATTGTCAAAGATTTGGTTATGTCGGTACCTTGAGGCAAAGAGACAATATAACGTAGCAATGGAGAGTAAAAGAAACTGCCACTGCCTCACACGGGGCAACGAATATAAAGCAATGCGTGGGAGAACCATTCGGATCGCAATGAAAGCAAGCAATAAGGCAATGAAGAAAATTGAACACCAGGTCCAGCTATCGTCTGATAAAAACCCAGTGCAACGATTGGCTATTCTTTCATATGTTCCTTCATCTTCTGAGAATGCATTGTTTTCTGGAAGCAGTTGCGCAGCAAGTGCCAGTACTTCTTGAGAAGTGGGCTTATATTTTTTTGCTTTCTCCAGGTAAAGGACCACATTGGCATGCTGATGGAGTGATGTCGATGCAATGGCCATGTTTGCAAAGAGTGCCTGACTGCCATAGCCCATCGAGTCGATTTGCCTGTACAACTTGAGAGCCTGGGCGTAGTTTCTGGCCGCCAACGCTTTGTCAGCGTCTTGCACCAGTTGACCCTGAGAAGTTGCACACTTGGCAAATAGCAGGAAGAAAAACACCACCAGACGCATGCTGACTCCTTTTTTTGAATAAACCCGGGTGAATGCAGGAATGTTTATCGCAGCAATGTTTTTATGCCCAACTGGAAGGAAGTACCGTGAATTTTATCCTTATTGGGACCAATGCCGATATCATTGCTAATGATGTGCCGAAAGTAGGAAGTCTGCATGTACATCGATGTATGCTGAAACAGTGATTTCTGCATGCCAAGACCGATGCCCGCATGGATGTAATAATTTTTTGTAAGCGATTCACCGTGGAGCAATCCTTTGATGAATGGTTTTTCTTCAAGTCTGGGAGCCTCCGGAGTGTATCTTGAAGGCATGGGACGTCCATGTTTGAGTTCTTCTTCGATCATGTAGCCAGCATCCATGATCAGATTGGTTTGCAGCGTAGTGACCATGTATGCACTCCATGTTTGTTGCTCTGAAAAATGGTACTTTAAGTGGAATGGAATGCCTGCAATCGTGTATCGTATCTCTTTCAGGCTGGTTTCAAAATAGTAATCAGGTCCCTGCCCAAACGTTTCGGTAATGGTTGCCGGCTTATATTTCCGTTGTACAAATTCAAGGCCTGCTTCCCATTCAAGCTGTCCCTTTTTACCTGAAAAAGAAAGTCCAAAAGAGTGGTTGATGGCTTCTTTTTTGTAGGAAGAAATAGAATACAGTTTGTCAAAGGGTGTATTGATGAGGTTAACGTCGGCAGTGGCGTAACCTCCCAAATAATACCTGGTGGAAGGAAAATGTACCGGAGTAATCAATCGATGCCCCATCGAAAAGGCCATCTCAGATTCCGGAGTGTTGCCGGCTGCACTTGATAGCGGGCTCGTTATCCACATCATTTCCGACTCACCTGAATTATCAACTTCTAATGGATTGCCTTCTGTTTCTTCCGTTCCTTTAACAGCAGTTTCATTCACAGCATATATGGAAGCGATGACAGAAGAAATTGGCTCCACGTAAACTTTTTGGGCGTCTGCATTCTGGTTGTGTAGGTTGTCGTATCCGGCCTCCGCCACCAATGCCCGCTTCTGTGTGTCCAATCCTGCGAGGTGGGTGTCGATAGCGGAAAGATGGTTTTTCGGGTCTGATTTTAGGCTATGTGCAATGGGCCCTTTACTTTTTGGTTTCAAGCCGGGCGTTTGTATCTCAATCACAGGACAGGTCTTCGGTACTTGCTGTACAGGGTCGACATGTGCTTTATGTCCCAGTGAATAGGTGAGGACAATCAGTAAGACACCCAGTCCTTCCATTACTTTGGAAAGCAGTATTGTCTGAATGCGGGTTTTGATCAGTTGCAACCGTAATTCCATTGCTGCCCAGTGTCTTTCTTTGAAAACAGGATGTATGCGATGTATTTTTGACCTGATTAAATGATCGAAAGCTTCAGTATTGGCTTGCATTGCTGGTTCCTTTTCGGTGAAGGTTGCCCAGGCTTCCTTATTTTCAGGCACCTTTAATGCATCCATTTTTGACTTGATCAGATCATCAAACTTCTGTGTATCCATGTGGATCATTTTCCTGTTTCAACAATATATGCTGAAGTTTATTTCTCGCTTTCACCAGGTTTGCACGACATGTGCTTTCGTTAACACCTAGCATCTCTGCAATTTCTTTGTGAGCATATCCTTCAATGACATATAAGTTAAATACAGAACGATAGGAGGGAGGTAATTGCTGTATGGCTATGAGAATTTCATCACTTGATAGGGTAGAGATGGCATCAGGAATAGTGCTTTTGATTTGCAATGCTTCCTCCAGCGCCTCTGTTTTGCGTTTTTTTTCTCGTCGGTAGAAGTCGATGGAGGTATTGATGACAATTTTTCTGATCCAGGCTGACACAGAAGTGCCTGGCTGGAAAGACCCAATATTTCGAAAAATCTTAACAAAGCTTTCGTGGAGAATGTCCATTGCCTCCTCATGGTTGCCGGCATACCTTAAAGCCACTGACATCATTTGGGTGTAATGATCCTCATATAATTTTTTTTGAGCCCAACGTTCCTGCCGGATACATGCGAGAATGCATTCTTGCTCAGAGACTAATTGGTATGGAATAGAAAAGTTCATGTATGAAAGTTACATAAATCTTCCATTGCTTGTATTTCATCCCGGGATTATTTTGCGATTTTTCATGCAAAACACTGAAAAAATGAACAAAACGTCTAAAAAATTGTTTGTATCCCAAAATTTAAAACGGTACATTCAGCAATCCCACCAGTTCCTTTACTTCTTTGAGTGTTTGTTGTGCTACTTTCCTGATATCCGCAGAGGATTGTTTGACCTGCTCTTTAAGTATTTTTTTATCTGACTGCAGTGCTTTTTTCCGATCAATAAATTCTCGAGTAAGATTGACCAGCGCATCTGCGGTGGCTTGTTTGAGGTCTACATATTTCAGCGTCCCTGTGTGGTAGGCTGCCATTAGGTCATCGTGAGATTGATTGTCACCCGCGGCTTTCATCAGTTCAAACAAGTTATGGATACCTTCGGCCATGCTGCCTGTAGGCGTATCCCCCGAATCGGTCACGGCACTTTTGATCTGTCGCCGGATTGTATCTTCGTCGGCAAAGACATTGATATAGTGTTTTTCTCCGGCCGATTTGCTCATTTTTTTTGTGGGATCGGCTGTGGAGCGTATCTTGGGAGTTTCAGTATAGAGCGGCTCCGGCAGAATGAAGTATTCCTTACCAACCTGCGTATTAAAGCGGTGGGCGATATCTCTGGTTAGTTCGAGATGCTGTTCCTGATCTTTGCCTACAGGTACAAAGTCGGCCTTATAAATCAGGATATCTGCCGACTGCAAAACCGGATAATCGAGCAGTCCAACCGAAATAAATTCTTCCTTTCCTCCTTCCTTTACCTGGTGACTTTTGTCCTTAAATTGCGTCATTCTCGTCAATTGACCGTAAGAACAAAAGCAGTTAAAGATCCACCCAAGTTCGGTATGCTCAGGCACAAGTGACTGGACGAAGAGGTTTTCTGGTTTGATGCCCACAGCCACCAGGTTTGTAATCAGCTCCCAGGTGTTGGTTCTCAACTTGTTGACTTCATAAGGCATTGTCATGGCATGGTAATCCACTACACCGTAATAGCATCGATAATCCTGCTGCAGCCGCACCCAGTTTTTTACGGCCCCAAAATAATTTCCCAGATGCATGTCACCAGTGGGCTGGATTGCGGAGAGAACTGTCTTCATGTCTACTTTCTGTTTCGGACGCAAAGGTACACCAAGCTGCAACAATTTTTACTATAACTTGCCCGCTCTGTCCTGGAAGAGAGCCAGGGCTTGTCTTTTTCTTTCGTCCATATGATAACTGATGTTGCGTTTGTAATATTCAGATAAAACCACGTTGCCGTGGTTTTCATTGCGAATGATGTCGTCCAGTTTGTCCATGCCTTGTGCAAGAATGCTGTTCAACAACTGAATTTCCTCTGCTAATATATGTTTTCTTGCAATCCAAACTGCAAACACAAAGGGCAGACCTGTCCATTCCTTCCAGGTTGCACCCAGGTCCAGGTGGTAGGTAAACTTTGTTTCCTGCTCAAACACCTTATCTCCAATCATCAGAATCAGATCATCTTCCCGGTGCTGAAAGGTCTGTACATCAATCTGCTGCCAAGGCAACTGAATATGCATTAACTGTTCCAGGATGACTCTGGAAAGTAAAAAGGAAGTTCGGGAGTGGTTGTCAAGCAGGAGGCGACGGCAATCTGAGATAGGCAGGTGGCTGAATAAGGCTACCGTGCGCACTTCGCCATCACATCCGATGCAAAAATCTGTGATGATGTTGAAGTCCTTTAAATCGGAAAGAGCCCCGACAGGAACAAGGGCGATATCCGCTTTGCCATCTGCAAAATCCAGTGCGCATTGTGCCGGATTTTGAAGCGATACCGAAAAATGTTCTGCACCGACTGCTGAGGAAAGTCCTTCGGCAAATGGTTTGGCGTTGATATAATTTACAAGTACTACGCGTCTTTTTTCTTTCATGGAACGCACATTCATCAACAATTTTCGCGTCTTACTTTTTTATGGCAAGTGAATTCCACAGGATTTTTCCGTTTTCCGCATACCCTTGAACAGCATATGTTCCCGGAGGGATCTGCGATACATCTGCAGAAGCACCTTTACTGGCGATGATTTCAAACTGGCAGCCTGAGGTTTCTGTAAAACGTAGCAGACGGGTTTGATCATCGCGCACAAAGCAAACATCTGTCATAGGGTTGGGATAGAAGGGGGACTGATGAGCAATTTGAGTAGACTCGATAGATGAAACAGGTCCTGGAAGGCTTAGCTGTCCAAATTTATTGTTGTCTCCATTGGTATTGCCGTTGAGATTTACAGCAAGCCCGGTGAAGTAAAATTTCATTTTTCCAACGTCTGAAGCCGGAGCTTTCCAATTGGCTGTAAACGTTCCAGATGTTTTTGGAGAGGACTGTACCAGGTATTTGCGTTGCTTACCGCCCACATTCAGGTTTTGCTGCTTGACTTTTTCTCCCAGCACTGACCAGACTCCATAGTCTGTGTTGGTCAAGGAATCCAGACAGGCCATCTGAAAACCATATGCCTTCGGATTGTTGGTAGCAGTGACTTTCAGCCGGATTGTGTACGTTTGTCCCGGCTGATAATGAGTTACAGCCATTGAATCCGAATTCAGGACTTCCAATGTAACGTTTGTATTGTAACTACCGGCAGGCGTGTGGCAGGAGGCACAGGAATTGTGGTTTGCCTCACCGGGAGCCTTTGTTACTGCCTGAGGCACTCCGGAAGAATTGGATAGAAAAATCCAGGCTGCAAGCAGGCCGCCGAGGACAAAAAGATTGTTACGCATACTTTATCAGTTGTGTTTCTCGTAAATCACTTCATCTTCCCACCGGCATCCCTGTTCAGGATTTTTGCCAACAGTGCCCTGAAAATGTTTTACGATTAAATGCATGTCGGCTGTATAATCGCCGGTAGGGTAGAAAGGTTCACTGAAATCGGCTGTTTTCGTTCCGAAATCAAATTTTACTAATATGATGGGTACTCCAGCCTTCAGGGCAATGTAATAAAATCCTGATTTAAATTTTCGCACTCGTTTTCTCGTTCCTTCAGGAGCGATCGCAAAAGCCAGTTCGTCATAGAGGCCGTATTGAGCCGCCATGTTGTCTACAAAATTAGTGCTTTTGCTTCTGTCTACCGGAATACCTCCCAGCCTGCGGAATAACCAGCCATAGGGCCATCGAAATAAGGCATTTTTGCCGACATAATTGACTTTTATGGGCATTCCCCATTTCAGCAGCATTCCCAACAGAAAGTCCCAGTTGGATGTATGCGGATAGACAGCATACACCTTTTTCGGAATCATTTCGGGATCAGGACCCGACCATCGAAAGCCCCAAATTCGCAACAATATTCTGCTAATATAATTTAACACAATCTTTTATATTAAAACAAATGAAATGGGCTATTGTTTTGCCATTACCTCTAATTAAAAGACCTGAAGAGATGCAATCACACCTCTTACCATGTAAATTGGTTGGTCACTATTGAAAAAAGCCTCGCTGAACAGACTGTTGCAGCGAGGCTTTTTGTTTTTATCAAATTGAAATATGACCTTCAATCAGGCAGATCTTTTTCACAAAACATGTCTATTCCTTCCGTACTTTTGCAGTGTACACCTTGTCTTCTGTTTCAATTCTGATGAGATACAGGCCGGCGGGAAGATGGGAAAGATCTGCTTGTTGGACATTGCCTTCAAATGTGGCCACCAGTATACCAGACATTGAAATCATGTTCCACCGCAATATCGTCTCTTCCGTATCCAGATTCAGGATTCCTGTGGTTGGATTGGGGAATATTCCTATTGGCTGGTGCTGCACATCCGCAGGAACCTGTACATTCTGTTCATTTACAATTGCGAGTGGAATCTCTCCCTGGCCTGTTGTGGTGGATGCGCGAATGATCACAGCATCGATATACACGATGTCATCATTTTCGGATCCGTTGCACATGAATCGGAATTGCGCACTATTGGCCAGGTTTGATTGCAGTGTCACTGTAAAAGTATACAACTGGTTGTTATTGAAGTGCGTACCTGATGCAAACGTTCCGATCGTAGACCAGGCAATGCCGTTGAAATACTGGAGTTGAAAATCCTCACCGGCATCCATGCTTTCCCCCCGCATTTTGAATTCTACCTGAACAGAGGCATAATTGGCCAGCTGATAAAAGGGCGAAGTCATTGCCGACTGGACATCTGAATTATCGCGCAATCGAATGCTGTAAGCACCCTCCGGAGAAAGTGGCCCCTGGTATCTGAAGCAATCTGAACCACCGTCAATCCAGCCGTCCATGCCTGTTTCAAAATAATGACCTGACAATACTATGTAGTTGCCACCGGAAGGGCATGCCGGACAGGTACCACCGCAATCGACACCGGTTTCAGTGCCATTTTGCACTCCATCTGAACAGCTAGGACAAGCAGGGCACGAGCCACCGCAGTCGACACCGGTTTCAGTGCCATTTTTGATGCCGTCACTGCAGGTAGGACAGGCGGGACAGGTGGGTCCACCGCAGTCGATACCTGTTTCCTGACCATTTTTGATGCCGTCAGTACAGGAGGCAGTCGCACAGGGTGGACAGGAGCCACCGCAATCGATACCGGTTTCAGTGCCATTTTTGATGCCGTCACTGCATGTAGGACAGGCGGGACAGGTGGGTCCACCGCAATCGATGCCGGTTTCTAAGCCGTTTTTGATGCCGTCAGTACAGGTGGCTGTTGACGTGGATTTATAACCTTTGACTACCACAGCATCCACATAGACGATGTCTGAATTGTCGCTGCCATCGCACTGGAATCTGAGTTGAGCCGTTGCAGCCAAAGGGGCTGTGAGTTTGACTTTGCCGGTGTAGGTGATGTTATTGTTAAATTGAGTTGGAAAGGCCAAGGTTTGTATTGTTGTCCAGGTCGATCCATTGTAATAGCGTATCCAGAAATCTTCACCGGTCTCAAAACCAGTAGGTCTGAAGCTAAATTCTATGGTCACTGAGTCGAACTGAGAAAAATTCCAAACGGGCGACGTCATCGCTGATTGTTCGAGTGAGTTGTCTCTTAGTTGAATGGAATAAGAACCTTCAGGCGACAATATTGTGAGTGTACGCGCGCAGTCTGTACCGCCATCCAGCCATCCGTCCAGCCCTGCTTCGAAGTAATGTCCGGCAATCTGTGAGATCATCACACATCCATTGCTTTGGCATGGAGCGCAGGAACCTCCACAGTCGATACCTGTTTCTGTACCATTTTGCACTCCATCAGTGCAGCTTGGGCATGCGGGACAACTGGGTCCACCGCAGTCGACGCCTGTTTCCTGGCCATTTTTGACTCCGTCTGTACAGCTTGGACATGCGGGGCAGTTGGCGCCACCGCAGTCAATGCCTGTTTCACTTCCGTTTTTGATGCCATCAGTACAACTTGTAGTGGTAGTCCCCGTGGCACAAAACGATTTTGTTTCGCTGCTGCCGAAGGTACTTCCTGAAGTCAGAATGACAGTTCCTTGTTTAATTCTGTAGTATCCGCTGCCATAGGTGCAACAGATGCCGTCACCGTAGCCATCGTTGATGGTAAAGGTGAAACAGCCTGTTGGAAGGCAAAGCGCGATATTATACAAGGTGTTCGGAGATGTATACTGGCTTCCTGAATAGACGACAGTTCCC
This sequence comes from Saprospiraceae bacterium, assembly GCA_021298335.1. GTDB lineage: Bacteria > Bacteroidota > Bacteroidia > Chitinophagales > Saprospiraceae > OLB9. The sequence goes on along the minus strand of JAJTEZ010000057.1, from coordinate 1,975 downwards.
TGAGCATTTTTAATGTTCCAGCTTGTTTCAGTGGGGTAATTGTCGGTGCGAAGTTCGAGGCTGAGTGTGTTTTGAGTACAGGTATTTCCACCACCTCCTGTCTGGCAGGGTTGCAGGCAGGCAGCATTGGTCACTTCACTGCGCATGACATTGCCTGGTTGCAGACCAAAACCTTTTGTGAAATTAATTCCGGTGGCGGTCAGATGGCAATACGACATAATGGTACCTCCCCCGCTAGGAATGCCCGGATTGGGGCAGGAACCTTCCGGTGTGTAGCATCCGTCAATAGCCGTATTGTTGCCATTCCAAACACAGGCGTGTGTATGCTGTGAGCCAAACAGGTGACCAAATTCATGGGCTGTGACCTCAACACTCCAGCTGTAAGTTGGCACCGTCTGGAAACTGGAAGAAATACCGGCATAGCTCATGCTAAAGTCCGGGTTGGAGCGGCAGAGTCCGTCTACGTAGGCAACACCACCGCTTGCCTTGTAGGAGAGCAGCTGTGCCAGGTCGCCATTGAATCCTTGCCTGTAAGAGGTGAAGGAATTCAGCATGCCGATAGAATTTGTTCCTGTGTAGGGACTGGTTTGCGTCCAAACCACGATTTCAGAGACGGCAATGTTTAGTTGCTCCGCAGCATATAGTGTGGCTACCTGGTTGAAAATACCGGTAATAAAATTTTGTACAGACGAGACGCTGCTTCCCTTATTGATATAGATGTCATTGTCGACCTCCAGATAAAGTCTGACGCAGTCTGTCAAAGACCTGGCAGCACCTTTTACTCCGCGCAATTGGTCGGAGGTATAGGCAACTTCGCCGTCTTTAGCCTGGCAGTCGAACTGAAACTGATCTGCCAGGCTGTCATCCTGGTAAAGAATGATCTGGTCGGAATTATCAAGGTTTCCAAGGACAATATTTCCGGATGCCGCCGGGTGTGAGATGACGCCCATGACTTCATCTTCAAAAAATGAAATTGCTGCTATACTTTTTTCTGCACCCTGAATGATGCCACGGTAATGTTTTGCTTTGGAAATGGGCATAATCTCCATTGAAGGCGCTACCCGAAGCATAAAATCTTCAGTCATTGGTTTTACCTCTACCAGTTCTAAGGTAAGGTTGTTTCTTCCGGTCTGAGGGATGGTCAGGGTGATGAAGGGATAGTGGTTTTTAAGAATCTGGTTTGACAGATTTCTGTCCATTTTCAGCAGGGTATAATCGCCTACTTCAGTCGGTACTACAGAGCGATCAGCTTGCGCGACCACTTGAAAAGGGTTGATGCTGGTAGGTTGCTGTTGTTGTTTGGCCTCGCTGACCAGGTCAAGAGGAGTGATGGATTTTTCCTGAGCCGTCAATGTGTATCCAACCAGAATGAAAATAAAAAAACTGTAAATACGGTTCATATTTGATGTTGTTCGTCCCAGACACAATAACTGGGATCTTACGAAAAAATGGTTTTGTAGATGTGTGGGAAACATTGACCGGCAGATACGCCTAAATGAGATGCAAGTATAAGGCATTCTCAAGAATTTGTCAAGAAGGAACTGATTTTGAAACTGTATACCGGCCATCAAAAAACATAGATTTACGATATACAGCATGGTCAAAAACTATGCCTAAATTTTTAATTGTGTCGTTTTTTAATATATTTAAATCATATAAATGTTGCCTTATTATAACAAATCAATATATGTAAAACATATTATGATGAATTTGAATATAATTAGCATTGATTCATATTTATTTTTTTATTATTTTTTGATGGAAACCGTCTGAGCTACATTGACCTGCCCTGCTCCTTCGTTTTGAATGATTGAGCTGTGTGATTGATTTCCGTCGATTGTCATATTTTGGAGCGTGAGAGTTCCTTCATTGCGTACCACGGGTGAACTGGTATTGACGGGCATGGCGATGATCAGGTCTTTCCAGGTTACGGATTTTCCTGCATTGACTTTTAAACCATAAGTACCTGTATATG